>NZ_JBVKBI010000009.1:0-334218 GCF_055639035.1 Streptomyces sp. NPDC107654
CGTTGGTGCAGATGTCGCAATCCACACCGAACCCAGAAGGCCCTCACCTGTTCAAGCACCCAGCACGCGTGTCACCAACGTCCCGGGACAGCACATCTAGGGGGTGCCGACCGAGGGCCCTGCCAGACCACCGTCGGAGGACCCTCCGGATCACCGTCGGAGAACTCTCCGGACCGCCGCCCCAGGACGCCCGGGCCGCCCTCAGAGGAACAGGACGGAGCGGAGCTTGAGCCGTTCGCTGCCGCGGCCGGTGTGCGGGCGGAGCGTGAACGACTCACCCTCGCAGTCCGGCTCCGTGAAGACCACGGCGGGCGCGTCCGTGCGGTTGCGCGGGGAGTGGGCCGGCGAGGTGGCGCCCGGGTCCGCCACCTCCGGCAGAGTGACGCACTCCCCGTTCTCCGGATCCTCCAGCACCGCGGTCCGCGGCGCGCCGTCCAGGCCGGTGTAGGTGTACTGGAACTCGCCCTCCGCGGCGCAGGCGGAGCCGGTGGCGGTCAGGACCAGGGCGAGGGCGAAGGCGGCGACCGCGGCGGTGCGAAGACGCATGGAACGGGTGTCCCTTCACGAGGAGCGACGACGTGCGGGCGCCATCCTTCCCGAGGCCGGGCCACCCCGTGCGGCCGTGCGCCGCCGAATCGATCTTGCGTCACCCGAACGGCTCGGCGGCCCGCAGGCCGCTCGCCGGGCACCCCCCTGCCTTTCGCCAGGCACGCCCAGCCCCTCGCCGACCACCCACCTGCCTCCCGACTTCGGCGTACGCACCCCCTTGCGATTCGTATCGGAAATCTGCGATATTACGAATTGACGATCGACGGGAGCGCACCAATGAACCTCGGCACCTACGGGATCTACACCTTCGACTTCGAGCACCAGACGGCCGCCCGGCTCCGGGACTCCGCCCGGCAGTTGGAGGACATGGGCTGGCGGGCGCTGTGGATCCCCGAGGCGCTCGGCCGGGACGCGTTCACGCACGCCGGGCTGCTGCTCGCCTCGACGCGGAAGCTGAACGTGGTCAACGGCATCGCGCGGATCTGGTCCCGGGAGGCCCGCTGGACGAAGGGCGCGGCCACGCTGCTCGCGGACGCCTACCCGGGCCGGCACGTGCTCGGCCTCGGCTTCGGCGGCGACCCCCGGCCGGGCGTCAGGCCCCTGGCCGCCATGTCGGCCTACCTGGACGAGCTGGACACCCTGCAGACCCCCAACCCCGGGCCGCGGACCCCGGTCCGGCGGCTGCTGGCGGCGTACGGACCGAAGATGCTGGAGCTGGCCCGCGACCGCGCCGAGGGTGCCCAGACGTACCACGTGAACACGGCCCACACCGCCGGGGCCCGGGAGATCCTCGGCCCGGACGCCTTCCTGGCCGTCGAGCACGCCGTGCTGTTCGAGTCCGACCCGGCCACCGCCCGCGCCCTTGCGCGCGAGCACCTGTACGGCTACCTCCGGACGCCGTACAACCTCGCCAAGTTCCGCCGGCTGGGCTACACGGAGGACGACCTCTCCGGCGGGGGCAGCGACCGCTTCGTGGACGACCTGGTGTTCTGGGGCGACCCGGACACCGTCGTACGGAAGCTGCACGGCCATGTCGACGCGGGCGCCGACCATGTGGCCGTACAGGTGATCGGGGTCGAACCGGGCGCGTCGGCCCTGCCGTACTGGCGGCTGCTCGCCGACGCGCTGCTGCCGGAGCGGGCCCCCGCTAGCCGCTGAAGCGGTCCCGCAGCTCGCGCTTGAGGATCTTGCCGCTGGCGTTGCGCGGCAACTCGGTGACGAACAGGACCCGTTTGGGCGCCTTGAACGGCGCGATCCGCTCTTTCACGTGCCGGACGAGCTGATCCTCCGTCACCTCACCGCGCGGGACGACGACCGCCGTGACGGCCTCGATCCACCGCGCGTCGGGCAGGCCGATCACCGCGGCCTCCGCGACCGCCTCATGGGTGTACAGGGCGTCCTCGACCTGGCGCGAAGCCACCAGCACGCCGCCGGAGTTGATGACGTCCTTCACCCGGTCCACGATGGTGAGGTAGCCGTCGGCGTCCCGCACCGCGAGGTCCCCGGAGTGGAACCAGCCGTCGCGGAAGGCCTCGGCCGTCTCCTCGGGCCTGTCCCAGTAGCCCTCGCACAACTGCGGTGAACGGTAGACGATTTCACCGGGCGTGCCGGCGGGGACGTCCTTGCCGTCCTCGTCGACCACCCGGGCGTCCACGAACAGGACGGGACGGCCGCAGGAGTCCATCCGGCCCTCGTGCTCGTCGGGCGCCAGGACGGTGGCCAGCGGGCCGATCTCGCTCTGCCCGAAGCAGTTGTAGAAGCCCAGCCCCGGGAGTCGCTCGCGCAGGCGTTCCAGGACCGGCACCGGCATGACCGACGCGCCGTAGTAGGCCTTGCGCAGCCCGGACAGGTTCCGGGTCGCGAAGTCGGGGCGCCGGGACAGGCCGATCCAGACCGTCGGCGGGGCGAACAGACTGTCCACACGTCCCGCCTCGATCAGGTCGAACAGCCGGTCCCCGTCGGGTCCGTCGAGGATCAGGTTGGTGGCGCCGACCGCCAGGCAGGGCAGCAGGAAGACGTGCATCTGCGCGGAGTGGTAGAGCGGCAGGGCGTGCGCGGGGCGGTCGCCGGCGCTGAGGTCGAGGGCGGTGATCGCGCTCAGGTACTCGTGTACCAGGGCGCGGTGCGTCATCATCGCGCCCTTGGGGAGCGCGGTGGTCCCGGAGGTGTAGAGCAGTTGCACCAGGTCCTCGGTGCGCGGTTCGGGGCCGTCGTACGGGGATGCCGTCGCGAGCCGGGCCAGGAGCGAGTCGTCGGCGTCGCGCAGCGGAAGCGTGCGGACGCCGGCGGGGAGGCGGTCGGTGAGCTCGGGGTCGGCGAGGACCAGGGAACTGCCGGACTGGCCGACGATGTACGCGAGATCGTCACCGGTCAGGTTGTGGTTGACCGGCACGTGCACGAGGCCGGCGCGGGCGCAGGCCAGGAAGCCGATCAGGTACGCGTCGGAGTTGTGGCCGTAGGAGCCGACCCGGTCGCCCGCGGTGAGTCCCCGGGCGAGCAGGACGGTCGCCGCGCGGGAGACGGCCGCGTCGAGTTCCTCGTACGTCCAGGCGCGGTCGCCGTACTCGACCGCGATCCGTGCCGGCGTGCGCCGGGCGCTGCGCCGCAGCACCCCGTCGACCGTGCTGCCCTGTCCCTGCGTCATGACTGATGATCCTCGGTCCGCCACCAGGACAGGTCAAGCACCCGGGAACGGCGGAAACACACCGACTGGTGAGGTGAGACCGCACCCGTCTCACACGGGGCGTGTGCGTCCCTCCCAGTACGGGTCCCGCAGCCGCCGCTTGTACAGCTTGCCGTTGGGGTCGCGGGGCATCTCGGCGATGAAGTCGACGCTCCTGGGCCGCTTGTAGCCGGCGAGCCGCCCGGCGCAGTGGTCGAGGAGCGCGGCGGCCAGCCCGGGGCCGGGCTCGTGGCCGGGGGCGGGTTCGACCACGGCCTTGACCTCCTCGCCCCAGTCGTCGTGCGGGATGCCGAAGACGGCGGCGTCGGCGACGGCGGGATGGGCCAGCAGGGCGGACTCGATCTCGGCGGGGTAGATGTTCACCCCGCCGGAGATGATCATGTCGATCTTGCGGTCGCGGAGGAAGAGGTAGCCGTCCTCGTCCAGGTAGCCGAGGTCGCCGACGGTGAAGAAGTCGCCGATGCGGTTCTTCCGCGTCTTAGCCTCGTCCTTGTGGTAGGAGAAGCCGCCGGTGTTCATCTTCAGGTAGACGGTGCCGAGTTCGCCGGGGGGCAGCCGTCTGCCGTCCTCGTCGAAGATCGCGAGTTCGCTGATGGGCCAGGCCTTGCCGACGGTGCCGGGTTTCTTCAGCCAGTCCTCGGCGGTGGCGAAGGCCCCACCGCCCTCGCTGGCGGCGTAGTACTCCTCCACACAGTGGCCCCACCAGTCGATCATCGCCCGCTTCACGTGGTCGGGGCAGGGCGCGGCCCCGTGGATGGCGTGCCGCAGGGAGGAGACGTCGTAGCGGGCCTTGACCTCGTCCGGCAGTGCCAGCAGCCGGTGGAACTGGGTCGGGACCATATGGGTGTGGGTGCACCGGTAGGTGTCGATGACACGCAGCATCTCCTCCGGTGTCCACTTGTCCATCAGCACCAGGCGGTGCCCGATGTGCAGGGACGCGCCGGCGAACTGGAGGACGGCGGTGTGGTACAGCGGCGAACAGACGAGGTGCACGTTGTCGTCGTACGGCTTGATGCCGAAGATGCCGAGGAATCCGCCGAGGTAGGCCTCCTCGGGGCGCTTGCCGGGCAGCGGCCGACGGATGCCGCGCGGGCGGCCGGTCGTACCGGAGGTGTAGTTCATGACCCAGCCCAGCTCCCGGTCCGCGGGCGCCGACTCGGGCTTCCCTTCGAGCAGTTCGGCGTACGGCCGGAAGCCGTCGACCGGGCCGACCGCGTACCGGTGGCTCGCCGGCAGCCCGGCCTCGTCGGCGGCCTCGCGGGCCGGGCCGGCGAACCTCTCGTGGGCGATGAGGACCTTGGCGCCGGAGTCGGCGACGATCCAGGCGATCTCCGGGCCCACGAAGTGGTGGTTGACGGGGACGAGGTAGAGACCGGCCTGGCTGGCGGCGAGGTAGGCGGTGAGGAACTCGGGGCCGTTGGGCAGGACGACCGCGAGGGCGTCCCCGCGGCCGAGTCCGGCGGCGCGCAGCCCGTGGACGAGGCGGTTGGCGGCGGCGTGCAGCCGGCCGGCCGTCCACTCGGTGCCGTCCGGCGCGATCAGGACCGTGCGGCCGGGGTCGTGGGCGGCCTGGGCCCAGAAACCGGCGGGGGGTGTGCTGGCGGGTGCGCTCACGACTGGCCGCTCCTTCCGGCGATGCGGTTGATGCGGTCCACGGCCCGTTCGAAGCCGCGGGTGAGGTCGTCGAAGACGGCCTGGACACTGCGTTCGGCGGTCATCCGGCCGACGATCTGGCCGACGGGGGTGCCGAGCAGCGGCTCGACCTCGTACTTCTGGATGCGGGAGACCGCCTCAGCGACCAGCAGCCCCTGCAGGGGCATGGGCAGGGTGCCGGGGCCGGCCGGGTCGTCCCAGGCGTCGGTCCAGGCGGTACGGAGCTGGCGGGCCGGTTTCCCGGTCAGGGCGCGGGAGCGGACGGTGTCCCCGGACCCGGCGGCGAGCAGCTTGCGGGTCAGGGCGGTCGAGTGCAGCTCCGCCTCTGTGGTGGTCAGCCACACGGAGCCGAGCCACACACCTTGGGCGCCGAGGGTGAGCGCGGCCGCCACCTGCGGGCCGCTGCCGATGCCGCCCGCGGCCAGGACGGGCAGCGGGTCGACGGCCTCCACGATCTCGGGGGTGAGCACCATGGTGGCGATCTCCCCGGTGTGGCCGCCGGCCTCGTAGCCCTGGGCCACGACGATGTCGATGCCCGCCTGGCGGTGCTTCCTGGCGTGCCGGGCGCTGCCGGCGAGCGCGGCGACCAGGACGTCCCGGTCGTGGGCGCGTGCGACGACGTCGGCGGGCGGGGAGCCGAGGGCGCTCGCGACCAGCCTGATCGGGTGGTCGAAGGCGACGTCGAGCTGGGTGCGGGCGACCTCCTCCATCCAGCCGGTGATGCGCCATCCGGACGCCTCGCCCTCGGCCAGTTCCGGCACCCCGTGCGCGGCGAGGGTGTCGCGGACGAAACGCCGGTGCTCCTCCGGGATCATCGCCTCGACGTCGGCCTCGGTCAGTGTCCGGCCCTCCGGGCCTTCGACCTTCTTGGCGGGCATGACCACATCGAGCCCGTAGGGCCGGCCGCCGGTGTGCGCGTCGAGCCAGTCGAGGTCGCGCTTGAGGTCGTCTGGGGCGGTGTAGCGGACCGCGCCGAGCACGCCGAAGCCACCGGCCCGGCTGATGGCCGCGGCGACGGCGGGGAACGGCGTGAAGCCGAAGACGGCGTGCTCGATTCCCAGTTTCCTGCTCAGCTCCGTCTGCATGGGCGCAGGATGCCGCAGGCGGCCGGACGACGGAAGACTTTTCCTGATGGCCCGTCAGTTTTTCCGGCCCCGCGCCCCGTTGACACACCCAGCACCTGACAGGAAAGTTTCACCGTGCGAGGCAGCCCCGGAAAGATTCTTTCAGTCAGGAGGCCGCACCATGACGGACGAAGCCGCGGGCAGACCGGCGAGCGGACCGACCCGCCGCCGGCTCGTCGTGGGCTCCCTGGTCACCGGCGGCGCGCTGGCCCTCGGCACGTTCCCGGCGGCCCCGGCCGCCGCCGTCCCCGCCTCCGCCTCCGCCTCCGCCTCCGGTCACCGTCCCACCCTGCGCCACGGCTCCCCCGAACGCGCCGGGCTGCTCCCCGGCCACCTGCGCCAACTCGTCGCGGACGCCGAGACGTTCCTCTCTCCGTCGCCCCGCCACCCCTGGTACGCGGGCGCCGTCCTGCTCGCCGGGCGCGGCGGCACCGTGGCCCTGCACGAGCCGATCGGCATGGCCGTGCGCTACGCCCGGTACGACGAGGCGACCGACACCGGCATCGAACTGCCCCCCGCCCGGCAGATCCCGACGACCCGGGACACGGTGTTCGACCTCGCCTCCGTCTCGAAGCTGTTCACCTCGGTCCTCGCCGTCCAGCAGATCGAGCGGGGCGCGCTGGAACTGGAGGGCGCGGTCGCCTCGTACCTCCCGGACTTCGGCCGCGCGGGCAAGCAGGACGTGACCGTCCGCCAGCTCCTCACCCACACCTCCGGCTTCCGCTCCTGGATCCCGCTGTACAACGCGCCGACGTACGAGGAGAAGCTCCGGCTCATCTGGGACGAGGCGCCGCTCACCCCGCCGGGCACCGCCTACCTCTACTCCGACCTGAACCTGATCTCCCTGCACCTGGTCCTGGAGAAGATCACCGGCCGAACCCTGGACGCGCTGCTGGCCGAGGAGGTCACCGGCCCGCTCGGCCTGGACAGCACCCGCTACAACCCGCCCGCCTCCTGGAAGCCTCGGATCGCGGCCACCGAGGACGCGCGCAGGCCCTGGTCCGGGCTGGACCGGGGGCTGGTGTGGGGCGAGGTGCACGACGAGAACGCGTACAGCCTGGGCGGTGTGTCCGGTCACGCGGGCGTCTTCGCGAACGCCTGGGACCTCGCGGTGCTCGGCCGGACGCTGCTCAACGGCGGCTGTTACGGCCGGGCGCGCATCCTGCGGCCCGAGTCCGTGGACCTGATGTTCACCGACTTCAACACGGCCTTCCCGGGCGACGGGCACGGGCTCGGCTTCGAGCTGTACCAGCACTGGTACATGGGGGCGATGGCCACACCGCGCACGGCGGGCCACACCGGCTTCACCGGCACCTCCCTGGTGCTCGATCCCACGACCGACTCGTTCCTGGTCGTGCTCGGCAACTCCGTGCACCCGGTGCGCACCTGGCGCTCCGGTTCCGCGCCGCGGGTCGCCGCCGGCACCCACCTCGCCCGTGCGGTACCGGTCCGCCCGGCGCGCGGCCGCACCGCCTGGTTCTCCGGCATGGCGAGCGCCACGGCCGCCACCCTCACGCTCCCGACGCTGGACACCTCCGGCGGCCCGGCCCGGCTGCGCTGCGCCCTGTGGTGGGACACCGAGCCGGACTCCGACACGGTGGTGCTGGAGTCCACGGCGGACGGCGGCACCACCTGGCAGCCGGTCCCGTTCACCACCACCCGCCGCGGCGAGGACCCCCGGCCGCACCCGGCGGGCACGGTCACCGGCTGGTCGGGCCGGGTCTGGCACCGGGTGACCGCCGCCCTGCCGACCGCCCCGCGGCTCGCCCTGCGCTGGCGGTACACCACCGACCGTCTGTACGTCGGCCGGGGCGCCTACGTGGACGCGCTGCGCGTCGAGGCGGGCGGGACGGTGCTGTTCGACGGTGCCCGGCCGGCGGACGCGGCGCGGATCACGGCGGCCGGCTGGCAGCGGTCCACCGACTGAGGCGGCCGCGAACGGCGGTCAGGGCCGCTCCAGCACCGCCATCGCGGCGTTGTGCCCCGGTACCCCGCTCACCCCGCCTCCGCGCACCGCGCCCGCCCCGCACAGCAGGACGTTGGCGTGCCGTGTCTCCACACCCCAGCGTCCGCCGCCCTCCTCGGCGTACGGCCAGGACAGGGCCCGGTGGAAGATGTTGCCGCCGGGCAGCCGCAGGTCGCGTTCGAGGTCGAGCGGGGTCTTCGCCTCGATGCAGGGGCGGCCGTCGGCGTCGGTGGCCAGGCAGTCCGCGAGGGGTTCGGCGAGGTGGGCGTCGAGCTGGTCGAGGGTGGACGCCAGCAGCTCCTCCCGGACGCCGTCGTTGTCCCGGTCGAAGAGCCGGGCCGGGGCGTGCAGCCCGAACAGGGTGAGCGTCTGGTAGCCGCGCTCGGCCAGGCCGGCCCCGAGGATCGTGGGATCGGTCAGGGAGTGGCAGTAGATCTCCGAGGGCGGCGCGGCGGGCAGTTCGCCGGCGGCGGCCTGGGCGTGGGCGGTGGCCAGCTGCCGGTAGCCCTCGGCGATGTGGAAGGTGCCGGCGAACGCCTCGCGCGGGTCGGTGTCCGGGTCGCGCAGCCGGGGCAGCCGGGTCAGCAGCATGTTGACCTTGAGCTGGGCGCCCTCGGCGGGTTCGGGTGCCGGGTCGCCGGTGAGGGCGGCCAGTTCCTGGGGGGAGGCGTTCACCAGGACGTGCCGGGCGGCGGCGACGCCCACTCCTTCGGCCGTGCGGTAGGCGACCTCGGCGGTGTGCCCGTCGGTGTCGATCCGGACCACCTCGTGCCCGGTGGCGATGCGCGCCCCCGCCGAGCGCGCCGCCGCGGCCAGCGCGTCGGTGAGGGCGCCCATGCCGCCGACGGGCACGTCCCAGGCGCCGGTCCCGCCGCCGATGACGTGGTAGAGGAAGCAGCGGTTCTGGACCAGGGTGGGGTCGTGGGCGTCGGCGAAGGTGCCGATGAGCGCGTCGGTGAGGACGACGCCCCGGACCAGGTCGTCGGCGAAGGTCTCCTCGATCGCCACGCCGACCGGCTCCTCGAACAGGGCCCGCCAGGCGGCCTCGTCGTCGATGCGGCGGCGCAGTTCCTCCCGGGTGGGCAGGGGTTCGGTGAGGGTCGGGAAGACGCGCCGGGCGACCTGGCCCGTCATGCCGTAGAAGCGCTGCCAGGCCTCGTACTCGCGGTCGCCGCCGGTGAGCCGGGTGAACGCCTCCCGGGTGCGCTGTTCGCCCCCGCCGACGAGGAGCCCGGTGGGCCGGCCCGCCCGCTGTACCGGGGTGTACGAGGAGATGGTGCGGGAGCGGAGCCGGACGTCCAGCCCGAGATCGCGGACGATCTTGGGCGGCAGCAGGCTGACCAGGTAGGAGTAGCGCGACAGCCGGGCGTCGACCCCGGCGAACGGGCGGGTGGAGACGGCGGCGCCGCCGGTGTGGTCCAAGCGTTCCAGCACCAGCACCGATCGGCCGGCCCGGGCCAGGTAGGCGGCGGCGACCAGGCCGTTGTGGCCGCCGCCGACGATCACGGCGTCGTAGGCACGGGGTGTCTCGTTCGCGGACATGGTCCTTCGTAGCACGCGGTGATCCACGGCGGCCAGAGGCGGACGGGATCGGCTCACTCCGCCGCTTCCGCCGCCTGCTGCGCCGCCGGATCCCTCTCCGGTGCCGCGATCAACGGTGCTGACGGAGCCTCCGGTGCTGACGGAGCCTCCGGTGCTGACGGAGCCTCCGGTGCTGCCGGTGCCTTCTCCGGTGCCGGGCGCGCGTCCGGGCCGAGGCGTTCCATGGCCCGCAGGATGTGCTTCGGGGGAAGCTGCCAGCGCAGCCGTGCGGGAACACGGCGGAGCAGGGCACCGGTGGTCCGCAGCCGGCGGGTGACGGTGGCGGGCGCGGGGGCCGGCCTGCCGTACAGCGCGTGGGCGTACGGCGGCAGCGCCGCGTACGCCAGCAGGGCCACGCGCCGCCACAGCAGTTCCCGTGCCGGGACGAGGACGGGGTGGATCGGCGGGCGGAGCAGGAAGTCGTCCACCGCGCGTGCGTCGGGGCCGGCGACCAGCCGCGGCCGGACCGCCGCGAAGTACGCGGCCAGCTCCGCGCGGCTCCCGGGCACGGACCCCGGGTCGAGGCCCACCAGGCGGGCGCTGACGCGGTGTTCGGCTATGTAGCGGTCGGCCTGGGCGTCGGTGAGCGGGAAACCGGAGCGGCGCAGGACGTGCAGATAGGAATCGATCTCCGCGCAGTGCACCCACAGCAGCAGCTCCGGCTCGTCGACGCCGTAGCGCTCACCGGTGTCGGGGTCGGTGGCGGTGAGCATGCGGTGGATCCTGCGCACCCGGGCCCCGGCCCGCTCGGCGGCCCCGGTCGTGCCGTACGTCGTCGTCCCCACGAAGTCGGCGGTGCGCATCAGCCGGCCCCAGGCGTCGCGCCGGAAGTCGGAGTTCTCCATCACGCCCCGGACCGCCCGCGGGTGCAGGGCCTGGAGGTAGAGCGCGCGGACGCCGGCGACCCACATCATGGGGTCGCCGTGCATCTGCCAGGTCACGGAGGCGGGGGTGAAGAGCCCGGGGTCGTCGCTGTCCGCAGGTGTGACCACAGCCACCGCACGTCCCTTCCGGCAGGGAAACAGTCACTCGAAAGTGTAGGCGTCCACCGTCCGGCGTCGACGGGACCCGCCCCGGTGGGCACGGCGTGCAGGCTCGGGGTTCTCGGCGGACACTGGAAGGCAGAGCGGTGGCCGCCGGTCTGTGAGACCAGGGTGCGAGCGATGCCATGAACCACGGCACGACAGACCCATCCGCTGCGACGGATGCCGGCGCAACGGATGACGTCGACACGAGTTCGGTGTTCGGTGCGCCGTGCTGGGTGAGCCTGACGAGCCGCGATCTCGACGCCACCCAGGACTTCTACGGCGCCGTGCTGGGCTGGCGGTGCCGTCAGGCCCGCCTGGGCGAGCACTTCCTGACCGCGCTGAAGGACGGGATACCGGTCGCGGGGATCGCGGCGGTGGCCGCCGTGGGGCAGCGGGCCGCGGCCTGGACGCCGTACTTCGCCGTGACGGACGCCGACGAGGCCGCGTCGCGCACCCGGGAGCGCGGCGGCACGGTGGCGGTCGGGCCGATCTCCTTCCCTCCCGGCAGGGCGGCGCTGCTCGCCGACCGCGACGGAGCGGCGTTCGGGGTGTGGCAGGGCAGGCTCGTCACCGAGTGGGAGGCGTGGCGGCGGGCGGCACCGACGTTCATCACCCTCCACACCCGCGACGCCTTCGACTCCGTGATCTTCTACGGCCAGATCCTGGAGTGGGCCTCGGGCCGCCCCGGCTGCTGCGAGGTCGAGTACGCGGAGGACTCGGTGCTGCTGCGCAGCGGGGACGCCGTCGTGGCCCGCATCGAGTCGGGCTCGGTGGAGGCGCCGCCCGATCCCTCGGTCCGAGCGCACTGGCAGGTGCACTTCAACGTGACCGACGTCGAGTCCTGCGCCCGGGCGTCGGAGAAGCACGGCGGCAGCGTCCTGGCGGAGGGCGAGGACGAGGCGGTCCTGCGCGATCCCGACGGCGCCCAGTTCACGGTCACCTCGCGCCGGCTCGGCTGAGGGGAAGACGATCCCGTTCACGCACGGGCCACGCACAGACATCCATCCCCACACGACGGAGGAGAGACGGACGATGACGACTGCCAAGGACATCATGAGCCCCGGAGCCCAGTGGATCCCGGCGTCCGAGACGCTGGACCGCGCCGCACAGATGATGCGGGACCACCAGGTGGGGGCGCTGCCGGTCAGCGACCCGAACCACGACGACCGGATGTGCGGCATCATCACGGACCGCGACATCGTCGTGAAGTGCGTCGCCGAGGGCCACGACCCCGCGCGTGTCCGGTGCGGCGACCTGTGCGAGGGCACCCCCCGCTGGATCGACGCCGGCTCCGACGTCTCCGATGTGCTGCGGGAGATGGAGGGCCACCGGATCAAGCGCCTGCCGGTGATCGAGGGCAAGCGCATGGTCGGCATGATCAGCGAGGCGGACATCGCCCGTCACCTCACCGACGACCAGATGGCCGAGTTCGTCCATCGGGTGTACGCGGGCTGATCCCGGCAGGGGGTGCCATCGATGGCGTACGTCGCCGTGAGCGCGCTGAGCCATCCCGGTCTGGTCCGCACACACAACGAGGACAGTCTCGTCGCCGGGCCGTGGACCCTGTGCGCCACGGTGACCGAGAACCCGCAGACGCTGGTGTTCCCGCTCGGTACGCCGCTCGTCGTGGCGGTCGCCGACGGGCTCGGGGGCCAGCCCGGAGGCGAGGTGGCCAGTGCGCTGGTCGTGCAGCGGCTCGCCGCGACGGGGCCGCGGCTGGCCGGCGAGGACGACGTCCGCGAGGCTCTGCACGCCTGCAACCGCCAGGTGTACGCGACCGCGGGCGGCGGCGGGGACGCCCTGGCCACGATGGGGACGACCGTCGCGGGCGCCGTCGTACAGCCCGAGTCGCTGCTGGCGTTCAACGTGGGCGACAGCCGGGTCTTCGCGGCGCCCCGGGACGGGGTGGTCCAGCTCAGCGTGGACGACAGCCCGCCGCGGGCGCCAGGGCAGCGCACCACGTCCCTGGTGACCCAGGCCCTGGGCGGCACTCCGGAGTACCGCGCCGTCACCCCGCATGTGACCGCCATCGCCGTCGCCCCCGGCGACCGCTACCTGATCTGTACCGACGGCCTCACCGACCCGCTGCCGAACGAGGTCCTGGACGGTGTGCTCGGGGAGTACGACGACGGGCGGGCCGTCTTCGAACTGTGGAAGGCCGCCATCGAGGCCGGCGGCCCCGACAACATCACGCTCGCGGTGCTGCGCGTCGTGGACGGGTGACCGGGCGGCTGCCCCGCGCTGCAGCCCCGGGTCAGCGGCGCACCCTGGGCATCCCGAGGCCGATCCAGGAGATGATCTCGCGCTGGATCTCGTTGTTGCCGCCGCCGAAGGTGAAGATGACCGCCGAGCGGTAACCGCGCTCCAGTTCTCCGTGCAGGACGGCGCTCGCCGAGCCCTCCTTCAGCGGGCCGGCCGCCGCGACGATCTCCATGAGCCAGGCGTAGGCGTCCCGGCGGGCCTCGGAGCCGTAGACCTTGACGGCCGAGGCGTCCTGCGGGGTGAGCGTGCCGTCCTGGACGGCAGAGACCATCTGCCAGTTGAGGAGCTTGAGCGCGTCGAGGCGGGTGTGGGTGCGGGCGAGGAGCCGGCGCACCCAGGGCAGGTCGGCGACCCGGCGGCCGTCGGCGAGCTTGGTCTCCCTCGCCCAGCGCTGTACGTCGTGCAGGGCGCGGATCGCCATGGTGCCGTGGGCGGCGAGGGTGACGCGTTCGTGGTTGAGCTGGTTGGTGATCAGCCGCCAGCCCTCGTTCTCGGCGCCGACGCGGCGGGAGACGGGGACGCGGACGTTCTCGTAGTGGCTCGCGGTGGTGTCGTGGGAGGCGAGCGTGCGGATGAGCGTGCAGGAGTAACCGGGGTCGGAGGTCGGCACCAGCAGCATGGTGATGCCCTTGTGCGGCGGGGCCGCGGGGTCGGTGCGCACGGCCAGCCACACCCAGTCCGCGGTGTCGCCGTTGGTGGTCCAGATCTTCTGCCCGTTCACGACGTAGTCGTCCCCGTCGCGTGCGGCCCGGGTCCTCAGCGCGGCGAGGTCGGTGCCGGCGCCGGGCTCGCTGTAGCCGATCGCGAAGTCGATCTCGCCGGAGAGGATGCGGGGCAGGAAGTACGCCTTCTGCTCGTCGCTGCCGTAGCGCATGATCGTCGGCCCGACCGTGTTCAGGGCCATCAGCGGCAGGGGTACGCCGGCCTGCGCGGCCTCGTCGAAGAAGATGAACTGCTCCATCGCCGTCATCCCGCGCCCGCCGTACTCCCGTGGCCAGCCGACGCCGAGCCAGCCGTCCGCGCCGAGCCGGCGGATGGTGTCGCGGTAGAACCGCTTCTGCGCGGCCGGGTCGGCGTACCGGGCGTAGGCGTGGTCCGGAACCAGCT
Organism: Streptomyces sp. NPDC107654; assembly: GCF_055639035.1. Classification (NCBI taxonomy): domain Bacteria; kingdom Bacillati; phylum Actinomycetota; class Actinomycetes; order Kitasatosporales; family Streptomycetaceae; genus Streptomyces; species Streptomyces sp. NPDC107654. Next base: position 13,954 of record NZ_JBVKBI010000009.1, read on the forward strand.
CGGCGAAGTAGGCACGCAGCTCGGTGCGCAGCCGCTGCTGCTCGGGTGTGTGGTCGAGGTGCACGGCGCCTCCAGGCTCCCCAAGGGCGGTCCTGACGGCGCACACCGTAGAACGTGTTTCAGAAATTGGGAATGCCGGGACCGCGGCGAATGGCCGGCCCGGCCGCCGGCGGAGGGCCTGCCGGAGGTCCGGGCGCCACCGGGACCCTTCCCGGAAGTGCCACCGCCGAGGGCGCACCGTCCGCAAGTCCGGCCCGCGGCGGAGCGCCTTCGGGAGGTCCCGTCGCCACCGGAGCGGGTTCGGGAGGTCCGGTCGTCACTGGAGCGTCTTCAGGAAGTCCGCGCAGGCCGCGGCGCACGCCCGGCAGCTGCCCGCGGCCGATTCGGCTCCGGGGTACTCGTCGAAGGCGCGGGCGCTCTCCAGGCAGATCGAGCGGCACCAGTCGACCCGGGCCCGAATGGCCTCCTCGTCCTGCTGGTTCTCCTCGCAGAGGACGCGACACGTCGCGTCGCACACCTCGGCGCACACGATGCCCAGCCGGCGCACCCGCTCCTGGCGCTCGGTGCCGTCCGGGTCGACCAGGCTCGCGCGCACGGCACAGGCCCGGGCGCACTCCGTGCAGGCCTGCGCGCAGGTGAAGCGGTCTTCCAAGAAGCGGTACAGCTGCTGCGAAGTCGGCGATGTCACCTCGTGCGGGTAGCCGGGGCGACGGGCGGCAAACCCCCGCCGGCGGGTCCGGAGGGACCTGCGGCACTCCTCCGTCGGCGGGTCCGGAGGGACCTCCGGCAAACCCCCGCCGGCGGGTCCGCAGGACCTGCCGGCCGATCCCGGCCACCGGTGGTCCCGCACCACCTACCGCAACCCATGATGTCCGGGTTCACCCCGTTCTGGTGGGGTATCCCTGTTCTATGACTACCGCATCGATGCAGCTGGCCGCGGCGAGCGGCCTGATGAGCCTCTTTCTGTTCATCGTGGCCGTGGGCGTCCTCGCGCTGCTCGCCGGCGGCTTCTGGATGACCTCCCGTGTCAGGTACAACGAGTCGCCGCGCCCGCGCCCCGAGGAGCAGCCGAAGCTGCCGCCGGACGGACCGGTGCACGAGGTCCGGCAGAACAGGGAGTCCGCGGAGATCCCACGGATCGCCAAGGGCGACCGCCCCCTCACCCCGTACGAGCTGAGCAACATGGACTCCAAACCGAGCGAGACGACGCACCGCCCGCGCTGGAGCAAGGGTTCCAGCGGCTCGTTCGGCGGCGGCGGACTCGGCGCCCACTGAGCCCCGGCCCCGCCCTCCACCTACGGCAACGGCCCGCGCCGGACCGTGCGGCGCGTCGGGGAAGCCTTCAGGAGGTCTCCCGGGCGGCGTCCAGACGGCCGACGCGGGCCACGTTCCGCCGGTCCTCCGGGTCCTGGCTGGGCTCCGCCGCGAACCAGGCGTCGAGGATCTCCTTCAGCACCGGTTCCGAGGTCAGCCGGAGGCTCAGCGCCAGGACGTTGGCGTCGTTCCACTGACGTGCCCCGTCCGCCGTACCGGCGTCCGTGCACAGTGCCGCCCGCACGCCCGGCACCTTGTTGGCCGCGATGGAAGCGCCGGTGCCGGTCCAGCAGCACACCACCGCCTGGTCCGCGGTGCCCTCGGCCACCTCCCGGGCGGCGGCCTCCGAACAGACCGCCCACTGGGCGTCGGCCCCGGGCCGCAGCGCGCCGTGCTCCCGGACCTCGTGCCCACGCCGGCGCAGCTCCGCGACCAGGAAGCGGGCCACGGGTTCGTCCATGTCGGAGGAGACGGAGATCCGCATACCCCGGAGCGTAATGCCTGACGGGGCCGTCCGGACGTGCCGGACGACCCCGGAGGCGGCCGCTTGGCGGGACGTCGGAGGGGGGCCGGGGTGCTCGGGATCGGGTCACCGGTGGTCGTGCGGGGCCGGGTCAGGGGTGCTCGGGCTGCTGTTCCGGAGGCACCCCGCCGCCCTCGCCCCCGCCCTTGCCGCCCTTGCCGCCGCTGTTCGGGCTGCTGCGAATCGGGCATGCATCGGACTCCCTGCCGGTGGTGCGTGTCCGTGCGGGGTCCGGGTTCCCAGGGCGGCGACGCCGGTGACGCAGCCGTCGCCGGGCGGGCTCGGCTCAGGGCGCGGGGCGGGTCAGGCTCCGGTGGAGGTGCTCCAGGGCGTCCAGGAGAACCGAGCGGTGGTACCAGCTCAGCCAGGCCGAGCTCTCCGCGGCCAGCAGGGCGAGCGCCTCGGTCCGCGCGGAGGTCGGCCGGTGGCCGGCGTCGGGCCAGTGCAGGGTGATCACGCCGGTGCAGGAGCCGGCGGCGGAGAGGAGGGGGACGCTTCGGACGGCGTGGGTGCCGGTGGCCAGCAGGGCGCGCCGGCAGTCGTCGGAGAGCCGGGTGTCGGCGGCGACGTCGGGCACGCCCACCTGGCGGCCCCGGACGCGGGCCGCCGCGTCGGCCGTGCCCTCGCCGCGCCCGCGCACGAGGTGGTCGAGGAACACGTCCGCGCAGCCGTGGTGGGTCTCCAGCATCAGGGCGTTCACCGCCGGGTCCACCAACTGCACGTACCCGGCGGGAGCCTGTCCGACGGCCAGCGCTTCGTGCAGCACCGCGTCGATCATCTGCCGCCGGCAGCGCGGGTCCCGGCCGCCCCGGGCCAGGATCCGCAGTTGGGGCACGGGCAGGGAGCGGCGGCCCGGGAACCAGACGTCGCCGTCCGGGGGCCGGGCCACCACCACCGCGGATACGAGGACCCGCAGCGGCACGTTGAAGCGCTGTGAGGCCTCGCGCAGCACCCGGAAGGCGCTGCCGGAGTCCGGCAGGCCGTAGCGGACCATGAGCGCGCCCTGCGCCATGCCGATCACCGGCGCGGTGCGCACCCGGGCGCGCAGTGCGCGGACCTCCTTGTGCAGGTCCTCGTACGAGGGCCGCAGGGGGTCCGCCATCTGGGAGCGCCAGGCGGGCAGTTCCTCCATCCGGGCGGCGGTGCGGGCCAGCTCGCGCAGCGCCTCGTCCAGGGTGGCGTACAGCCGGACGCCGTCCAGCCGGGCCAGGTGCACCGCCTCGCGGACGCCGGGCCGGGCGCGGACGATGATGAGGTCCGGGCGTCCGGCACGCGCCCGGGTCGTCTCGCTGAGCGTGCGGAGCACGGCGGCGCCGCCGAGCTGGACGTGCGCCATGTCGAGCACGGGGCGCAGTCCGGCGCGGTCGGCCTGTTCCAGATGACCGCGCAGTTCCTTCGACCAGGCCTCGGCGCCGGCGGGGTCGAGGCTGCCCGACATGCGGAGCAGCAGGGCGCCTTCGGCGGGCAGCCCCTCGACCACGGAGGACTCGATGACGAGGGGTGCCGGTGCGGCCGGACGGCCGGAAGAAGGTTTCATCGCATCACCCAGACGGGACGTCCACAAAGAGCTCGATCGGCCTCTTCCCGGCCTTTGCACCACATTGCACGGTAGATCCCCGGCCATCAACCGCACGGTCCGGCGCGCCGGGGGTGGGGCAGCGGCCCGCGGGTCGGGCGGGGCAACGGTCCGTGCGCCGGGCGGCCGGCGGCCCGCAAGTCGGGCCGGGTGACGGTGCGGGGGTGGGGTGGGGTCGGCAGTCGTCCGCGCGCCGAGCGGGCGGTGATCCGCAGGTCGGGCGGGGCAACGGTCCGTGCGTCGGGCGGCCGGCGGCCCGCAAGTCGGGCCGGGTGGCGGTGCGGGGTCGGGCGGGGCCGGCGGCCGGGGAGCCGGCTATCCGGGGAGCGTGGCCACGGCGTCCAGGGCGGCCGGCAGGGAGGCGTGCAGTCGGATCCCCGGTACACCGGCCCTGGCCAGGGCCTCCCGGACGTGCGGGCGGGGCTGTACGACGGGCAGGGCGCGGCCGGAGCCGGCGAGGGGTCCGGTCGCCCGCTCCAGGGAACGGACCGCGTCGGCGCAGGCCAGGTACACCTCGCTCAGGTCCAGCAGGGGGTGTTCTCCGGCCTGGCCGGCCTGGAGGAGGTGATCGGTGAGGGCCTCGGCGAAGCGCCCGGCGTTGGCGGCGTCGACCGTGCCGCGGGCCTTCAGGACGCTGATGCCGCCGAGCCCGGTGCGGTGCTCGTGCACGGTCTGCAGCAGCAGCGGGGCGGGGCCGCCGGGGCGGATGCGGGAGGGGGACGGGGAGGAGAACGGCATCGGGGACGGCTGACCGATTTCCATGGGTACGGCTTCCTGGGCTCGGGGCGGGAGGATCTCGGCCGGCCGCTTCTTGACCGGGACCTCACTGTGCCCTCGCCCGGATGCCCGATGCAACGACACCTCGGGGCGTGTCGTGGCGCGGTCCGGTCAGCCGACGTACCGCCGTGCGGGTGAGTCCTTGCGGGCGCGTTCCAGCGCGGCGAGCCGGCGCTCCAGCTCCGGCGGTACGGGGTCGCGCTGGCGCAGCACCCAGGGCAGTCCGGCGGTGGCGCGGGCGAACGCGCGCGCGGAGGCCGCGTCCCGGGGCACGGTCCGGATGAGGTGGCCGGTGCGGAGCAGTGCCGGCAGCAGCGGGCGGCGCAGCCAGGTGAACCACAGGGTGTTGCGCAGTCCGAGGACTCGCCGGGCCGTGCTGTCGCGCAGCCGGGAGGCGTGGTGATGGACGGTGAGGTCCTCGGCGTAGGCGAGCCACCAGCCCTGGCGCAGCAGGTCGCAGGCGAGCAGTTCCTCCTCGCCGCCGAGCCAGAGACCGGGGTGGAAGCCGCCGCCGGCGCGGAAGGCCCGGGTGCGCAGCACGGTGGCGGCGGCGAGGAAGGAGCCCAGGGCGGGCCCCGGGAGCCAGTCGGGTCCGGACAGCGGGGACTCGCGCAGCTCGCGTACGACCGGGTCCTCGGTGCCGTCCGGTTCCACCACGATCCGCGCGGTGACGCCCGCGAGCCGGGGCCGGGCGTCCAGCAGGTCGGCGGCGCGGCGCAGACTGCCGGGCTCCCACCAGGTGTCGTCGTCGCAGAACGCGACGTAGGGCGTGCGCACCCGTTGGACGGCGAGGTTGCGGCCGATGGCGCCGAGGTTGCGGCCGGGGCGCAGCAGGGTCATCTCGGGGAAGTCCCGGGCGACCGCTTCGGCGGTGCCGTCGGAGGAGGCGTTGTCGGTGACGATCACGGGCGGGCGTTCGGGCAGCCGGCGCAGCAGCGCGAGGGTGCGCAGCAGTTCGTCACGGCGATTGTGGGTGATCAGGACGACGGTCGTACGGTCGTCGGGGCCGGTCCGGGTACGGAGCCCGGTGGCGGTCGGGGTCATCGCGCGACACCTGCCGGTGGGTCGTCAGGGTGGGTCCGCGTCATGCGCGGCACCTCCACGCGGGTCGTCAGGGCATGTCCGGGGCACCTCGCAGCACCTCCACCGGGTCGTCGGGGCAGGTCCGGGTGAGGGCGCGGCGTCGACGGCACCTCGACACCCGGGCCGGCGGCGGCCGCGGTCGAGCACGTCCGAGTCTTTCTCGCGGCGCCTCCCAGCGGGTCGTCAGAGCACGTCCGGGTCATCGCGAGGCTCCCCCGGCGTTCGTCACCGCGTGTCCGGGGCATCGCCCAGCCCCCTCTCTCTCCCTGCGGCGGCTGCAGGGCGGGTCCGGGTCATCGTGGGGCGTCTCCCTCCAGGCGGCCGGCCGCGTCCCGGTCGAGCAGGCGGGCGGCGTGTTCGACGTGCGGGGGCAGGGAGCGGCGGCGGGCGAGGGCGGCCGGGAACCGGGCGACGGTCTCCCTGAGGGCGCGCCGGGCGCCGGGGCGGCCGGCCGCCGCGGCCGCGGCGAGGTCACCGAAGGCCCGCAGGGCGACCGGCCAGGGGCGGCGCAGGCAGGTGGTGAGCACGTGGTTGCGCCGGACGAGGAAGGAACGGCCGGTGCGGCCGTGGTCCTCGGGGTGGTGGCAGGCGGCCAGGGAGGGCTCGTAGGCGACGCCCCAGCCGGCGGCGGCAAGGTCGTAGGCGAGCAGGGTCTCCTCGCCGCCGAAGAAGAGCAGCGGGTGGTAGCCGCCGGCGCTCAGGAAGGCCTCGCGGCGGACCACGCAGGCGCAGGCGAGGAAACCGAGCACCGGGCGGCCGGGCAGGTCCGGCTCGGGCGGCAGCGGGGAGGCGGCGAGCACGGCGTTGAGGGGGTCCTCGGCGGCCTGCTCCCCGACCAGGGTGCGGGCGGCGAGCAGGCCTAGCCGCGGGTGCCGGTCGAGCAGGTCGGCGGCCCGGCGCAGACTGCCGGGCTCCCACCAGGAGTCGTCGTCACTGAAGGCGACGTAGGGGGTGCGGGCGTGCCGGACGGCCAGGTTGCGGCCGAGGGCGCCGGTGTTGGCGGCGGGCCGCAGCAGCCGGGTGATCGCCGGGTGGCCGGCGACGGCCCGGCAGGTGGTGTCGTCGCGGGAGTTGTCGACCACGATGACCGGGGGCCGCTCGGGCAGCGCGGCCAGAGCGGCCAGGGTGCGCAGCAGGCTGTCGCTGCGGTCGCGGGTGATGACGGCGACGGTGACGCGGGGGTCTCCCGGTCCGGCGGGCCCCAGGACGTGGCCGGGGGCGTGCTCAGTGGACATGCGTGGCCACCTCCGGTCGGGGCCGCCGGTGCCGGCCGCGCGCGTCACGCAGGAGCATGAGGCAGGCCGCGGCGACCTCGCCGGTGCGGATGCGCAGCAGGCGGGCGTCGGGGGTGCGGCCGTGGGGGTCGCCGGGCGGGCCGGGTTTCCACAGAGCGACGTGGTCGGGGCTCGGGGGCGGTCCCCACAGGCGTGGGGAGACGGGCCCGAACAGGGTGACGGTGCGGGTGCCGTGGGCCACCGCGAGATGGGCGAGGCCGGTGTCGCCGCTGAGCACCAGGGACGCGCCGGCGACCAGCGCGGACAGCTGCCCGAACGGCAGGCCGCCGGTAAGGACGTCGCCGTCACCGCCGGGACGGCCGCTGCGTTCGGCGACGGAGTGGACCAGGGCGTCCTCGCCGGGGCCGCCGGTGAGGACCACGCGGTGGCCGGCTGCGCGCAGGCACCGTACGACGGCGGCGAACCGCTCCCCCGGCCACCGCCGGGAGCCCGAGGCCGCGCCGGGGTGCACGACGACCGCGCCCGGCGCCGGGGACGGTGCGGCGGGCGGGGGCAACCGCAGGTCCCGGGGGTCGGCCGGGATGCCGTAGCCGTGCAGGAACGCGCACCAGCGGTCCCGTTCGTTGACGGTGGCCCGCCACGGCGGGCCGTCCGGGCAGGCGTGGGCGAGCAGCCGGCGCGGGGTCAGGGCCGCCAGGGCGTCCCGGCTCTCGGGGCCGTTGCCGTGCAGGTCGATGGCGAGGTCGGGGGGCGGTCCGGGCCAGTGGGCGAGGTCCGGCACCGCGCGGCCCGGTGCCTCGGCCGGGAACACGGCGTCGACCGCCCCGGTGGCCAGGGCGAGTTCGGTGAGGCCCGGCGGCTGGGCGAGGACGACCCGGTGCCCGGGGAAGGCCCGGCGGATGCCGCGCAGCGCGGGCACACCGGCCAGCAGGTCGCCCAGACCCAGCGCACGCAGGACCAGGACGCATGGGGGGCTCGGGGAGCGCTCAGTGGTCACCGAGGGGGACCTCCGGTGGACGGGGGCGTGAGCTGTGGCCCGGCAGCCGACGGCCGTGTCCGCGGCGTCCGCACGCGGCGGGACCGTGCAGCGGAGCCGGGAGATGTCGGTCGGCGGGCCGGCCGCGGCCCTCCGGTGATCGGTGCCGGGGGCCGGACGCCCGCGCGGGGCCGTGCAGCGACGCCGGGGCACGACGGTCGCCGGGCCGGCCGCAGCCGACCGATCGCCCGTGCCAGGGACCGGAGCCGGGAGCCCGCCCGGGGCCGTGCAGCGGCACCGGGGCAGGACGGTCGCCGGGCCGGCCGCGGCCGACCGGTGGGCCGTGCCAGGGACCGGACCCGGAAGCCCGCCCGGGGCCGTGCAGCGACGCCGGGGCAGGACGGTCGCCGGACCGGCCGCGGCCGGCCGGTGGGCCGTCTCAGGCGCCGGGGCCGGAACCCCGCGCGGGGCCGTGTTCGTGTCTGGGCGGGGGGCCGGTCGGAACGTCGCGTGGTCACTGGGGCCGTCCTCCCGCCGGGCTCGGGGCCAGGGCCGCGCGGCGGGCGAGGCCCGTGGTGGAGCGGCCGTCCAGGTAGGGCAGCAGCAGGACCTGGCCGCCCCAGCTCTCCACCAGGGGCTGTTCGGGCAGCTGGGTCCGGGCGTAGTCGCCGCCCTTGGCCCAGATGTGGGGGCGGAGTTCGCCGAGGATGCGTTCGGGGGTGTCCTCGTCGAACACGGCGACGGCGTCCACGCACTCCAGGGCGCGCAGCACCCGCACCCGGTCGGCGGCCGGGACGAGGGGCCGGCCGTCGCCCTTGCGGCGGCGCACCGAGTCGTCGGAGTTGACGCACACGACGAGGCAGTCGCCGGCCCGGCGCGCCGCCTGGAGCAGGGCGACGTGCCCGGCGTGCAGCAGGTCGAAGCAACCGCCCGCGGCGACGACGGTGCCGCCCGCGGCGCGGACCCGGGCGGCGGTGCGCACGGCGTCCCCGGTGGTGTCGCCGTCGGCCGACGGTTCCGCGGCCGTCTCCGGCTGGTCCGGGACGGCGACCGCGCGGGCGCCGCCCTCGGCCACGTACCGGGTGGCCGCGTGCACGGCGGCCTGGACGGCGGCCTCCGTGAGGGCGCCGTCGGCGAGCAGACCCGCGGCGGTGGCGGCGAACCGGTCGCCGGCGCCGCACGGGTCGCCGGTGGCGGCGGCCGGGGTCGGTACCAGCAGCGGGGTCTCGCCGTGTGAGAGCAGGGCGCCACGCTCGCCGAGGGTCACCGCGACGGCCTGGGCCCGCCAGGCCCGGACCAGGGCGCGGGCGTCCCGGGCGGCGGTGCGCAGCCCGGCCGCGTCGCCGGACCCGGTGCCGTCGAGTCGCCGGGCGAAGGCGCGGGCCTCCTGGGCGGAGGGGGTGGCCAGGCGGACACCGGGGACGGGGGGCCGGCCGCGCACGTGCGGGTCCCAGACGACCTGGGCCGCCGTGTGTGCCAGGGCGTCCCGCAGGACGTCTGCGGTACCGCGGCCGTAGTCGGCGACGAGGACTCCCGCGGCCGCCGCGACCGTGGACACCGCCTCCCGGGTGGCCTCGCGGGCGCGGCCCTCGCCGTCGTCGAGGCGGAGCAGCGGCCGGTCCCCGGCGAGGACGCGGGTCTTGCTGCTGAGCGATCCCTCCAGCGGCACCTCGACCAGCTCGACCCGGCCGGCCAGCAGTTCCCGCAGGGTGTCGCTGGTGGTGTCGGAGCCGAGCGCGGTGACCAGCGTGACGGGGCGTCCGTCGGCGGCCGCGAGGCAGGCGGCGAGGGCGGCGCCGCCCGGGCGGGAGCTGCGGCGGGTGCCGTGGACGACGGGCACGGGCGCGTCCGGGGCCAGCCGCTCGGCCCGGCCGCACAGGTCGTGGTCGAGCAGGGCGTCGCCCACGACGACGAGGGGTGTCTGCGAGGCGGTCATGCGTGTCCCTTCCTCGGGGCCACCGGCGCGCCGGGCGTACGGCCGACGGTGCGGGCGCGGCCGACGAGCCGGCCGACGACACCCGGTCGACCGTCGGCATCCGGTCGACCGTCGGCACCCGGCCTCCCGTCCGCCCCCGGCCGACTGTCCGTACCCGGCCGCCCCTCCGCCCCCGGCCGCCCGTCGGCCGCCGGGCCGCCGCCGGTGCCGTGGCCGGAGGCCCGGAGGCCGGCCTCGCCGCGCTCGACCGCCTGGTCGAAGGCCTCGCAGAGCATGTGCACGGCGACCAGGTGCAGTTCCTGCACGGTCGCGGCGACGGGGGCGTCGACGCACAGCGCGTCGTCCGCGCCGAGCTGGAGCGGGTTGGGGGCCCGTCCGGTCAGCGCCCACACCGTCATGCCCAGCCGGTGCGCGCTGTCGGCGGCGGTCAGCAGGTTGGCGCTGGCACCGCTGGTGGACAGCAGCAGGAGAACGTCGCCGGGGCGGCCGTGGGCGGCGGTCTGCCGGGCGAACACCTCCTGGACGCCGTAGTCGTTGGCGATCGCGGTGGTGGAGGAGGTGTCGGCGTGCAGGGCGACCGCGGAGAACGGCGGCCGGTCGTCGCGGTAGCGGCCGACGAGTTCGGCGGTGAGGTGCTGTGCCTGGGCGGCGCTGCCGCCGTTGCCGGCGACGAGCAGCCGGGCGCCCGAGCCGAGCCGCCGGGCGAGTTCGGTGCCCCAGCGTTCGAGGAGCGGGCCGTGGTCGCGGAAGGCCTCCAGGGCCTTGGCGAGGTCGTCGCAGTGCGTGGCGTCGGTGGCGGTGTTCATCGGACGACTCCCGAGAGCGAGCGGATCGAGGACACGGCGCCGTACACCCCGGCCACGCCGTCGGCCACCCGGTCCCAGGTGTAGTGGCTCAGCACCCGGGAGCGGCCGGCGGCTCCGTACCGGGCGAGCCGGTCGGGGTCGGCGAGCAGCGTGCGGACGACCGCGCCGAGGTCGTAGTCGTCGTCGGCCGGTACCAGGACGCCCGTGGTGCCGTCCACGACCGTGTCGAGCTGGCCGCCGACGGCGGTGGCGACGACGGGTGTGGCGCAGGCCATGGCCTCCAGCGGGACGATGCCGAAGGGCTCGTACAGCGGCAGCGACAGCACCAGGTCGGCGCTGGACATCAGCCGGGGCATCCGGGCGCGGCCGACCCCGCCGAGGAGGGTGACCCGGTCCAGGACGCCGTACTCGCCGGCGATGCCGTAGAGGCGCGCGGCCTCGGGGTCGGTGCCGAGCAGGTCGGCCTCGGGGCCGCCGGCGACGAGGAGTTCGGCGTCGGGGACGCCGGCCAGGGCGCGGATGGCGCGGTCGAAGCCCTTGCGGGGCACGAGCCGGCCGACGGCGAGCAGTCGCCTGCGGGCGCCGGACGGGCGGGTGCGGCCGACCGGTGCGAACTGGTCGGGGTCGACCCCGCACGGTACGACGCTGATCCGGTCCTCCGGCAGCCCCATGGCCTTCAGTTCCGCCACCTCGTCGCTGCAGGTGGCGATGATCCGGGCGCACTCGTGGCCGACGGCCTCCTCGACGGCGAGGCGCTGCGGGGGGCTGGTGTCGGCGGTGCCCTGGTAGCGCTGCTTCACCGTGCCGAGCGCGTGGTAGGTCTGCACGACGGGGATGCCGAGGTCGCGGGCGCCGGTGAGGGCGGCGAGGCCGGACATCCAGAAGTGGGCGTGCACGACGTCGGGTGGGCTCTGGGCCCACTGCCGGGCCAGGAAGTGCCCGAACTCGGTCATGTGGGGCAGGAGTTGGTCCTTGGGGACGGGTGCGGGTGGTCCGGCGGGCACGTGCACCACCTGCACCCCGTCGATGAGGGTCACCCGGTCCGGCAGGCTCGCGGAGTCCCGCCGGGTGTACACCGTGACGCGGTATCCCTTCCGGGCGAGCTGCCGGGCGAGCTGCGCCACGTACACGTTCTGGCCGCCCGCGTCCGGTCCGCCGAGCGCGGCCAGCGGGCTGGCGTGCTCGGAGACCATGGCGACGCGCCCTGCGGTGTGCGGAATGCGGCTCATCGGGTGACCTCCTTGATCAGGCGCTCCCAGTCGTCCAGGAAGCGCCGCTCTCCGTAGCGGGCCTGGGCCGCGGCCCGGGCGGCGGCGCCGGCGCGGCGGGCCTGGCCGGGTTCGGCGAGGAAGGTCCGTACGGCGTCCTCCAGGACGTCGAGGCGGTTCGAGACCACTCCGGCGCCGTCGGGTACCGCCTCGCGGACCTCCGTGGTGTCCAGGGCGACCACGGGCATGCCCAGGAACATGGCTTCCAGCAGGGACAGGCCGAGCGAGGTCCAGCGCACGGGGTGGAGATAGACCCGGCAGCGGGCCATCTCCCGGTGCAGTTCGTGCTGCGGGAGGTCCCGGGCGCGGCAGCGTTCGGGCGGCAGGCCGAGGTGTTCGGCGAGGCCCTCGGTGCGCATCCCGAAGACGTCCAGGGGCGCGGACCGGGAGAACCGGGGCAGCAGGTCGGTGCCGGTGGTACGGCCCCTGCGCACGGGCTCGTTGACCACGACGGCCGCGCGCCGCTCGGTGCCGGTGTAGAGCGGGCCGGGGTCGATGACGCCGTGTTCGACGACCTCGGTCGGAGCCCGGCCGCTGTCCCACATCAGCCGGTTGAAGTGGGTGACGTGGACGACGGGGATCGCCGACTGCCCGGCCAGGGGGTGGAGTTGCCGCTCGGGCGACTCGTCGGGGCTGTTGTGCTCGACGTACACGGCGGGCACGTCCACGCCGGGCCGGCGGCCGGTCCAGCGCAGGGCCAGGTCGAGTTCGTGCGGGCGCTGGAGCACCATCAGGTCGATGTCGCAGTCCCGCAGCCGGGTGGGCGTGCGTTCCTCGGCCGACGCCGGCCAGTCCCAGGTGACGGCCCGGCCGAGGCCGTCGGGTCCGCGGTCCTCGGTGACCGGGACCAGGTAGGTGTGCGGACCCTGCACGAAGGCGGTGAGCCAGGATCCGTGCACGTGCCAGACGAGGATGTTCATGACTGCCGCTCCTGGATGAGCTTGTGCACCGCGCGCACCACGTCCTGTCCGGTGACCTCGTCCAGGCAGGGGTGGCCGGGTACCGGGCAGGTGAGGGCCCGGGTGTCCGCGCACGGCGCCGACTGGTCGCCGAGCAGGATGACGGGGACGCCGTACGGCGCCCAGCGCTCCGCCGGTACGACGGGCGCGAAGAGGGAGACGACCGGGGTGCCGACTGCGGCGGCGAGGTGGGCGGGACCGGTGTTGGCGCTGATCACGACGTCGGCCAGGCGCAGCACCCCGGCGAGGGTCCGGGGGGAGGTCCGGCCGCCGAGGTCCACGGCGAGGTCGCCGCTGACCCGCCGGGTGAGGTCCGTCTCGCCGGGGCCGCCGGTGACGACGACCCGGTGCCCGGCGTCGGCGAGCAGTGCGACCGCCTCGGCGCAGCGGTGCGGGCTCCAGGCGCGGGCGGGGGCGCTGGCCCCGGGGTGCAGGACGAGGTAGGGGCCGCGGCCGGTGAGGCCGCCGGTGTCCGGGGGCGGCAGCACGCGCAGCCGGCCGTCGTCGCCCGGCGGGGGCGTGAAGCCCATGGCGGCGGCGGTGTCCAGCGCCGCCTCGGCCTCGTGCCGGCCCGCAAGGCGCCGGTGGCGTACGTCGAGGAGCCGGCCGGGGTGGTCGACGCTGTCGGCGCCGATCCTGCGGACTCCGGCGAGCCGGAGCAGCAGGGCGGTGGGCAACGGGCTCTGGTGGAACGAGGTGAGGACGAGCGCGGTGTCGTACGCCCCGGCCCGCAGCCGTCCGACCAGCGCGTCGACGTCCGCCGGAGTGACCGGTGGCGGATCGAATCCCTCCCAGGGCGCCTCCCAGACCAGCACCTCGTCCACCCCGGGCAGCAGCCGCGCGGCGTCCGCGCCGCGGGGGCCGCACAGCAGGGTGACGTGCGAGGAACCCGCGGCGACGGCGCGCACGGCGGGCCCGGCGAGCAGCACGTCGCCGAAGCTGTCGAGCCGGACGACGAGGGACTTCACGCCGACCACCTCCCGGCCGGTGCCACGGCGTCCGGCACCGCGCCCCGCGTCCGCTCCCGGGCGGCCGCGCCCGGGGACCCCGGGGTCCCCGGGGAACCCGAGGGACCCGAGGAAGGCGCCGGGGGCCGGTCGGGGGCCACGTTGTCCGCCGAGGCGGGCCGTGTCCGGGTCCGGCGCGGTGGGACGTCCGTGGGCGGTCCGCAGGCGCGTCCGCCCACCGGGGCTCCCGCCTCGATCAGGGCCGCGCGGACCGCGGTGAGCACGTCGGGGGCGCTCTCGGTGGCGAAACGTTCCACCTCGGCCGGGGCGGTGGCCGCGTTCGGGACCAGGACGCCGCGGGCACCCGCCGCGCGGGCGGCCAGGACGTCGGCGGCGATGTCACCGATCACGAGGCACTCGGCCGGCGGTACGCCGAGCCGGGCGGCGGCGGTGTGGATCAGGCCGGGGCGGGGTTTGCGGCAGGCGCAGCCGGCGTCGGGGGCGTGCGGGCAGAAGAGCCAGGCGTCCAGGCCGCCGAGCAGGTCGTCGGCGCGCTCGTTGACACGGTGCACCTGCTCGGTGGTGAGCAGCCCGCGGCCGATGCCGGACTGGTTGCTGACGACGCCGGTGGCCAGTCCGTGGGCGCGGGCCAGCGCGACGGCCGCGGCGGCGCCCGGCAGCAGCCGGACCCGGCCGGGGTCGCCGTTGTACGGCACATCGGCCACGAGAGTGCCGTCGCGGTCGAAGAGGACGGCGGACAGCCCGCTCACTCGGCACCTCCGAGGGGCTCGGCGTGCCGGTGGCGGACGACTCCGCGCAGCCAGTGCCGGACGGCGAGCGGCGGGATGAGCACGCTGGTGCCGAGCATCCCGGCGATCTCGCGGGCGGTGCGCGGGCCGGGCAGGATCCGGGCGAGGGCGAACTCGGCGGTGCCCAGGCTCCACAGGGCGGCGCAGGCGGTCGCGGCCCGGCGCCGTCCGGTCAGGGCGCAGCCCGCCGCGACGAGGGCGGCGCCGGTGACCGCCAGGTGCCGGGGCAGGCGGCCGCGGGGCGCCTGGGCGCGGTCCCACCAGTCGCGGCCGTGCAGCCGGTTCATCAGCGCGTCGTCGGCGTTGCCGCGCTGCGCGGGCAGCGAGGCCCACCAGTGGGCGGGGCGGACCGGGTGCCGGGTGACCCGGGTGCCGCGGGTCAGGGACCAGCCGGCCCGCTGCACGCGCAGCGCGAGGTCGGCGTCCTCGCGGAAGGCCCGCGGGAAGCGTTCGTCGAAGCCGCCGGTCCGCTTGAGCGCCTCGGTGCGGTAGGCCATGTCGGCGGTGGCCCAGGCGGCGTTCTCCAGGCCCTTGGTGGTGCGTTCCCAGTCGGTGGGCCGGCGGTCCGGGGGCAGGGGGACACGCAGCCGCCCCTGGACACCGCCGACGTCGGGGCCGGCGTCCCCGAGGTCCTCGGCGAGCCGCCGGGACCAGTCCGGCAGCACCTGGACGTCGTCGTCGAGGAACACCGTCCACGGGGTGCGGACGGTCCGCCACCCGGCGTTGCGGGCGGCGGCCGGGCCCAGGCCGCCGGTGCGCAGGGTGCGTACCCGGTCGAGCAGCTGCCCGGCCGTCTCCAGCGTCAGGTCGCCGTCGGGCGCGGGCCGGTCGTCCACGACGACCACCTCGTGCGGCGGATGGCCGTCGGCCGCGGCGAGCGCGCGCAGGCACTCGGCGAGGCAGGGGCGGCCGATCGTCGGGACGACGACGGTGTAGGCGGGTGCGTCGCTCATGCGAACGCCTTCCCACGGCGGATCGCGAACGGCCCGAGCACCAGCAGGTCCACGGGGGCCGAGCCGAAGCACTCCAAGGCATCCCGGGGGTCGTCGACCATGGGCCGCCCGGCGGTGTTGAGGCTGGTGTTGACCACCACCGGCAGCCCGGTGCGCCGTTCGAAGCCCTCGATCATCCGGGCCACCAGGGGCTCCTGGGCGCGGTCCACGGTCTGGATGCGGGCCGTGCCGTCGACGTGCACGACGGCCGGGATGCGGGCCTTCCAGTCGGCGGCCACGTCGTGCACGAACAGCATGTGCGGGCTGGGCAGCGGCCCGTCGAATATCTCGGCCGCGCGTTCCGCGAGCACCATGGGCGCCACCGGCCGGAACTCCTCGCGTCCCTTGACCGCGTTGAGCCGCTCCAGGTTCTCCGCCCGGCCGGGGTGGGCGAGCAGCGAGCGGTGCCCGAGCGCGCGCGGTCCGTACTCGCTGCGCCCCTGGAACCACGCCACGATCCCGTCGGCGGCCAGCGCCTCGGCGGCCGTCTCGGCGATGTCGGGGGGCTCCTCGTACGGCACGGCCGCCCGCTCCAGCCACGCCCGCAGCTCGGCGTCGCTCCAGCCGCGGCCGAGCGCGGCCGTCGGCATCGGCTCCAGGGCGTCCTTCTGGCCGGCGACATGGGCCGCCGCGCCGAGGGCCGTACCCGCGTCGCCGGCGGCGGGCTGCACCCACACGTGCCGGAAGCCGCTCTCGCGCCACAGCCGGGTGTTGGCCACGCAGTTCAGGGCGACACCGCCCGCCATCGTGAGCACGTCCTCACCGGTCACCTCGTGCAGCCGGCGGGCGAGGGCGAGCATCGTCTCCTCCAGGCACAGCTGGGCGCTGGCGGCGAGGTCGGCGTGGTCCTCGCCGAAGGCGCCGCCGGCCGGGCGGGGCGGGACGAGGTCGGCCCAGGGCACCGGGCGGGCACGGAAGCCGCCCCCGTCGTCGGCGTGGACGTACTCCCGCAGCCGGCCCGCGAAGCGGGGGGTGCCGTAGGAGGCGAGGGCCATCACCTTGAACTCGTCGCTGCTGCGCAGGAATCCGAGGTGGTGGGTGAGATCCTCGTAGAACAGGCCGAGGGAGTCCGGCAGCCGCTGGGTACCGAGGACGGTCAGCTCGCGGTTGGTGTAGCGGCCGGCCAGGTGGGAGCCGCACTCGCCGCGGCCGTCCAGGACGAGGACGGCGCAGTCGGGGTACGGCGAGACGGGCCCGGCGGAGGCCGCGTGCGCGATGTGGTGCGGGACGAACCTCACCTTCGCCGGGTCGAGTCCGGGCAGCGCCTCGGCGAGGAAGCCCGGGGCCTCGCGGGCGTACTGCCGGCGCAGGTGGTCCCAGGGGTCGTGCAGGCCCATCTCCTCGGCGGGGCGGGCGAGCGCGGGATCGTAGGAGTAGGCGACGGCGTCGAGGTCGGACGGGGTGAGCCCGGCCTGCTCCAGGCACCAGCGGGCGGACTGCTCCGGCTGCTCCCAGGCGGAGAACGGAACGGGTCGTTTGCCGTGCTTGCGGCGGGAGAAACGCTCTTCCTCCGCCGCCGCCACGATCCGGCCGTCGGTGATCAGGGCGGCGGCGGGGTCGTGGAAGAGTGCGTTGATTCCGAGGACGTGCATGCGCTGTCTCCAGGGCCGGGGAAGGGCGAGGGGGTCGGGTCGGGACCGAGGGGGTTCCTCCGCGGGCGGGGGCGGGTCAGGACCGCGGGGGTTCCGCCGCGGGCGGGGCCGGTTCCGGGGGCAGGGCGGCGAAGTAGGCGATCGTCTGCTTCAGGCCCTCCTCCCACGGCACCTGGGGCGACCAGCCGAGCAGCTCGCGCGCGAGGGTGGTGTCGGGGCGGCGGCGGCCGGGGTCGTCGACGGGCCGGTCGACGAACGCGATCGGCGAGCGGGAACCGGTCAGGGCGACGATCCGGCGGGCCAGGTCCGCCATGGTGATCTCGTCGCTGCCGCCGATGTTCACCGGCCGAACGGACCGGCTCTCGGCCACCTGCAGGATGCCGTCGACGGTGTCGTCCACGTAGCACAGGGAGCGGGTCTGGCTGCCGTCGCCGGTCACCGTGAGCGGCTCGCCGGCGAGGGCCTGGCAGATGAAGGTGGGCACCGCGCGGCCGTCGTGGGCCCGCATCCGCGGGCCGTAGGTGTTGAACAGGCGCACTATGCCGGCGTTCGTGCCGTGGGTGCCCGCGTGCGCGGTCACCAGGGCCTCGGCGAACCGCTTGGACTCGTCGTACACGCTGCGCGGCCCGACCGGGTTCACGTTGCCCCAGTAGCCCTCGTGCTGCGGGTGCACCAGCGGGTCGCCGTACACCTCCGAGGTGGAGGCGAGCAGGAGACGGGCGCCGTCGCGTTCGGCGATCGCCAGGGCGTTGCGGGTGCCGAGGCTGCCCACGTCCAGCGTCTGCAGCGGCATCCGCAGGTAGTCGGCGGGCGAGGCCGGGCAGGCGAAGTGCAGGACCAGGTCGTACGGGCCCGGCAGGCGCCCGGCGCACTCGGGTGCGCAGACGTCGCCGTGGACGTAGCGGAAGCCGGGCCGGTCCTCCAGGTGTGCGATGTTCTCGCGGCGCCCGCAGGCCAGGTTGTCGGCGCAGTCGACTTCGACCCCTGAATCCAGCAGGCGCTCGCACAGGTGGGAGCCGAGGAATCCGGCGCCGCCGGTCACGAGGGCGCGCCGCCAGGAGAACGGTGTGTCACCAGTCATGGGGCTGTTCCTTCGTCGTCCTTCGTCCACGTCGTCCGCGTCTGGTGCGCGGGCCCGAGCGCCTCGCTCCGCAGGTCGGAGGGGCTGGATGCGGGTGTTCGGCGCGTGTGGCGCCGACAGGCCCGACGTCGTCGGCCCGTGGGAGAGGGAGAGGACAGGGCTCGGGTCCCCGCTGATCCGGAGGACCGCCCTGGGGGGCCGCCGCTGGCTTGACGGCACTGGCAGCTGAGTTCCCGTGCCAGTTGGTTTCACACGTTGGATTCTTATTCTCCGGAACCAGGGGTACTCGCGCGACTCCTACGCCCCACCGGCCCCGGTGACCACGGTGGAGGGGGTCTGGCACGACGAGTCGCGGATGCCGCGCTACCCGTCCTGCGGGGGTCCGGCCGAACTCCGCGGCGGCTGCTGCCCACCGGCTGGCTCAGCTTGCGGGGCGGGGAGGCGACGGCCGGGGACGTGCTCGCGCAGGCTCACATGTCCGCCGCGCTGACCAGAGCCGGCATCCCGCACGACACGGCGTGGAGCGGGAAGAACGGACAGTTGGCGCGCCGCACTGGGGATGGTCTCCGCGCGGCTGGAGCAGCACGTGGAAGGAGACCGGCTATCTTCGCGCCGGTGCGGGTCGGGGTGTCCGGGCCCGGCACCCGGCTTCCGGCCCGGCGCACCGTCCCTGGAGGCGGCCGACCCGGGCGCGTACGGCACCCACTGCTGTTCGTGTGCGGTCCGGTGCACGGTGCACGGGCCTCAAGTCGCCGCCCTCCATGGCGGGTTCACATCCTGCAGACGACTCGCGGCCGGGGTCGCGGTGGTCGACCCGGCGGACCCCGCGGCCACCGGCTTCCACGCGGTCGTCGTCCGCGACCGCACCGGCGCCCCGGCCCGGCGGGACCTGGCGCCGGGGCTCCGGCGGATCCGCCGCCGGTGGCCGGGGTGGTGCTCGCGCACGGCCAGGGCGAGTACGGGGGCGCCGGCGGCACACGGAGGTGAGCGACCGGATCACCGGCTGGCCGGCCGGCAAGGACTGTGCGCGCGTAGCGGCGGGCCACCGACGACTGGCGGCTGTGCGCCACCGCCGAGCAGTTCCTCGCCGTGGTCGCCCGCTTCGGCGTGGTCGTCACCGCCCGGCCGCACGGCCTGGTGCCGGCGCCGCGCACCGGCACCCCGGTGATCGCCGTCGACCCGGTCGCGGGCGGCGCCAAGGTCGGCGCGCAGGCACGTGCCCTCGGCTGGCCTGCGCTGGTGCCGGCGCACGCTCCGGAGATCCTGGACCACTGGTGGGAGTGGGCGCTGTCGGAGGGGGCCGGACGGCCGCCGCCTGCCACTCGATGGACTGACGGGGCCCGGCGGGCCGTGTGGCGCGCCGCGCTCGGGGCACTCGGCGCGGCGACGGCCGGCCTTCCACGGGCCGCCGCGTTTCACGCAGGAGGTAACGACCATGGGTCACGGCGGAAACGTCATCCAGGAGCTGATCACCGACCACCGCGAGGTCGAGGAGATCTTCGGCCGCATCGAGGCGCTGCCGCCCGGCTCCGCGGAGCGCAAGACGCTCTGCGACCAGGCCACGATGGAGCTGGTTCGGCACTCGGTCGCCGAGGAGGCCCACCTGTACCCGGCGGTGCGCGAGCACCTGACCGGCGGGGACGCCCTGGCCGACAAGGAGATCGAGGACCACGCCAAGGCCGAGCAGATCATGAAGGACCTGGAGGACTGCGAGGCGGACGATCCCCGCTTCGACACGCTCATGACGCAGCTGATGAGCGAGATCCGGTCCCATGTGACGGACGAGGAGCAGAACCTCTTCCCGCAGCTGGAGGCGGCGTGTCCGCCGGACGCGCTGATGGACCTCGGCGACAAGGTGCGCCGGGCGAAGAAGATGGCCCCCACCCGTCCGCACCCCTCGGCGCCGGACACTCCCCCGGCCAACAAGCTGCTGGCACCGGGAGCCGGTCTGGTCGACCGCCTGCGCGACATGATGTCGGGGCGCGGCAAGGAGAGCTGACGGGGCACCCCCTGCTGTGGGGCCGGGCACGTGCCCGGCCCCTTTTTCACATTGTCTTCCTGTTTCCGCGGCTTCCTGCCGGGCCCGGCAGACCGCGGGTCAGAGCCACGGCGTGGCCCGGGAGCCGTGGCCGGAGCGGGCGCGGACCGCGCGGCACAGCAGCCGGAAGGCCTGGAGCAGGGTCAGTGGCCACAGCAGCGCGAAGCACCACAGCAGCGCCGGGTCCGAGGTGCGGATGCCCATGACGGCGACGAACACCGACGCGACCGTCAGCAGCAGCACCGCCGCCGGCAGCCACACCTCCCGGCGCGCGCGGCCCGTACGGCGTGTACGACCCCTGCGGCGGGTACGGCCCATGCGGCGCGCGAACCGCCGGTCCTGGCGCAGACCGGCCTCGATCCGTGCCAGCACGAGCCGCTCGCGCAGTGACAGCCGTACCTCGTCGGGCTTCTCCCAGGTCTCCCAGTCGTCCACGGCAACGGCACCTCCTCCGCCGGTCGGCGGCCCGAAGGATCCCCGGACACCGAGTTCCCCGACCGGCCAGGACGGAAGCGTGCGACGCGCGCGACCTTCGCCGCCGCGGCACCGTCGGCGACCCCGGCGGCACGGGGCGCCGGGTGGCGCTCGGCCGGGCGGGCGCAGGTGACCTTCGCCGCCGCAAGGCCGATACTGCCAGTAGACGCGTCGGGGGCCACCTCCACCGGGCGGCCGGCGACACCCGACGCATCGCCGCCGACGCCGGCACGGCGTCGGCGGTGGATGAGCCACGACCGCCACGACCGCCGAAGAATCACGACCGCCACGACCCGCCTCGGACCTCAGTCAACGATTCCCAGTGCTCAGCCCACGAGGAGACACCCATGAGGATGCTGATCAACGTGCCGGAGACCGTCGTGGCGGACGCGCTGCGCGGGCTGGCGGCCGCGTATCCGGACCTGAACGTGGACGTGGAGAACCGGGTGATCGTCCGTCGGGACGCCCCCGTGGCCGGGCAGGTGGGGCTCGTGTCGGGCGGCGGTTCCGGGCACGAGCCGCTGCACGGCGGGTTCGTGGGTCCCGGGATGCTCTCCGCCGCCTGCCCCGGAGAGGTGTTCACCTCGCCGGTGCCCGACCAGATGGCGCGCGCCGCGGCGGCCGTGGACAGCGGCGCGGGTGTGCTGTTCGTGGTGAAGAACTACACCGGGGACGTGCTGAACTTCGACATGGCGGCCGAGCTGGCCGAGGACGAGGGCATCCAGGTCGCCAAGGTGCTGGTGAACGACGACGTCGCGGTGACCGACAGCCTGTACACGGCGGGCCGGCGCGGTACCGGCGCGACGCTCTTCGTGGAGAAGATCGCGGGAGCCGCCGCGGCCGAGGGACAGCCGCTGGAGCGGGTGGAGGCGATCGGCCGGCAGGTCAACGAGAACTCCCGCAGCTTCGGTGTGGCCCTGAGCGCCTGTACGACCCCGGCGAAGGGCAGCCCGACCTTCGACCTGCCGGACGGCGAGCTGGAGCTGGGCATCGGCATCCACGGCGAGCCGGGCCGGGAGCGGCGGCCGATGATGACGTCCGGGGAGATCGCCGACTTCGCGGTGAACGCGATCCTGGAGGACATGCCGCCGCGCAGCCCGGTCCTGGTGCTGGTCAACGGCATGGGCGCGACGCCGCTGCTGGAGCTGTACGGCTTCAACGCCGAGGTGCAGCGGGTGCTCCGGGAACGCGGTGTCGCCGTGGCCCGCACCCTCGTCGGCAACTACGTCACCTCCCTGGACATGGCGGGCGCCTCGGTGACGCTGTGCCAGGCGGACGAGGAGCTGCTGCGGCTGTGGGACGCGCCGGTGAGGACGCCGGCGCTGCGCTGGGGTATGTGACCCGGCGGAGCAGGCGGCCACCGGCCCGGTGGCCAGGTCAACGGCCCTACCACGCAAGGAGATCCAGTGCTCGACGCCGACTTCTTCCGCCGTTGGATGACGGCGGTCGCCGCGTCCGTCGACCGCGAGGCGGAACGGCTCACCGCTCTCGACTCGGCCATCGGGGACGCCGACCACGGCAGCAATCTGCAGCGCGGGTTCAGGGCCGTGACGGCCGCCCTGGACAAGGAGGCGCCGGACACGCCGGGCGCCGTCCTGACCCTGGCCGGGCGGCAGTTGATCTCGACCGTCGGCGGTGCGTCCGGCCCCCTGTACGGCACCCTGCTGCGCCGGGCCGGCAAGGCGCTCGGCGACGCCGCCGAGGTGGGCGGGGAGCAGTTGGCCGAGGCGCTGCGCGCGGGCGTGGACGGGGTGATGAAGCTCGGCGGGGCGGCGCCAGGCGACAAGACGATGATCGACGCCCTGGTGCCGGCCGTGGACGCGCTCGGGAACGGATTCGCCGCCGCGCGGGCCGCGGCGGAGGAGGGGGCGGTGGCCACCACCCCGTTGCAGGCCCGCAAGGGCCGGGCGAGTTATCTGGGCGAGCGCAGCATCGGCCACCAGGATCCGGGGGCGACCTCGTCGGCGCTGCTGATCGCCGCGCTGGCCGACACGGCGGAGGCGGACGGTGAGTGAGGAGAAGCGGGTCGGGATCGTGCTGGTGTCGCACAGCGCGGAGGTCGCCGCCTCGGTCGCCGAGCTGGCGAAGGGTCTGGCGGGCGGGGCCGGCGCGGTGCCGGTGGCGCCTGCGGGCGGCGTCGAGGGCGGCGGGCTCGGCACCAGTGCCGAGCTGGTCTCGGCGGCAGCGGCCTCGGTGGACCGGGGTGCCGGGGTCGCGGTCCTCACCGACCTGGGCAGCGCGGTGCTCACGGTGAAGGCGCTGCTCGCCGAGGGCGACGAACTCCCGGACGGCACGCGCCTGGTGGACGCGCCGTTCGTGGAGGGGGCGGTGGCCGCGGTGGTCACCGCCGCCGCGGGCGGGGACCTGGACGCGGTGGAGGCCGCGGCGGCGGAGGCGTACACCTACCGGAAGGTGTGACGGGGTCCCGGCGCCCCAGGCCCGGCTGGTCAGTTCGCCGGCCCCCGGCATCCCTGGGCCGGCCGGTGCGGTGCGCCGGGGTGCCGGGCCCCCGCCTGGTCAGTCGCCCGGGGCCCGGCCGCCTCCGGGCCGGTCGGTGCGGCGCGCCGGGGTACCGGCGCCCCTGGGCTGACCAGCGCGACGGAGTGCCCGCGTCGCGGGGCCGGTCAGTGCGCCCGGGTACCCGGGAGCGCGCCGTCGTCCGCACCGCCGGGCCGCGCCGTGGTACAGGGCGCCCAACCCCCGGGCCGGTCAGCGCGACGGGGTGCCGGGGAGCGCGCCGTCGTCCGCACCGCCGGGCCGCGCCGTGGTACAGGGCGCCCAACCCCCGGGCCGGTCAGCGCGACGGGGTGCCGGGGAGCGCGCCGCCGGGACGGTCAGTGCTTGGCGACGAAGAGTCCGGCCAGCCGCGTTCCCTCCGCGACCGCCGCCGCGTGGTCCTCGATGGGGCTGACCCGGGAGTTCCGGAAGACGATGTAGGTCACGCCCGAGGGCACCCCGCCCTCCTGCGGGTCGGCGGGGATGCCGAGGCCGCGGGCGGTGGCGTAGGACGCCTCGCCGATGACGTCCCGGGGGCCGGTGTCGCCGACGACCGCGTACTGCACCCGGCCGCGGTAGAGGACGGCGGCCACGGAGCCGCCACGTACGCCGTACGCGCGGGGGTTCCAGCGGTGGCTCGGCGGCGGGACCACGATGTAGGGCAGGTTCTCGGCGCTGAGGTACCGGCCGTCGGACTGCTGGAAGGCGGTGGCGGCGGCGAACACCGGGTCGGTGCGGCGGTTGCAGCGGGCACTGGGCCGGCCGTCGCAGTCGATGTCCAGGTCGGCCTTCCAGAAGACGGCGTCGCGGGTGCCGCACACGCGGACGGTCGCGGGGCCGTCGGCGTCGGTGCGGTAGCGGCCCCGGGAGAGCCGGGTGCACGTGCCGGTCCGGGCCAGCAGCTCGGCGGCGGTGACCGCACCGTCGCCGCGGGCCACGGACCGCTCGCGGGGCGGAACGGCGGTGGCGGGGGCGGGCAGCGCCGCCGGGGCGATCAGGACGGCGCCGGCCGCGGCCAGGGTCAGCGACGGGACACGCACGATGAGGGACCCTCTCGTCGGGGACAAGGCGAACGTGCAGCACACTGTGGTGCGGGTCCCGGGCGCCCGGCGACGGGGGCCGCCGCTAAGGGGCCGGATGGAGCACGCAGCTGACACCCCGTAAGGGGACGGATAGATCCACATGGCGGGTCGGGTGGGGACAACAGGGGCCGGGGGTCCGGCCGGTGCCCGCCCGGACCCCCCGGCCACCCGCGTCGGCGCGGGATCGGCGACGACAGCGTGTCCGCGCCACAGGCATGAACTTCCCTGCCCTCTCGGGTAGTTCAGCCGTAGGGAGCTTCAGCATACGTAAGGTCCGGCGATGGTCACCAACACGGCCCCCTTGCTGTGGCGGGACCCGCCGGGCCATATTGGTCCGGACCTTTACGTCCTGCCGAGGCCGTCCGGGAGGCACAGCCGTGCGACGCGTCCCCGCCCCGCTCGCTCTGGTCTGCGGATCCCTGCTGCTGGTGGCGTCCTGCGGCTGGAGCCGGGCCGACGACGGCGGTGGCGAGGGACGGGCGCCCGGGGCCCCGGCCGGGATCACCGCCGCGGCGGGCAGCGCCACGACCGTGCACGTGATGTGGAACGCGGCCCCGGGATCTTCCGGGGTCCGTGGCTACGAGGTCTATCGCGGCACCACGAGAGTGGCCGAAGTACCGGCTTCGCAACACATGGTGGACGTCACCAGGCTCAGGCCGTCGACCATGTACGCCTTCACCGTGCGGGCGCGGGGCGCCGAGGGCCGGCTGGGCCCGCCGAGCCGCGCGGTGCGGGCGCGGACGCCGGCCGCGACGGCGGCGGACCGGTCGGCACCGTCCCGGCCGGGGTCGACCACCGGACGGGCCGTGAGCAGCCGCGCGGCCCAGCTGGGCTGGGGCGCGTCCCGGGACGACCGGG
This sequence comes from Streptomyces sp. NPDC107654, assembly GCF_055639035.1. Lineage (NCBI taxonomy): Bacteria > Bacillati > Actinomycetota > Actinomycetes > Kitasatosporales > Streptomycetaceae > Streptomyces > Streptomyces sp. NPDC107654. Next base: position 38,776 of record NZ_JBVKBI010000009.1, read on the forward strand.
GCGTGGTGTCGTACGACGTCTACCAGGGCGGGGTGAAGATCCACAGCGTCGGCGGGAACCAGACCGCCACCGTCGTCACCGGCCTGCGCCCCGGGAGGCGGTACGTCTTCACGGTCCGGGCCCGGGACGCCGCCGACAACCTCTCCCCGGCCGGCGCGCCGGTCCGCCTCGCCACCCCGGGCAGCGACGACGGCCGCAGCACCGCGCCCACCTCCTTCACCGCCGCCACCCACCGCTCCGGCGGCGCCTTCTCCATCGACCTCGCCTGGAACCCGCCGAGCGCGGACGGCGTGATCACCGAGTACCAGATCCGGCTGGACGGCACGGTGGCCACCTCGCTCGTCTGGGGCGGCACACCCCCGCGCGGCCGGGCCCGGCACAGCTTCTACGTGGGCACCGCCACCGGCGAGGAACACCGGGTACGGCTGCGGGCCCGGCTGCCGGACGGCACGTGGGGCGGCTGGTCGGCGGAGCGCACGGTGACCACGGGCGGCTGACCGGCGCGGCCTGCCCGAGCGCCCCGGGGCCTGGTCCGCCGACGCGCGCCGGTGCGCCGGTCGGCGCAGTCCGTCACCCGACCGGGTCCGCCCCGCGTGCGTGCGGGTCCGGGGCCGCGTTGGCTGCGGTTGGGGCAGCACGGACGTTTCCGACCCTCGGCGGCGCATGGGACGTACCGCCAACCGTGCCGCCGGAGGCCAGCCCATGGACAACTCGCGACTTCTGCTCCGCTCCGGCCTGACCCTGGCGGCCGCCGCCGCGCTCCCGGCCGCGCTCGCCGGGCCGTCCGCCGCCGTCTCGGGCATCTCGGTCAGCACCACCGGCTCCACGGTGTCGGTGGTCACCAGCGCGTGCACCCAGATCAACGGCAGCTGGGGCACCGCGGCCCTGCTCACCAGCCGGCAGGCGAACTTCGCCCAGGGCCGGCAGGTGGCCCTGTCCGGCACCTCGGTCAGCCAGTCCGCCGCCTGGTCGTCGGTGAGCCCGGGCACGTACACCGTGGTCGTGGTCTGCTCCAGCGGCGCCACCGCGGGCAGCCAGTCGGTGATCGTCTCCGCGCCGGCGAGCCCCGCGCGGCCCACGACCTCCTCGACGTCCAGCCCCGCTCCGTCGCGCGGCGTGATGGGCGGTCTCGGCGGAGCGGCCCGCGACTACGGCCCGCTGACCATGGGTGTCGGCGGCGCTCTGGTCGGCGCCGGGATCGTGGCCACCGCGTGGGTGCTGCGCCGCCGCTCGAGGCCGTACCGGCTCTGAGTCAGCTCTGCTCCCGGTCCTCACCGGGCAGTTCCGCGAGCTCCGCCAGGGCGTGCGTGAGCCACCGGGTCCAGAAGGTCTCCAGGTCGATGCCGGCCCGCAGGACCAGGTGGCGCAGCCGGTCCTCGGGTGTGTCCCGCTCCGGCGGGAAGTCGCGCTCCTCGATCTCCTGGTACTCGGCCAGCTGCCGCCGGTGCAGCCGGAGGTGGCGGCGCAGGTCGGCCTCCAGGCCCGCGGTGCCGACCACGGCCGCCGCGCGCAGTCGCAGCAGGAGCGGGTCCCGCAGGATCCTGGGGTCCTGCGCGGCGGCGGTCCAGCGGGCCAGTTCGGCGCGGCCCGCGGGCAGGACCTCGTAGCTCTTCTTCTGCCCGCGGGCCGGCTGTGCGGACGGCAGCGCGCGGATGAGGCCCTCGGCCTCCAGCTTCCCCAGCTCGCGGTAGATCTGCTGGTGCGTCGCGGACCAGAAGTAGCCGATCGACTTGTCGAACCGGCGGGTCAGCTCCAGCCCGGACGAGGGCTTTTCCAGCAGGGCGGTGAGGATCGCGTGCGGGAGGGACATGAGCTCATCCTAGGGACCGCGTCCCCGGCCCCGGTGCCGCCTACAGGGCCGCCGCCAGCTCGGTGCCCTGCTTGATGGCGCGCTTGGCGTCCAGTTCGGCGGCCACGTCGGCGCCGCCGATCAGGTGCGCGCTGCGGCCTGCGGCGACCAGCTCCTCGTAGAGGTCGCGGCGCGGCTCCTGGCCGGTGCAGAGGACCACGGTGTCGACGTCCAGGACGGTGCTCTCCTCGCCGACGGTGATGTGCAGGCCGGCGTCGTCGATCCGGTCGTAGCGCACCCCCGGCACCATCGTCACGCCCCGGTGCTTCAGCTCGGTGCGGTGGATCCAGCCGGTGGTCTTGCCGAGTCCGGCGCCCACCTTGGTGGTCTTGCGCTGGAGCAGGTGGATCTGGCGGGGCGGGGCGGGCCGCTCGGGGGCGGCGAGGCCGCCGGGCGCCCGGTAGTCCATGTCGACGCCCCAGTGGCGGAAGTAGGTCCGCGGGTCCTCGCTCGCCTTGTCGCCGCCGTCGGTGAGGAACTCGGCGACGTCGAAGCCGATGCCGCCGGCGCCGAGGATGGCGACGCGGTCGCCGACGGGGGCGCCGTCGCGCAGCACGTCGAGGTAGCCGAGGACGCGGGGGTGGTCGACGCCGGGGATGTCCGGGGTGCGCGGGGTGACGCCGGTGGCGACGACGACCTCGTCGTAGCCCTCCAGGTCGCCGGCCTCCACCCAGGTGTCCAGGCGTACGTCGACGCCGTGGGCGTCGAGCTGGTGGCGGAAGTAACGCAGGGTCTCGTCGAACTCCTGCTTGCCGGGCACCTTGCGGGCGATGTTGAGCTGTCCGCCGATCCGGCTCCCGGCGTCGAACAGGGTGACGGCGTGGCCGCGTTCGGCGGCGGAGACGGCGCAGGCGAGTCCGGCCGGACCGGCGCCGACGACGGCGACGCGCTTCTTCAGCCGGGTCGGCGCGAGGACCAGCTCGGTCTCGTGGCAGGCCCGCGGGTTGACCAGGCAGGAGGTGATCCGGCCGCTGAAGGTGTGGTCGAGGCAGGCCTGGTTGCAGCCGATGCAGGTGTTGATGGCCTCCGGGGTGCCGGCGGCGGCCTTGGCGACGAAGTCGGGGTCGGCGAGCATCGGGCGGGCCATGGAGACCATGTCCGCGCAGCCGTCGGCCAGCAGCTCCTCGGCGAGTTCGGGGGTGTTGATGCGGTTGGTGGTCACCAGGGGCACGGAGACCTCGCCCATGAGCTTCTTGGTGACCCAGGTGTAGGCGCCGCGCGGCACGGAGGTGGCGATGGTGGGGATGCGGGCCTCGTGCCAGCCGATGCCGGTGTTGATGATCGTGGCTCCGGCGGCCTCGACGGCCCTGCCGAGCGCGATCACCTCGTCCAGCGAGGAGCCGCCGGGGACCAGGTCCAGCATGGACAGCCGGTAGATGACGATGAAGTCCTCGCCGACGGCCTCGCGGACCCGTCGGACGATCTCGACGGGGAAGCGCATCCGGTTCTCGTACGAGCCGCCCCAGCGGTCGGTGCGCTGGTTCGTCTGCGCGGCGATGAACTCGTTGATCAGGTAGCCCTCGGAGCCCATGATCTCCACGCCGTCGTAGCCGGCCCGCCGGGCCAGGCGGGCGGCGCGGGCGTAGTCCCCGATGGTGCGCTCGATGTCGGCCTCGGACAGTTCGCGGGGCACGAAGGGGCTGATCGGCGCCTGGAGTGGGCTGGGGGCGACGAGGTCCTGGTGGTAGGCGTACCGGCCGAAGTGCAGGACCTGCATGGCGATCCGGCCGCCCTCGCGGTGCACGGCCTCGGTGACCACCTTGTGCTGCTCGGCCTCCGCCTCGGTGGTGAGCCTGGCCCCGCCCTCGTAGGGCCGGCCCTCGTCGTTGGGGGCGATGCCGCCGGTGACGATGAGCCCCACTCCCCCGCGCGCGCGGGCCGCGTAGAACGCCGCCATCCGCTCGAAGCCGCGTTCGGCCTCCTCCAGGCCGACGTGCATCGAGCCCATGAGCACGCGGTTGGGCAGCGTGGTGAAGCCCAGGTCGAGCGGGGTCATCAGGTGCGGGTAACGGCTCATGGGGCCCTCCGTGCGCGGTGTCGTCCGCCTCTTGTTGTAGAGGAAGCCCCCCGCTTTATGCAACTAGTTGCACAACCGGGGAGCGGTGACACCGGACACTCTGTACCTACTGGTATGTACAGACGGGGCCGAAAACAGGTCCTGTGGCCCCGCGGGCACGCCCCGGCCGGCGAGGGGCCGGCCGGGGCGCCGCCTTGCGGGGTCAGCGGCTCTCGAGCCGCAGGTGCAGGTCCCGCTCCTGGTCTCCGGAGGCCGTGGAGGTCTCCTGCACCTGGAACATCGAGTCCAGGGTGGTGCGGAAGCGCTCCACCGCGAAGGGGCTGCCCTGCACGTCCGCCTGGACGGGGGACGTGAGGTGGACGGGCGGACAGCCCTCGCCCCGGGCCTCCGCGACGTCGTACGTGCCCAGCCACACCATCGGACGCGTCTCGTGGAGTTGCTGCGGTACTTCCTCGGGAGCCCGGTCGGAGGCGAAGCAGGCGCTGAGCGCCTCGAAGACGAGCCGGGCGTCGTCCTTCGAGTATCCGCTGATCTCCACCGAGACGGTTTCCGGATGCGACCGCTCCGTGTCTGCCATTGATCGCTCCTTTCATGGCCACGCTGCAGTGGAACGGAGTACCCCGCCGCACCGCGTCCATCCCTTCAGCAAAGCACCACGGGCCGCCGGGCACACCTCAGCCGCGGGAGAACTTGTACGTCTTGCTGTCCGTCAGCACGCAGAAGCCGGGCGAGATCACGATCACGCGCAGGGTTCCGGTACGGCGGTCGTAGTCGATGCCCTCCGCCTCGAAACCGCCCGAGCAGGAGCTGCGCAGCGGCAGCTGGCGCAGCGCGGTGACGTGGCCGGAAACGTCCGAGGTGCCGTTCGGCGCGGCCGACAGGTCGATCTGGAGCAGCGGTTTGGTGAGCCCGAAGAGGCTGCCCTCCGGGTCGTCGGAGGAGCACAGCAGGGTGGTCGGGCCGGAGAAGTCGCAGCCCTGGACGTCGCGGACGGCGTGGTCGAGGCGGACGGTCGACACCTGCGGGAGGTTCTGCGAGGGCGAGGTGGACGGGTTGACGCCCGGGGTGGGGAAGACGAGCAGGCGGGTCATGGTGCCCCACTCGCCGGACAGCATCCACTGGCCGTCGGGCGAGACGGCGACCCAGGAGTTGTTCAGCGCCTCGCCCGCTCCGAGCGTGTGGACGTACTCCGACCAGGTGCCGCCCGGCGCCCGCACGCGGAACATCTTGGAGTTGCCGGAGTCCCGCTGGTAGGGCTCGATGGAGTGGCCGTCGTACGAGGCGTCGGGGTCGCCGACGTGGTTCCAGCCGCGGCTGGAGACTCCGAGGGGAATGGTGCCGATGCCGGTGTAATGGTTGGGGCTTCCCGCGGGGACCTCGACCGAGGTCAGGCCCTGGCTCTCGGTCAGCGGGTCGGCGCGGTCGGAGCCGGTCTCGGTCCAGGCGTCGGCCGCGCCCGCGGGCGTGGGCGCGGCGAGGGACACGACGGCGGCGGTGGCGAGGGTGACGAGTCCGGCGAGGACTGCGTGACAGCGTTGCCGGGCGGACACGGGCATGGCCGACTCCTCGGACGCGGTGTGGGGTGGCGCTCGGTCGGCGGACAGTCTGGCGTGGCGCGCTGGTCATGTACAGGCCAACAGCGCACCCTGTGCGTGAACTCTCACGGCCCGCCGGACATCGCTGTACGGTCTCGGCAGGGCCCCCGCGCGTGCGGCGCCGGCGCGGAGGCTTCGGCGGACGCCGCGCCCCGGGTTGAGGGATGGTGGAGGTAGTCGGGCGAAGGCGGCGGAGATTCGGGTGTGAGCGCGGTAGAACAAGGGGAGTCGGCACGGGGGACGGCGTGCCGTGCGGACGGGCGAAGGCGGTGCGTGGCATGAGTGCAGCCGAGGCTCCGGCGACGGAGAGCGGCGAGCCGGCCCGCGGGCCGGTGCCCCCGGGCGGGCTGCTCGACGTCCTGGGCGTGGCGTCCGTGGTGCTGGACACCGACGGCCGGATCGTGTTGTGGAGCCCGCAGGCGGAGGAGCTGTTCGGCTACACCGCGCCGGAGGCTCTGGGCCAGTACGCCGCCCGGCTGATGGTGCACGAACGGCACAGCCGGCTGGTCGGCAAGCTCTTCGCCGACGTGATGCGCACCGGGCAGAGCTGGGCCGGCGGCTTCCCGGTCCGGCACAAGGACGGCAGCACCCGTCTGGTGGAGTTCCGCAACATGCGGCTGCTGGACGACCGCGGTGACGTGTACGCGCTCGGGCTCGCCGCCGACCAGTCGACGGTACGGCGGCTGGAGCAGGACGTGGCGCTGTCCGAGCGGATGGTGCAGCAGTCACCGATCGGCTACGCCGTGCTCGACACCGGGCTGCGGTTCGTGTCGGTCAACCCGGCGCTGGAGCGGATCAACGGGGTGCCGGCCGCCGAGCACGTGGGCCGGACGCTGCGCGAGGTGCTGCCGGCGTCGGCCGCGTCCCCCGTGGAGGCCGCCGCCCGGCGGGTGCTGGAGACCGGGGTGCCCGTCATCGACGAGACGCTGGTCGGCCGTACCGCCGCCGACCCGGACGAGGACCACACCTGGGCGCACTCGCTGTACCGGCTGGAGGACGCGACCGGAACGGTACTGGGCGTGGCGGTGTCGATGGTCGACATCACCGAGCAGCACCGGGCGTCCGTCGAGGCGGAGGCCGCGCGGCGCCGGCTCGCGGTCATCGCGGACGCCTCCGCCCGGATCGGGACCACGCTCGAACTGGACCGCACCGCGTGCGAGCTGGCCGAGGTCGCCGTGCCGGAACTGGCCGACGTCGCGGCCGTGGACCTGCTGGACGCGGTGGTCGACGGCCGGCAGAGCAGCCTGGGCCCCTCGGAGGCCGCGGTGATCCGGGCGCTCGCGGTGCGTCCGGCGGACGGCACCGACGCCGTGCGCGCCGCCGACCCGCCCGGCCAGATCGCCCGGTACGCGCCCGACCGCCTGGTCACGGAGTGCGTGCGCACCGGCGAGGCGGTGCTGGTGCCGCACGTCAAGGACGAGGACCTGCCGCACATCGCCCGCTCCCCCGAGGCGGCCGTCCTGCTCGGCCGGGCGGGCCTGCACTCGTATCTGGCGGTGCCGCTGATCGCGCGCGGCGAGGTGCTGGGCGCGCTCGACCTCAAGCGCACCCGCAATCCGGCGCCCTTCGACGAGGACGACGTCCTGCTGGCGCGGGAGCTGGCCGCCCGCGCGGCCGTGCAGATCGACAACGCGCGCTGGTACCAGAACGCCCGCGACACCGCCCTCACCCTGCAGCGCAGCCTGCTGCCCAGCCACCCTCCGGTCACCACCGGTCTGGAGGTGGCCTCCCGCTATCAGCCGGCGGGGGCCACCATCGAGGTCGGCGGGGACTGGTTCGACGTCATCCCGCTGGAGGGCGGCAAGACCGCGCTCGTCGTGGGTGACGTGATGGGCAGCGGGATCAGTGCCGCCGCCACGATGGGCCGGCTGCGCACCGCGACGACCACCCTCGCCGCCCTCGACCTGGACCCCGCCCGCCTGCTGGAGCACCTGGACAAGACGACGTCGGCACTGGACCACTCCATCGCCACCTGTGTGTACGCGGTCCACGACCCCCATCTGCGCCAGTGCCGGATCGCCAACGCCGGCCATCTGCCGCCGGCCCGGGTACGGCCCGGCCGCCCGGCGGAGCTGCTCGACCTGCCCACGGGCGTGCCGCTGGGGGTGGGCGGGGTCGGCTTCTCCACCGTCACGGTCGACTTCGAGCCGGGCGACGAGCTGGTGTTCTACACCGACGGCCTGGTGGAGACCCGCTGCCACTCGCTGGACGAGCGCCTGGCCACGCTGCTGTCCCTGCTGGACGACCCGGCCCGTCCACTGGAGGAGGCCTGCGACCTCCTTCTGCGCACGCTGCACCACCCGGACAACCACGACGACGTGGCCCTCCTCATCGCCCGGGCGCAACAGCTGCCGTAGCGGCCCGTACGGCCCGCGGCACCTCGCACGGTCCGTCCCCTCGGCCAGGAGGAGCGGTGGGCGGAGGAGGCGGTGGGCGGAGGAGGCGGTGGGCGGAGGAGGCGGTGGGCGGAGGAGGCGGTGGGCGGAGGAGGCGGTGGGCGGAGGAGGCGGTGCGCGGAGGGCCGGTTCACCCGCCGCTACGGCACCCGCGGCGGGCCCGCGTCACCGGGTGCACGGTGGTGGCGCTCCAGGACCTGGTCGTCCCCCGGCGGCGGGACGGGCACCGGGGGACGACCGCGGCCGGGTCCCGGCGGAGCTGCCCGTTCGTCGGCGGGGGGAGCGGCTAGGGAAGGACGCCGATCACCACGTGCGCGTACCGGTCCTCGCTCACGGCCAGACGGGCCGTCAGACCCGCGTCGGAGAAGGCCTGTACCGCGGCCGGGGCCTGGCGTGCGCTGGTCTCGGTCAGCAGGAAGCCGCCGGGGGCGAGCCAGGCGGAGGCCCCGGCCGCCACCCGGCGCAGCACGTCGAGTCCGTCGGCCCCGCCGTCCAGCGCGGCCGGCGGCTCGTGGTCGCGGGCCTCCGCGGGCAGCAGGGCGACTTCGGCGGTGGGGACGTAGGGCACGTTGGCCGTCAGGATGGCCACCCGGCCGCGCAGGCCGGCGGGCAGGGCGTCGTACAGGTCGCCCTGGTGGGCCCGGCCGCCGGAGGCGGCGAGATTGCGGCGGGCACAGCGGACGGCGGCCGGGTCGATGTCGGCGGCGTGCACCTCGGCACCGTCCAGGGCGGCGGCGAGGGCCGCGCCGAGCGCGCCGGAACCGCAGCACAGGTCCACGACCACGGTGGCGTCCGGTGCGGCGGCCAGCGCCTGGTCGACCAGGAACTCGGTACGGCGGCGGGGCACGAACACCCCTGGTTCCACGGTGACGCGCAAGCCGTGGAACTCGGCCCAGCCCAGGACGTGTTCGAGCGGCAGCCCGGCGGCACGCCGGTCCACCATGCCGGCCGCCTCCTCGGGGGTGCGCGCGGTGGCGAGGATCAACTCGGCCTCGTCCTCGGCGAAGACGCACCCGGCGGCACGCAACACGGAGGCGACGGCGGCCGGGGAGGGCCGAGGGAGAGGGGAGAGCGGAAGGAACGGTGCGGGGGTGGGCATGGAAGCCGGGACCTTTCGGGAGCGCGAAGCCTTCAGGGCGCTCCCGCGGTCACCGCTGCCGGTGTACCGCGCCGTCACGAGGAGAGAGCACCCCAGCCGACACAGCGGTAATGGGTCTCACCTCCTCGTCCCCGGGGCCGCGCACGTCCGCGACCGGACGGCCACCTTACCCCACGGTCCCCGACGGGCCCCCGGTGACGCGGGGTTCAGACGCCGACCGTCTCCTCGACCTCTTCCTCGGCCTCCTCGGCCTCGTCCTCGGCCGCTTCCCCGGCCTTTCGGGCGGGCTCCCGCGCGGCCCCCGCCTCGCTGTCCTGCCGGACCTGCCGGGCGCGTTCGTACAGGCCCGCGACGACGGTCACCGCGACGCCGGCCAGCAGCCAGGCGACCAGGGTCCACACGGTGCGGGCGAGGCCGTCGTCGCCGAAGTAGAGCAGGCTGCGGACGCCCTCGACGAAACCGGCGCCGTTCCAGAAGGCGTGCAGGGTCCCGAAGAACCCGTTCTGCAGTTCGGGCCGGAACAAACCGCCCGAGCTGGTGAAGTTCAGCATCACGAACAGCACCATCATGGTCAGCGTGGTCCACCGCTTCAGGAAGGTGTGCAGGCCGACGCCGATCAGGAGGATGCCCGCCGAGTACAGCCAGGCCATGCCCCAGACGCCCGCGAGGTCGTGGTGCGCGAGGTGGAACACCGGCCCGGCGAGCAGCGCGCCGATGCCGCTGACCACGGTGGAGACACCGAGCGCGAGCAGGGCACGGACGCGCATGGCCAGGGCGGCACCCGCGGCGCCGAGAGCGGCGACCGAGGCGTAGGAACCGATGCTGACCGCGATCAGCAGGAAGAACAGGCCCTGGCCGGTGGGGTCGTCGGCCACGGGCCTGGCGACGTCGGTGACCTTCAGCGGGACGCCGGCCCGGGCGGCGACCGGAGTGAAGACCTTCTCCACGGCCATGGCGCCCATGTCGGAGGCGGCGCCGGCCACCAGCAGCTCGGGAGCCCTGGCGCTCGGCACGTAGGCGCCGGTCACCTCGCGGGACCGGAGCAGGTCGACGGCGTCCGCGCGGGTGGCGACCGTCCGGACGTCGAGCCTGTCCCCCGCGCCGTCCTTGACCGTCTGGGCGAAGACCTTGGCCTTCGGGGCGGTGCCGACGACGGCGACCGGCAGGTGATTCGACTCCGGGGTGACGAACGCCCCCATGTACGCGAGCCCCATGCCGATGCACATCAGCAGCGGGGTGATCAGGTGCGTGAGCACATGGCGCAGTGCCGGTGACCTCATCGCGCGCGGCCCTCCAAAGGTTGGCTTATACAACTTCTCGTTCAAGTTGTACTATACAACTAGAACACCGGAGGAGGTATTCCCGTGAGCGCAGCGGAGTCGGCCGTGGAGACGATCCAACGCGAGATGACCAGCTTCGCCCGCCGGGCCCGTGCCTCGGCGGGCCGTATGCACCCCGAGCTGTCCCTGGTGTCGTACACCCTGCTCGGCCACCTGGAGGAGCGCGGCGGCTGCCGGGCGACGGACCTGGCGGCGCACTACGCCCTGGACAAGTCCACGGTGAGCCGCCAGGTGGCGGCACTGGAGCGGGCCGGGCTGATCGAGCGCCGGCTGGACCCGGAGGACCACCGGGTCCAGGTGCTGCACCTGACGGAGGCCGGCCAGGAGATCCTGGCCCAGGTCACCCGCAGCCGCCGAGCCGCGTTCCGGGAGCGGCTCACGGGCTGGCCGGAGGAGGACCTGGTCCGCTTCGCGGCGTACCTGGAGCGGTACAACGCGGGACAGGGCGACCCGGACTCGGCCTGAGGCGGTGACCGGCCGCGGGCTGCGGCACCGGGTCAGGGCACGGCTGCCGGGTCACGGCACCGCCCCGGGACAGGACACGGCTGCCGGGTCACGGGGTCACGGCACCGGTACCGCCGCGCGGGCGTCCGCCGGCCGTCGCGGTGCCCGGGCCGCGAGGAACGCCGTACGGCGGCGCAGCCGGAAGCCGAGGGACTCGTACAGGCGGATCGCGGTGGTGTTCCCGGCGCCGGTGTGCAGGAACGGCGTCTCCCCGCGCTCGCGGATGCCGTGCGCGACGGCGAGGACCAGCCGGGCGGCCAGGCCCTCGCCGCGGTACGCGGGGTCGGTGCAGACCGCGCTGATCTCGGTCCAGCCCGGCGGGTGCAGCCGCTCCCCCGCCATGGCGACCAGCGCGCCGTCCCGGCGGACGCCCAGGTACGTGCCGAGTTCCACGGTGCGCGGCAGGAACGGTCCCGGCTGGGTACGGGCCACCAGGTCGAGCATCTCGGGCACGTCCGCCGGGCCCAGCCGGACCGCCTCCGCGTACGGCGCCGCTGCGAGCCCCTCGTCCACGAACTGCACGCCCTCGACCCGGGCGGTGACCTCCCAGTCCCGCGGGACCTCCCCGCGGAAACCGGGCAGCGCCACCTCGGCGTGGGGGGCGGCCAGCGCGGCGAGGTCCGCCCAGTCCCGCTCCTCCGGTTCGTCGGGCAGCGCCAGCCACGGCGAGACGTCGACCGGGTAGCGCAGCACCCGCCCGCGCCGCTCGGCGAAGCGGGCGTGCGGACCGGTCAGGGCGGCGAGGGCCGGGTTGTCGAGGACGTGCCGGCCGGGCGGGGCGCTCAACCGGTCACCTCGGCCACACCGGTCACGTCGGTCGCCTCGGCCACCGACGTGAGGACTGTCAAGGCGTACGCCTGGGGCATCCTCGTTCCCTCGCTTCCCTCGTGCCGTCACCGGCGCACCGCAGCCGCCGGCACCGATCGGCAAGGAGCGGAGCGGGGCCCGTATTCCCGGCCCCGCGCAGAGTTCACACGGCCGCAACGCGTTCATACGGCGGCAACAAGAGGGGCGTCGGCCAGGGCCGGAGCACCCGGAGCGACAGCGTACGGTTGAACCATGAACGTCACGCGAGGCTTCACGGGCCGTCCGCGCGTCCACAACCCGGGACTGCCGCCCGGGCAGTACGACGCGCGCGACGACTGGCCCGTCCTGTCCGCCGAGGTCACCCCGGACCTCGCGCCCGCCGACTGGTCCTTCCGCATCGACGGCCTGGTCGACCGCCCGCACACCTGGGACTGGGACACCGCGCACGCGCTGCCGGCGTCGGCGTACTCGGGCGACATCCACTGCGTGACCGGCTGGTCGAAGTTCGGCGTGCGGTTCGGCGGTGTGTCGCTGGACGCGTTCTTCGACGTGGTGCGGCCCCATGGGTCCGCCACCCATGCGCTCGCCCGCTCCCACACCGGCTACACCGCCAACCTGCCGCTCGCCGACCTCACCGGCGGGCGGGCCTGGATCGTCTGGGAGTACGACGGCGCACCGCTGCCGCCGGAGCACGGCGGCCCGGCGCGGCTGCTGGTGCCCCACCTCTACTTCTGGAAGAGCGCCAAGTGGATCGCGGGCATCACGCTCCTGGACCACGACGAGCCGGGCTTCTGGGAGCGCAACGGCTACCACGCGCGCGGCAACCCCTGGGAGGAGCAGCGGTACTCCGGTGACTGAGACGACGACTCCCGTGACGCGGTTCGCGGTGCCGGGCCGGATCGCCGTGAGCGAGCAGGCGGCGGCGGTGTGGCAGACCGCCACCCTGACCGAGATCCGGCACGAGACGCCGCGCGCGGCGACGTTCCGCCTGGCGGTGCCGGGCTGGGCGGGACATCTGCCGGGCCAGCACCTGATGCTGCGGCTGACCGCTGCCGACGGTTACGCGGCCCAGCGCCACTACTCGATCGCGTCCGCGCCGGACGACTCCGGCCACATCGAGCTGACCCTGGACCGGGTGCCGGACGGCGAGGTCTCCGGCTGGTTCCACACCGTGGCCCGGCCCGGTGACACGATCGAGGTGCGCGGTCCGCTCAGCGGCTTCTTCGCCTGGCCGGGCGACCGGCCCGCGCTGCTGCTCGGGGCCGGCTCCGGTGTCGTACCGCTGATGTCGATGGTGCGGCACCACCGGGCGCACGGCCTGGCCGTCCCGCTGCGGATGCTGGTGTCGGCGCGCAGCCCCGAGGAACTGATCTACGCGGCCGAGCTGGGCGCGGAGACGACGCCCGTGTTCACGCGCAGTGCTCCGCCCGGGGTTCCGGTGGGACGTATGACGGCCGCACATGTGGCGCCGGTCCTGGCCGAGCAGCCCGCCCATGGGTGGGAGGCCTATGTGTGCGGGTCCAACGCGTTCGCCGAGCACGCGTCCCGGCTGCTGGTCGCGGCCGGCCAGCCGGTGGAGCGGATCCGGATCGAGCGGTTCGGCTGAGGCTCGTGGGGTTCGGCTGAGGCCGGGCCTGTGAAACGGCGGGGCTCGGGTGAGGCCGGTTGGATGGACCCGGCGTCCGGGTCGCGCGGGGCGGGATGGCGCGCGATCGTGGGGCGCGTGGTACGCGCCGTGCGCCATATGGGCCGGAACTCGCGGTTCACGGCATGCGCGAGGTGCGCCGAACGGGGTACGAGACGGATGTGGACGCTCGTGCGCGGGGCGGTGGACCGGAGACTCGGCTCGTCGGCTCTCCGGCTCCGGCGGTGGCGAGGAGGTGGACATGCGTACCCGGGTGCGTGGCTGGCGCTGGCGGCGCAACCCGCTGCGGCGCCGGTCGGACGTCGTGGAGGCATGGACGGTGCTGGTGGTCGCCGTCCTGCTGTTCGTGGTCGCGCCCCTGATCGGTGTGGCCGCGGGCCTGCACGCGCACGACCAGGCCCGGGCGCTGGCCGCGGCCCAGCGGGCCGAACGCCACCAGGTGCGGGCCGTGGTGATCGGCGACGTACCCGAGCGGGTGTCCGAGGTGCCAAGCGACCGCCGCACCCCCTACCGCGCCCAGGTCCGCTGGACCGAGCCGGGCAAGGGCGTCCGGACCGCGTGGGCCCGGGTGCCGGCGGGGACGCGGGCCGGGGAGCCGGTCCCGGTGTGGTTCGACTCGCGGGGCCGCAACGTCGCCCCGCCGCCGGACGACGCCGCCGTCCGGCAGCACGCGGTCACCATCGGGCTGTGCGCGGCGGGCGGCACGGCGACCGTGGTGGTCCTCGCCCACGCGGTCCAGCGCCGGATCGCCCTGCGCCACCGGCTGGCCGAGTGGGAACGGGAGTGGTCCCGGACAGGCCCGCGCTGGACCCGGCCGCGCACGTGACGGACGGGATGGCCCGACCACTGAGCCGGTGACGGACCACCTCACCGACCACCCGGAGCAAGCGCTTACTCAGCACCGGACCAGCACCGCGGCCTCCTGCCGCGGAGCGATCGAGTCGAGCCGCGCCCCCGCCGGACCCTGGCGAGTCATCCGACCACCCACGTACGGTGAGACGACGTGAACTCCTTTCCCCAAGGCGGTTGTTGATGGCTCTGTTCGATCTGCCTCTCGACGAACTCCGCGCGTACCGCGGCGAGTCCCCGGCACCGGAGGACTTCGACGCCTTCTGGGACAAGACGCTGCGGGAGGCCCGCGCACACGACCTGGACGCGCGGTTCGAGCCGGTGGAGACCGGACTGTCCACGGTCGAGGTGTACGACGTGACGTTCGCCGGCTTCGGCGGCCACCCCGTCAAGGGCTGGCTGCGCCTGCCGGCCGGAGCCACCGAACCGCTGCCGCTGGTCGTGGAGTTCCTCGGGTACGGCGGCGGGCGCGGCCTGCCGCACGAGGACCTGCTGTGGGCGTCGACGGGCCGGGCGCACTTCACCATGGACACCCGCGGACAGGGCAGCGGCTGGGGCGGCGGGGGCGGGACGCCGGACCCGGTGGGCGCCGCGCCCGCGTACCCCGGGTACATGACGCGCGGCATCGACGCGCCGGAGAACTACTACTACCGCCGGGTGTTCACGGACGCCGTCCGCGCGGTCGAGGCGGCCCGCTCCCATCCGCTGGCCGACCCGGCGCGGACCGCGCTCATCGGCGGCAGCCAGGGCGGCGGCATCTCCCTGGCCGTCGGCGCGCTGGTCCCGGACGTGGTGGCGGTCGCCCCCGACGTACCGTTCCTCTGCGACTTCCCGCGTGCCACTTCTCTGACGGACCGCCACCCGTACCGCGAGATCGGCCTGTTCCTCAAGACGCACCGCGGCCGCTCGGCCGACGTGCTGCGCACGCTCTCCTACTTCGACGGGGTGCACTTCGCGGCCCGCGGCCGGGCACCGGCCCTGTTCTCCGCGGCCCTGGAGGACCAGACCTGCCCGCCGTCGACCGTGTTCGCGGCGTTCAACGCGTGGGCGCACGAGGACAAGACGATCGAGGTGTACGACTTCAACGACCACGAGGGCGGCGGCCCGTTCCAGGAGGCGGTGAAGGTGCGCTGGCTGCGGTCGTACGCCTGAGACGCCCACCGCCCGACAGGACCGCGCCGCCCCCACTCGGCGGACCACTCCGCGCCGGAGCGCCATGCGTTCCGTGTGTCCGCGGGCTTTCGGTCATCCGCATCACCGGTCGTCCACGGACGACCGCACTGGTCGGCGCCCTCCTCCCCGCTCTCGGAGCGGATGTCCCGGGGGCCGGTGGCCGCCGCGCGTGCGGGCGGATTTCGGTCGAACCGGCAGACCACTCTTCCCTCGTGGTTTAGACCAATGCTAAGTGTGGTCGCGCAACGAGCCCGAACGACTACGTCTTGTCACCGACAAGGAGGGCGCGGCATGGCCCGCACCACCCCGAACGATCTCCCGCCCAGCGACGTCCGGCCCCTGTACGGGCGGATCGCCGCGCTGCTGCTCGACGACCTGCGCGACGGCACCGTTCCGCCGGGTGAACGGCTGCCCGGCGAGCGGCACCTGGCCGCACGCTACGGGGTCAGCCGGGAGACCGTCCGCCAGGCGCTGGAGGTGCTGCGGCGCAGCGGCCTGGTCGCCACCGACCGGCGGGGCAGCCACGCCACGCTGCCCGGCCGGCCGGTCGAGGCCCCGGAGTCGCTCACCTTCCCCGTGGGCGCCCGGTCGGCGGACCCGTGTGCGGTCGACCGGGCCACGGTGACCTGGGAGGCGCCGCCGCCGGAGCACGCCCGGGCGCTGGGCCTGGCCCCGCACCGGCCGACCCTGGTCCACCGCTATCTGTCGGTGACACCGGACGGCCGCTCGCTGCGCACGGCGGTGACCTCGTTCTCGGCGGTGGTGCTGGCCGAGGTGACGGAGCTGGCCCGGTACCGGGACCGGGCCGACGGGGCGACGCCCGCGCAGCTGCGACGGGCCTACGACTGGATGCGCAAGGCCGGGCTGGCCCTGCACCACCGGGACTCCATCACCCAGGTCGGCGACGCCTCCTCGGTACGGGTGACCCGGCGCGTCCACGACCAGTACGCCCGCCCGCTGGAGATCACCGATCTGGTGGTGAACGCCGAACAGGACGCCCTGGTCTAC
This sequence comes from Streptomyces sp. NPDC107654, assembly GCF_055639035.1. Taxonomy (NCBI): domain Bacteria; kingdom Bacillati; phylum Actinomycetota; class Actinomycetes; order Kitasatosporales; family Streptomycetaceae; genus Streptomyces; species Streptomyces sp. NPDC107654. Next base: position 55,058 of record NZ_JBVKBI010000009.1, read on the forward strand.
GAGTTCACGCTCCCCGCGGCCGGCTGACCCTCCGCGGGCGGGGCATCGGGCCGGCGGGCCACCACCAGCCGGGCGCGCGGACTGCCGTCGGCTCGCCGCCCATACCCGGGCAGGACGCCCAGCTCGACCGTCAGGCCGGCGCGCTCCAGCTCGCCCAGCACGGTGCCGAACCGGAAGGCCCGGTAGTACATGACGAACGGCGGACGCCACAGCGCGTTGCGCACCCGCATCACCGTGTCGAAGCCCAGCAGCAGCCAGAAGCCGCGGCCGGTCGGGCGGGGCGGCGCGAACACCGGGAAGGCGAACCGGCCACCCGGCCGCAGCACCGAGTGGACCCGGGTGAACAGCCCGGGCAGTTCCCGCGGCAGGAAGTGGCCGAACGCCCCGAAGGAGACGACGAGATCGAAGGCGGCCGTGAACGGCAGTGCCCGGGCGTCGCCGCGCACCCAGGCGACCCCGGGCCCGTCCGCGGGCCGCACCCGGCGCCGGGCGACGTCGAGCATGCCGGCGCTGAAGTCGATCCCGGTGACCTGGCGGCGGCACAGTCCGGTCAGCACCCGGGTCCCGGCGCCGGTGCCGCAGCACAGGTCGAGCCCGTCCTCGAAGGGGCCGAGCGGCGCCAGCGCCCGGGCCACGGAGTCGAGCACGCCGTCGGGTGTCCGGAAGGGGGTGTGGTCGAACTTCGGCGCGAGCAGGTCGTACCCGTGCTCGACGGACGACAGCGCCTGCACGGCGAGTTCGCGGAGCGTGGGGCCTTCGGGACCGAACATGGCGCCAGCCTATGCCGGGAGCCGGTGCTGCGCGGGAAGCAGTGGGGGCGGCAGGGGCGCGCAGGGGCGGCGAACCCGCCGCACCGGTCCGGGCCGCGCCCCTCAGTCGAAGGTGTCGTGGCACATCTTCACGATTCCGGGCGCGGCCACGCCGTCCGCCTGACGGCACAGCTCGCGCATCCGGTCCATGGGGGGCTGCCGGGGAGCCGGGCGGGGGCGCGGGGCCGGGCGTCGCACGGCGGCCCTGCGGTGCGGGCGGGGGTGGTGCACCGGCGGGGCGGCGGGTCCGGCGGTCCGGGGCGGCGGAGCGGGCACCGCGACGCGGCCGGGCCCGGGGTTCCGTCTCGGCGCGGCAGCCGGGCCGGGCCCGTTCTGGTGGGCGTGGCCGGTGCGGACCAGCGCCGCCTTCCCGGGCGGCTCCCTCAGCGGCCCCTGGAGGACCGAGGGGCGCACGGCCGTGTCGGGTGCGAGGGACTGCCGGGAGCGGGCGGCGTCGGGGGCGGAGCTGACGGTGGTGCAGCCGGTGAGGCCCATCAGCGCCGCCGCCAGCAGCGGGAGAAGTCGGCGAGGCACCCGCCCACTGTGCCGCACCGCCCCGGCCCACGGAGCGTGCCGCCGGGCATCACCACCCCCACGGGCGATCGGCCGGTACGGCGGGTTACGGTACCGGGCCGCCGCGGAGCCGCGCGGCTCAGGCCTGGAGCCGGCGCAGTGTGGCCTTCGCGTCGGTCTTCAGCCAGTCGGTGACGTCGGTGAGCGCGGGCGGGTCCTTGTCCTCGTCGTAGGAGGTGAGGTAGGTGCTGTAGCTCATCGTGTACGTCACCCAGCCGTCGCGGACGGCGATCGTCGCGTAACGGGAGCCGCTGGAGGAGCCGTTGGTGGTGTCCTGGCTGACCAGGTAGGCCTCGTCCCCGATGCCCTCGACCGGGTCGACGTCGTAACCCGTGTGACTCTCCCCGTAGTTCTTCCAGGTGGCGGTGAACTCCGGCCCGGGCTCGGTCTCCTTGTGCAGGTCCAGCTGGAGGGTCAGGTAGGCGTCCGCGTACGACGAGCCGGGCTTCTTCAGGCTCAGGCTGCAGTAACTCTCGTCCAGCGCACCGTCCTCGAGGGCATTGTGGGTCGGCGAGGAGTCGTTCTCGGTGTACTCGTCCTTGAAGGAGGAGTAGTCGGCGCCGGAGCACAGGTTGGAGGGCGCCGAGTAACCGCGCAGGTCCGCGTCGTCGCCCTTCCCTCCGACGAGGAAGACACCGGCCGCCCAGGCGGCGGACGCCACCACCGCACCGACGGCCGCCCACAGCACCGCCCGGCCGGCACCTCCGCCGCCGGCCGGGGGTATGGGCGGCACAGGCCCGTAGGGCGATTGCCCGTAAGGGTTCCCCGGCTGTGGCTGACCCAGTGGCCCCGGGTGCCCCGGCAGCCCTGGCTGCCCCGCCGCTCCCGGCTGTCCCGGCGCGGGGTGGCCGACCAGCGTGGGCTGGGCGTGGAAGGCGCCCGGCGGCGGGGACTGCGGGTTCGGGTACGGGTAGGCCGTAGGCTGCGGCGGCACGGTCGGCTGCGGCGCGGGCGGCTGGGGGTGCTGCGCGGGCCGGTCGGCCGGCTGCGGGGACTGCGGTGGCGTGGACATGTCGCGAAGATAGTACAGCGTTGGTGGTCAAGTCCCCCGACGTCCGGGATCGTTACGGTCTGCGGACTTCTGCTCCGGTGCGAGCCGAACCGGCAGGCTCCGTACGCTGTTGCCGACGAACCCCGCATGCGGCGCCAACTCGGTGTCGCTCACCGCGAGTTCGAGCCCGGGGAAGCGGGTGAACAGCCGCTCCAGCGCGACCGTGGCCTCCAGCCGGGCCAGGGGTGCGCCCAGGCAGTAGTGGGCGCCGTGGCCCAGGGACAGGTGACGCACCGCGCCGGGCCGGGCGGGGCGGGTGAGGTCGAAGCGGTCGGCGTCCGGTCCGTGCGCCGCCGGGTCGCGGCCGGCGGCGGAGTAACCGGCGAGCACCGGGGTGCCGGCGGGGATGGGCGTGCCGGCGAGGGTCAGGTCCCGCACGGGGTAGCGGAACGGGAAGTAGCCGACCGGCGCGTCCCAGCGCAGCGTCTCCTCCACCACGTCCGCCCAGCTCGCCTCGCCCGCGCGCACCAGGCCGAGCTGCTCCGGGTGCGCGCACAGGGCGCGTACGGCGTTGGTGATCAGGTTGAGCGTGGTCTCGTGGCCCGCGATGATCATCAGCAGCAGGGTGCCGATCAGCTCGTGCTGCCCGAGCCGGTCGCCGCCCTCGTCCCGGGCGGTGATGAGCGCGCTGGTGAGGTCGTCGCCGGGCCGGGCCGCCTTCGCCGTGGCGATATCGGCCAGGACGGCGAGGAGTTCCCGGTTGGCGGTGACGGCTTCGTCGGGCCCGGTGTCCGTGGCCACGACCTGACTGCCGAGCCGGTGCAGCCGGTCACGGAACTCGACGTCGACGCCGAGGAGTCCGCAGATCACGCCCATCGGCAGCGGGAGGGCGAAGTGCCGCCGCAGATCGGCGACGCCGTCTCCGGCGGCGGCCGCGCGCGCCAGGCCGTCGAGCAACGTGTCGGTCAACTCCTCGATGCGCGGTCGCAGTCGGACCACGCGGCGCGGGGTGAAGGCGCGGGCGGCCAGGGAGCGCAGCCGCCGGTGGTCGTCCCCGTCGGCGGTGGTCATGCCGGGAACGGTGGCGAAGGTCAGCAACGGCCAGCCCTCGGCGATCCTTCCCTCGCGCAGGGCCGCGAAGTGACGGGCGTTCTTGGCCACGTCGGGGTGTTGCAGGAACTCCTTCAGCGCCTCGTGCCCGAGGACGGCCATGCCCTCGATCCCGCCGGGCAGCTCGACCGGGGCCACGGCGCCCCGCGCCAGCAGCCGGGCGTTGACGGCGTGCGGGCAACCGCCGGCGGGGTCGAGGCGGTACGGGGTGCGGGCGGAAGAGGGGTCCACCGGATCCTCCTGACGTTTCCCTGACAGGGCACCCGATCGTCCCATCCCGCGACCGGCGGGCATCCGCCGCGGAACCGGTGGGCATCCGTCCCGCATCCCACAGGCACCCGCCCCCCGGGGGAACGGCGGGCACTCCGCTCCGGGAATAGCCCGATCGAGCGGTTTGTTGAGCCGATCACGGATGAGGCTCACCACTGAGTGGTACGGTGCCATCAGCACTTGTGCACGCCCGTCATGGGCGCCGGTGCCCGTTTCTCTCCTTCACGCTGATCCGCCCGCCGTTCTCCGGTTGTCCGGCTCCCGGCGCGTCAGCTTCCCAGCACCACCTCGGGCAGGCGTTCTCCGCCGTACCCGGGGTGCCGTTCCCGCCGCCCGGAGGCAGTCGCAGACGCCTCCCGCTCGCGGCCTCACCCCCTCTCTCAGCGCATCTCCAGCCCCGTCCGTGAAAGGACCCCCATGACCACCACACTCGAACACCCTCCCGAGGCCCCGCACGCCTCGCAGGCCCCGTCGGCCCCGCTCGTCACCGGTGTCCTCGACGTCGACGCGCACGGGAAGGGGCACCTGAGGGCCGCGAGCCTCCTCCCCGCCCCCGGCGATCGCCAGGTCGCACCGGCGCTGATCCGCCGCCACGGGCTGCGCAAGGGCGACCTGGTCGAGGGCGTCCGGGGTGCCCAGCGCGCCCTGACCGACGTCGCGCGCGTCAACGGGCGCGCCCCCGGGGAGCCGGACTCCCGGCGGCACTTCCGCGACCTCACCCCGGTCCACCCGCACCGCCGCCTCCGCCTCGAACACCCCGGCTCCGGCCTGGCCGGACGCGTCACCGACCTGCTCGCACCGGTCGGCAAGGGCCAGCGCGGCCTCCTCGTGGCCCCGCCGAAGAGCGGCAAGACCGTACTGCTCCAGCAGCTCGCCGCCGCCGTGGCCGGCAACCACCCCGAGTGCCGGCTGATGGTCCTGCTGCTGGACGAGCGGCCCGAGGAGGTCACCGAGATGCGCCGCTCGGTGCGCGGCGAGGTGTACGCGTCCACGTTCGACCGGTCGCCCAAGGAGCACATCGCCCTCGCCGACCTCGTGGTGGAGCGGGCCAAACGCCTGGTCGAGGCCGGTGAGGACGTCGTCGTCCTGCTGGACTCGCTGACCCGGCTGTGCCGGGCCCACAACAACGCCTCCGCCGCCGGCGGCCGGACCCTGAGCGGCGGTGTCGACGCCGGCGCGCTGCTCGGACCCAAGCGGTTCTTCGGTGCCGCGCGCCAGGCCGAGGAGGGTGGCTCGCTGACCATCCTCGCCACGGCCCTGGTCGACACCGGCTCCCGCGCCGACGGCTACTTCTTCGAGGAGCTGAAGGGCACCGGCAACATGGAACTGCGCCTGGACCGGGAACTCGCCGGCCGCCGGGTCTTCCCCGCCGTGGACATCGACGGCAGCGGCACCCGGCGGGAGGAACTCCTCCTGACTCCGGCCGAGTTGACGGCCGTACGCGGCCTGCGCCGTGCCCTGCGCTCCCGGGAGACCGGGCCGTCCGCCCTGGAGACCCTGAGGGAACGGCTGCGCGCCACCCCCGACAACGCCACGTTCCTACGGCAAATCCGGCCCACCCTGCCGTCCGGCTGAGCCCCGCCACGGCACGGCCGCAGGAGCGCCGCGGGACCGCCGAGGAGGCGCCGGATGCGGCATCCGGGTTGCCCATAGACCCGAACGGCCCGGCCAGCGTGGTGCACGCGGACCATTTTCGTACGTTGATCGTATGGTCACCGGATTCTCTTCTCGCGCGGCTGTGTCGGTCTGCTCCCTCTGTGTGGCGGGCCTGCTGGCGCTCACGCCGGCCGCTGCCGTCGCCGGACCCCGTGCCGGAGAGCCCCTCCCGCCGGGCCCCCGGGCGGCCGTGCCCGCGCCGTCCCTGCTCTACCGCTCCGGCGTCCAGGTCCGGCCGCACCGGGACACGCCCCAGTTGCCGGACGTATCGGCGCTCTCCTGGCTCGTCGCCGACGCGGACAGCGGCGAGGTGCTGGCCGCGAGCGACGCACACCGCGAACTGCCGCCCGCCAGCACCCTCAAGACCCTCTTCGCGCTCACCGTCCTGCCGGCGCTTCCCAGCGGGCTGCAGCACACCGTGCGGTACGAGGAACTGGAGGACATCGGCGAGGGCAGCAGCCTGGTCGGCGTCGAGGAGGGACACACCTACACGGTGGCGGACCTGTGGCGCGGGGTCTTCCTGAGCTCCGGGAACGACGCCGTGCACGTCCTCGCCCGGCTGGGCGGCGGCTGGCAGACCACGGTCCGCCGGATGCAGGACAAGGCCCGTACGCTCGGCGCCCTCGACACCCATGTGATCTCCCCGGACGGCTACGACGCCCCCGGCCAGGTGTCCTCCGCCTACGACCTGGCGGTGTTCGGACGGGCGGGCCTCGGCAACCCCGAGTTCGCCCAGTACTGCGGGACCATCGAGGCCCCCTTCCCCGGCGACGGGTCGACGTACCCCATCGAGAACACCAACCGGCTGCTGACCGGTGAGGACGGTGTGGCGCCGTACCCCGGGATCATCGGGATCAAGAACGGCTACACCAGCAACGCGGGCAACACCCTGGTGGCCGCGGCGCACCGGGACGGGCGCACCCTCGTGGTCAGCGTGCTCAACCCTCAGGCGGGCGGCGGACTGACCGTCTACGAGGAGGCCCGGGCCCTGCTCGACTGGGGTTTCGCGGCGGCCGGGCGGGTCGACCCGGTCGGCTCGCTGGACGGACTGCGCCCGCCCTCCCGTACGACGGCGTCCGCCACACCGGTGGCGGCGGCCGTGGCCCCGGCGCCGGACGAGGACTCGGACTGGTCCGGCACCGCCGTCGTCGCGGGGCTCACCGGCCTCGGCGCGGGTGCCGTGGCGCTGGCGCTGCGGGCCAAGGGGGGCCGCTCGTCCCGCGGCTGACCGATCGGCAGGCCCAGCGCGACCCAGGTGTAGAGGTTGCCGCCGAGGAACCCGGCCGGCCCGGAGGCGTCGTCGGCCCACAGCCACACCACGCTGGTGCACCCTGCGCGAGGTAGCTGTACACGTCCCGGCCGAACAGCGGCGGGGCCGCCCAGACGGCCAGCACGACGACCAGGGCGCGCGGGCCGGGCGGCTCGGGACCGCGGACCAGCCGGCCGGGGAGCACCCAGGCCGCGATCAGCAGGACGACGCCGAAGTACACCCCGACCAGGCCCAGCGCCGCCTGCGCCGAGGCCGGCGCCAGGAGGTCCCGGACGGGCAGGGCGCCGGCCGTCTCACCGCCGAGCGCGAGGAAGGCGGTACCGGCCAGGCCCAGCACCCGGCAGTGGCGGAGATCGACGGGAGATGCCTTGGCCGACACCGGGGCAGCGTGTCAACGCCGGGTGACCGGAAGGAGACACTCCCTCCACCGGCGGACGGCCCGCGCGTGAGCGGCGTGTGAGCGGCGGTGCCTGCCGGGGCCGCGGGCGAGGGCGCCGTACGCAGAACAGCGACGGACCGGTGAGCGAGCGGTGCCTGCCGGGACCGCGCGTGGCGAGGCTCCGCTCAGAACACCGACAGACCGGTGAGCGTGGTGAACCGGTCGAGGGCCGCCACACCGGCCACGGAGTTCCCGCGTTCGTCCAGGCCCGGGCTCCACACGCACAGCGTGCACCGGCCCGGTACGACGGCGATGATCCCGCCGCCGACGCCGCTCTTGCCGGGCAGGCCGACGCGGTAGGCGAAGTCGCCGGCCGCGTCGTAGGTGCCGCAGGTCAGCATGACCGCGTTGACCTGCTTGGCCTGGCTCCGGCTGAGCAGCCGGCTGCCGTCGGCGCGGATGCCGTGCCGGGCGAGGAAGCCGGTGGCGAGGGCCAGGTCGGCGCAGGAGGCGGCGATGGAGCACTGCCGGAAGTACTGGTCGAGCAGGACCGGCACCTCGTTGTCGATGTTGCCGTAGGACGCCATGAAATGGGCGAGGGCGGCGTTGCGGTCGCCGTGCGCGGTCTCGGAGGCGGCGACCTCCTTGTCGAAGTCCAGTTCCGGGTTGCCGCTCTCGGCGCGCAGGAAGGCCAGCAGCTCGCCGGCCGCGTCTCCGGTACGGGTCTGCAGGCGGTCGGTGACGACGAGGGCACCCGCGTTGATGAAGGGATTCCGCGGGATGCCGTTCTCGTACTCCAGCTGGACCAGGGAGTTGAACGGGTTGCCGGAGGGTTCCCGGCCCACGTGCTCCCAGAGTTCGTCGCCCTCCCGGGCCAGGTCCAGGGCGAGCGTGAACACCTTGGTGATCGACTGGGTGGAGAACGGCTGCCGCCAGTCCCCGACGCCGTACACCGTGCCGTCCAGCTCGGCGACGGCCATCCCGAAGCTGCGGGGGTCGCAGGCGGCGAGCGCCGGGATGTAGTCGGCGGCGCGGCCGCGCCCGGGTGTGCGGCTGGTCTCCTCGGCGATGCGCTCCAGGACCGGCAGGAAGGGCAGGGACGACGTCGTTGTCATGATCACCATTGTGCCTCCCGTCGGCCCCGGAGCGTCACCGTGCTCGCGTCGCCGCAGGTCAGGCGGTCGGCGCCCCGCTGCCGGCGACAACCTCGGGACGCAGCAGGTCGGCCAGCTTCCCGGCGGGCAGCAGACCCTTCTCCAGCACCAGTTCGGCGACGCCCCGGCCGGTGGCGAGGGCCTCCTTGGCGATGTCCGTCGCCGCCGTGTAGCCGATGTGCGGGTTGAGCGCGGTGACCAGGCCGATGGAGTTCTCCACGGTGGCCCGCAGCCGCTCGGTGTTGGCGGTGATGCCGGACACGCAGCGCTCGGCCAGCGTGCGGCAGGCGCTCTCCAGGTGCGTGATCGACTCCGACAGGGAGTGCAGGATGATCGGCTCGAAGGCGTTGAGCTGGAGCTGCCCGGCCTCGGCGGCCATGGTGATGGCGACGTCGTTGCCGATCACCTCGAAGGCGACCTGGTTGACCACCTCGGGGATGACCGGGTTGACCTTGCCCGGCATGATCGACGAACCGGCCTGCACCGGCGGCAGGTTGATCTCGCCGAGACCCGCGCGCGGGCCGGAGGACAGCAGGCGCAGGTCGTTGCAGCTCTTGGAGAGCTTGACCGCGATCCGCTTGAGGACGCCGGACATCTGGACGAAGGCGCCGCAGTCCTGGGTGGCCTCGACCAGGTTGGCGGCGGTGACCAGGTGCAGGCCGGTGAGGGCGGAGAGGTGGCGGCGGGCGGCCTCGGCGTAGCCGGCGGGGGCGTTGAGGCCGGTGCCGATGGCCGTGGCACCCAGGTTGATCTCATGGATCAGCTCGACGGCCTCGGCGAGACGGCTGCGGTCCTCCTCGATCATGACGGCGAACGCGGAGAACTCCTGGCCGAGCGTCATCGGTACCGCGTCCTGCAACTGGGTACGGCCCATCTTGAGCACGTCGCGGAACTCGACGGCCTTCCGGGCGAAGGCGTCCTGCAGTACGGCCATCGACCTGAGCAGTCCGCGTACCGCGAAGACCGTCGCGACCTTCACGGCCGTCGGGTAGACGTCGTTGGTCGACTGGCTCAGGTTGACGTCCTCGTTGGGGTGCAGACGCGTGTACTGCCCCTTGGCGTGGCCCATCAGCTCCAGCGCGCGGTTCGCCACGACCTCGTTGGCGTTCATGTTCGTGGAGGTGCCGGCACCGCCCTGGATGACGTCCACGACGAACTGGTCGTGCAGCTCGCCGGACCGGATCTCGCGGCAGGCGGCGACGATCGCGGCGGCCTTCTCCGGCGCCAGCAGCCCGAGCTCCTCGTTGGCGAGCGCGGCGGCCTCCTTACGGCGGCGAGGGCGTCGATCAGGTGCGGGTAGGCGGAGATCGGGGTGCCGGTGATGGGGAAGTTCTCCGTCGCGCGCAGGGTGTGGATGCCCCAGTACGCGTCGGCGGGGACGTCGCGGTCGCCGAGCAGGTCGTGTTCGCTGCGGGTGGCGGCGGTCATGAGGGTTCGGGTCCTCTTTCTGAGGGGTTGGGTGCGAGCGCCCGAAGAGGCGCGGGGCTTGTGGACATGCGGCTGCCGCCGCGGGGGCGCGACCGGGCCGCGGACGGCCCGCGGACCGGCGACGATCCGCGGTCCCCCCGGGAACTCGGAACTAGGCGCGGGCGGTGACCGCAACGGGGTCCAGAGCCCGCACGGGCCGCACGCACCCCACCGGTTCCCCGCCGCCGAGCAGCGGCTCCCCCGCGAACTCGGTCAGCAGGGCCGGGTCCACGCCGGCGCGCGCCAGCGCGGCCGCGGCGACGGGAACGCGGGCGCGGTTCGCCCCGTCGGCGATCTTGACCGCGACGGCCCGGCCGTCGGGCAGCGCGGCGACCTGCACACCCTCGAAGCCGTCCTTGGCGAGCAGGCCGGGCACGGCCCGCATCAGCGCGGCGACATCGCGGCCGGAGCCGGAGGCCATCTCGGCGTGCTCGCGCATCGCGTCGGCGACCCGGGCCTCGGGGGTGCCGGGCGCGGCCGTGGTGATCCGGGCGAGGGCGCGGGCGAGGCCGTGCAGGGAGATGGAGAACAGCGGGGCGCCGCAGCCGTCCACGGTGACCCGGGCGACGCTCTGGCCGGTCAGCTCCTCGACGGTCGCGGCGACGGCCTGCTGGAGCGGGTGCGCCGGGTCCAGGTAGTCCTTCAGGGACCAGCCGTTGAGGCGGGCGGTCCAGAGCATGGCCGCGTGCTTGCCGGAGCAGTTCTGGGCGAGGCGGGAGGGCGGCCGACCCTCCCGGATCCAGGCGTCCCGGACGACCGGGTCGAACGGCATGTCGGGCACGTTGCGCAGGTCGTCCTCGGTGAGCCCGGCGAGTTCGAGGATGCGCCGGGTGCCGGCGATGTGGCGCTCCTCGCCGGAGTGGCTCGCGGCGGCCAGCGAGAGCAGTTCGCCGTCGAGCGGGAGCCCGGCCCGCAGCATGGCCACGGCCTGCACGGGCTTGACCGCCGAGCGCGGGTAGAAGGCCGCCTCGATGTCGCCGAGCTGGAACTGCACCTGGCCGTCGGTGTCGAGGACGACGACGGAGCCGTAGTGGATGCCCTCGACGACCCCGGCTCGGACGAGGTGGGCGACGGGGGCGTGGAGGGGTTCGCGGACGACGGGTGCGTCGGCGGGGGAACTGCTGTACATCACTGCCTGAGATCCGGTGTCGGGGTCGGCCGGAACGCGGGTCACGCGTCGGCGCCGGTGGACGTGCGGGTTGTGCGGGCGCGGATGGCGTACCAGCCCGCGACCAGTGCTGCGACGATCAGCGGCAGACAGAGCACGGTGGTGCGTCCGGCGCCGCCGTCGGCGTACATGAGGACCAGGACGGAGGCGAGGAACGCCAGCGTCACGATCTCGGTCCAGGGGGAGCCCGGCAGGCGGTACGACGGCCGGGCCGGTCCGCCGCTGCGGGTCTTCCGCCAGAAGAGCAGGTGGCAGACCATGATCATGCCCCAGGTCGCGAGGATGCCGATCGCCGCGAAGTTGAGGACGATCTCGAACGCGTCGGCGGGGACCACGTAGTTCAGGCCCACGCCGAGGACACAGACACCGCTGGTGAGCAGGATCCCGCCGTACGGGACCTGGCTGCGGCTCATCCGGGCGGTGAACTTCGGGGCGGAGCCGCTCATCGCCATGGAGCGCAGGATGCGGCCGGTGGAGTACAGGCCGGAGTTCAGGGACGACATGGCCGCGGTCAGGACGACCAGGTTCATCACGCCGCCCGCCGCCGGGACGCCGATGTGGGACAGGACCGTCACGAAGGGGCTCTCGCCCGCCGTGTACGTGTTCCACGGGAGCAGCATCGACAGCAGGACCACGGAGCCGACGTAGAACAGGCCCACGCGCCACATGATCGAGTTGATCGCCTTCGGCATGATCTTCTCGGGGTTCTCGGTCTCGCCGGCGGCGACGCCGACCAGCTCGACGGAGGCGTAGGCGAAGACGACGCCCTGGATGATCAGCAGCATGGGCAGCAGGCCGTTGGGGAAGACGCCGCCGTTGTCGGTGATCAGGGACGGGCCGGGCTGGTGGCCGTCCACCGGGTGCTGCGTGACCAGCAGGAAGATGCCGATGCACAGGAAGACGACGAGCGCGCTGACCTTGACGATCGCGAACCAGAACTCCAGTTCGCCGAAGATCTTGACGGAGATCAGGTTGACGGTCAACACGACCGCGAGGGCGATCAATGCGATCAACCATTGCGGGATGTCGGAGAACATGCCCCAGTAGTGGGTGTAGGTGGCGACCGCGGTGATGTCGGCGACACCGGTGGTGGCCCAGTTGAGGAAGTACATCCAGCCCGCGGTGTAGGCGCCCTTCTCGCCCAGGAACTCCCGGGCGTACGACACGAAGGCGCCGGAGGAGGGGCGGTACAGGACGAGCTCGCCGAGGGCGCGGACGACCAGGAACGCGAAGACGCCGCAGACGGCGTACGCGATGAAGAGGGAGGGCCCGGCGTCGGCGAGCCGGCCGCCCGCGCCGAGGAAGAGGCCGGTGCCTATGGCGCCGCCGATGGCGATCATGTTGACGTGCCGGTGCTTCAGGCCTTTGCTGTAGCCGGCGTCTCCGGCGTCCACATGGCCGGACGAGGGGCGCGTCTCGTCTTTGAGGTGCTGCTCGCTCACGCCTCGGGTCCGCCTTCCGTCGGGGAGTCCGTCCGCTGGGGACGGACGATGTCGGTGAGGGTCGTCTCGACGCGGTCCAGGTGGTGGCTCATGGCCTCCACGGCGTCGTGTTCGCAGCCGTCGACCAGCGCCTCCACGATGGCCCGGTGCTCGCGGTTGGACTGCTCGCGGCGCCCGCCCAGCTCGTTGAGGAAGGCCGACTGACGCGCCAGTGCGTCGCGGATCTCCTCGATGACCCGGCGGAAGACCGGGTTCTGGGCGGCCTCGGCCACGGCGAGGTGGAAGAGGGTGTCCATCGCGACCCAGGCGGTGGTGTCCGTCTCCCGCTCCATGCGGTCGAGCAGGTGGGCCAGATGGTCCAGGTTCTCCGGGGTGCGGCGCAGGGCCGCGTATCCGGCTACCGGGATCTCGATGTGGCGGCGCACTTCCAGCAGGTCGCTGGCCGCGTAGTCGCCGAAGGTGGGGTCCTCGACGGTGTTCGCGACGACGAAGGTCCCCTTGCCGGTCCGGGAGACCGTGAGGCCCATCGTCTGCAGCGCGCGCAGCGCCTCACGCAGCACGGGCCGGGACACCTCCAGGGTGCGGCACAGCTCGGCCTCGGAGGGCAGCTTGTCACCGATGGCGTACCGCCCGCGCTCGATGGCGCCGCGGAGGTGGTCGAGCACCGCTTCCATGGCGCTGACGCGCCGGGGGACCAGACCACCTGTCTGGCTGTCTGACAGGTTCACGGGAGCGATCCTGCGGGTTGCGGGCCGGGACTGTCAAGACAACCCGTAAGGAAACATTCACGGGGTGCGGCGCCTGAAAACAGGCATCCGCACCCCGTGGGTGATCAGCGGCTTCGGTTCAGCTTCCGAGCGTGCCGGTGGCCAGCAGGCCGAGGAGGAGGGCACCGACGACGATCCGGTAGATCACGAAGGCGTTGAAGGAGTGCTTGGCGACGAACTTGAGCAGCCAGGCGATGGAGGCGTAGGCGACGACGAACGAGACGACGGTGCCGACGACCAGCGGTGCGGCGCCGACGCCCGCCCCGAGGGCGTCCTTCAGCTCGTACATCCCCGCGCCGGTCAGGGCGGGGATGCCGAGGAAGAAGGAGAGCCGGGTGGCGGCGACGCGGTCCAGGTCCAGGATGAGCGCGGTGGACATGGTGGCGCCGGAGCGGGAGAAGCCCGGGAAGAGCAGGGCGAGGATCTGGGAGCAGCCGACCCACATCGCGTCCTTGAAGGACGTGTCGTCCTCACCGCGCTTGTGCCGGCCCATCTGGTCGGCGGCCCACATCACGCCCGAACCGACGATCAGCGATCCGGCGACCACCCACAGCGAGGCGAGCGGACCGTCGATCAGGGGCTTCGCGGCCAGGCCCACCACGACGATCGGGATGGTGGCGGCGATCACCCACCAGGCGAACTTGTAGTCGTGGTGATAGCGCTCCTCGCGGTTGGCCAGACCGCGGAACCATGCGGTGACGATCCGCCGGATGTCCTTGAAGAAGTACACGAGCACGGCGGCGATGGCGCCCACCTGGATGACGGCGGAGAACCCGACGACGGACTTGTCGTCGACGGGGATGTCCATGAGCCCCTCGGCGATCTTGAGGTGGCCGGTGGAGGACACGGGGAGGAACTCGGTCACCCCCTCTACTACTCCGAGGACGACGGCCTGACCGACGGAGATGGCGCTCATGGGATCCAGTTCTGAGGAGTTGGTCGACAGTGTTGTAGACAGTAATTGTTGTGCCCGGCCGGGTGGCAAGCCCTCAGGCCCACAGGGCGCCGGCGAGTGAGACCCCGGTAAAGGCTGCCGCGAGCCCGGCCGACACGCTTGCCACGACGTTCAGGGCAGCGTAGAGCCCGGAGCCCGCCTCGGTCAGCCGCAGGGTCTCGTAGGAGAAGGTCGAGTACGTCGTCAGCGCCCCGCACAGCCCGGTGCCCACCAGGAGGCGCAGATGGGGCCCGGCGGCCCCGGCGGAGACGGCGCCGGTGAGCAGCCCGAGGACCAGGCAGCCGGCCACGTTCACCACGAAGGTCCCCCAGGGGAAGAGCGAGTCGTGGCGGGCCTGCACGGCACGGTCCGTGAGATAGCGCACGGGCGCGCCGACGACGGCTCCCACGACGACCAGCAGCCAGTTCACAACGACTTCTTACCTTCCCCGCCCGTTCCGTCCGAGTCCGGGGTGTTCCCCGCGCCGCGGGGTCCCCCGGTCGTCGACCCGGGTCGGGACCGGGAGAGGACGACCTCGCACTCCTCCAGGGTCACGAGGCGCTCGCCGGTGACTTCGGCCAGCTGCGGCAGGAAGGCCCGCACCCGCTCCGGGGTGTCCACGACGACCACCGCGACCGGCAGGTCCTCGCTCAGGGACAGCAGGCGGGAGGTGTGGATGCGGGAGGAGGCGCCGTATCCCTCGATGCCCCGGAAGACGCTGGCCCCGGCGAGTCCGGCGGCGTGCGCGCGGTGGACGATCTCGGAGTAGAGGGGCCGGTGGTGCCAGGTGTCGTTCTCGCCGGTGTACACGGTGAGCCGGAGGGCGGGTCCGGTCAGGGATGTCATCGCTGCCTCCCGATGAGCAGCCCGCGAGCGGCGGCGGAGGCGAGCCACACCGCCGCGAGGGCCGCCAGGAGGGTTCCGGTGAGATAGGCGAGGCCCAGGCCCGCGCGGCCGGCGTCGACCAGCCCCCGCGTGTCGACCGCGCAGGTGGAGAAGGTGGTGAAACCGCCGAGGAGCCCGGTACCGAGGAACGGCCGCAGCAGCCGGTGGGCCGCCCACACCTCGGTGACCAGCACCATGAGCACGCCCATCGCGGCGCAGCCGGAGACGTTGGTCCAGAACGTCGCCCAGGGGAAGCCGCCGGGGGGCGTCGGCCAGGCGAGCGTGAGCGCGTGGCGGGCCACCGCGCCGAGCGCGCCGCCGGCCGCCACGACCGCGATGACGGGCGCCTGCGTACGCCACTCGGGCCGTCGCGCCGGCGCGGGGCGGACGCCGCGGGTATCCGTCTCCGGGGCTGTCATCTGGTACGTCTCCTCCGCGGCCCCTGCCCCGACGGGCGATCAAGGCCGGGACCAGGGTACCGCCGCCTCAGCCGGCGCCAGGTCGGGCGCAGACCGCCAGCCCCGGCTCCTGGAGGCTGCCGAGCACCAGGTGGTCACCGGCGGCACACACGCTGGTGACCATGCGGAAGCCTGAGCGCCGGCGGACGAGGTGGTGGACGGTTTGGCCCCGGTCGTCCACGGCGACGACGCCGACGGTCCCGCTCGGGCGGTACGGCGCGTGCACGGCGGCCCGGGCGGCGGTCCGGCGGACGGCCGGCGGGGTGCGGTGCAGCAGGTCCAGCGGAGGGACGCGAGGGCTGGCCAGGGCGGCCCAGAGGGGGCCGCCGGGGCCCTCGCGCCAGAGGTTGTCGGGCATGCCGGGCAGCTCGGCGAAGGGTTCGGCCCGGCCGGCGCGCGGGCCGGTGAGCCGGTAACGGGTCAGGCGGCAGGAGCCGGTCTCGGCGATCACCAGGGAGGAGCCGTCGGCGCTCGGGGCAAGCCCGTTGGCGAACTGGAGCCCGTCCAGCACGACCTCGGGCTCCCCGCCCCTGGGCCCCCCGGGGGCGAGCCGCAGCAGGAGCCCGGTGCCGGTGTGCTCGACGATGTCGCCGATCCACCGGCTCAGCGGGTAGCGGCGGCTGGAGACGGTGACGTACACGGTGCCGTCGGCCAGGGCGACCGCGTTGCTGCAGAAGCGGAGCCGCTCCCCCGCCAGGGAGTCCGCGAGGACACGGACGGTGCCGTCGTCCGTACCCACGCGCAGCAGCCCGCGTTCCGCGTCGCACACCAGGAGGTCGCCGTCCGGCAGCAGTTCGAGCCCGAGGGGACGGCCGCCGGTCTCCGCCAGCACCTCCACGCGGACGGTGCGCGGGTCGCCGGGGTGGTGGACGCGGAGGATGCGCCCGTCCGCGACGCCGGTCAGCACGCGCCCGTGCGGATCGGCGACGACGTCCTCGGGGCCGCGGGCGCCCAGGGCGACGTAGTGGAGCGGCACGAGTGCCGTCGGTCGGTCCATGCGCGGTCCCTCCTCCGCCGGGGCCCCTTGCCGGCCCCTGCCGTCGCCTGCCATCCGCTGCCCTGCGCTGCCCTGCGGCCCGCCGTCTCCGCCTGCCCCGCCATCCTGTGCCATCTGCCGCATCCCGGCCGCCCTTGCGGTCCCGGTCACCTCCTGGCGTCTCCGCCTGCCCTGCCGTCCCTGCCGTTCCCTGCCGTCCGCCACTGTCCTTGGCCCGCCGTCTCCGCCTGCCCCGCCGTCTCTGCCGTCCCCCACTGACCTGCGCTGTCCTGCGGCCCCGCCGTCTCCGCCTGCCCCGCCGTCCTGTGCCATCTGCCGCATCCCCCGCCGCCCCTCCGGTCCCCACCGCCTCCCGGCGGCAACCGCCCACGGCCGACGCCCTCACCAGCCCTTCTCGAACATCCTGGCCACCTCGGCGATGCGGATCTCGTCGCGCCGGTAGTAGGTGCGGCAGCGCAGCCGGTGGGTGCGCAGGAGGCCGAGGCGGGTGAGGAGGTCCAGGTGGGAACGGGCGGTCCGGCAGGGCACGCCCAGCTTGGCGGCGATGGCCCGCGCGGTGACGCCGGTCTCGGCGGAGCCGCTGCGGCCCGTCGCGGGGAAGTGCGCCGGCGGATCCTTGAGCCATTCCAGAATGGTCTGCCGCATCCGGCCCGAGGGAGTACCCGTCATCCGTCCGTCCTCCCGTTCCCGGCCTCCTCGTACGCAGTGTTCCCACTGTGGCCCCGGCGACGCCGTCCCGTCCGGGACTCCGCGGCCGTTGTCCGGTACCGAACGGCCGTACGACCGAGGAGGGTTCCCGTCGGCCCCGCACACACGGCGGGGCCCGGCCGCGGGTGCGGCCGGGCCCCGTCGCACGCGGCTCAGCGGTGGCTGAACCACGTCGTCGAGGAGAGCGCCTTGTCGTCGTAGCCGAACAGGGCCTGGTTCTCCCAGCCGTTGCCGGAGCCGGCGTCCGTCGGGTCCCAGCCGTTGCCGTCGACGGCGGTCCAGGTCGCCTCCCAGTAGAAGACGCCGAGGCCGCGGCCGTTCGGGACGGCCTCCACGATGCTCGCCACGTCGTTCATCCACTGGGTCTGGCCGGCCACGGTCGCCGGGTAGCCGGAGACCAGCTCACCGGTGGTGTCGATCTGGTTGGTGAGGGAGTCGTCGCTGTCCAGACGGAAGGGGTAGGCCGTCTCGGCGACGAACACCGGCTTGCCGTAGCGGGAGGCCGCGTCGTCCAGGGTGGTCTGGAAGTCGGACAGCGGACCGTGCCAGTAGCCGTAGTACGACAGGCCGATCGCGTCGAACCTCACGCCGTTCGCGACCGCGTTGTCGAACCACCACTCGGTGCCGGCCTTGTCCCCGCCCTTGGCCAGGTGCAGCGCGACGACGGTGGACGCGTTGACCGCCTTGACGGCGTCGTAGCCCGAGTTGATCAACCCGGCGAGTTGGCTCCAGTGGTCCGTGGATCCCTCGGACCACAGCATGCCACCGTTGATCTCATTGCCCACCTGGACCATGTCGGCGGTGGTGCCTTGGGCCTTCAGGGCGTTCAACACGTCGTACGTGTGGTGGTACACGTCCGTCTTCAGCCGGCTGTAGGTGTGGCCCGCCCAGGCGGCTGGCTTGGTCTGGGCGCCCGGGTCGGCCCAGGTGTCCGAGTAGTGGAAGTCGACCAGGAGCTTCATGCCCTGCGCCTTGACGCGCTTGGCCAGGGCGAGCACGTGCGCCTTGTCGTTGAAGCCGTCGGCCGGGTTCACCCAGACCTTCACACGCGCGTAGTTCATCCCGGACGACTTGAGGATGGAGAGGGCGTCGCCGGCGGTGCCCGAACTCGTCCGGTACGCCCCGCCCTTATCCTCGCTCTTGGCCAGGGAGGAGATGTCGGCGCCGTGGACGGAGGTACCGGTCGTACCGGACGTGAGGCTCAGATCGTCGACATTGATCCAGTTCCCGGCGTTCGCGTCACTGTTGACGCTGATGGTGCACTGGTTGTTGGTCACCTTGACCGACGTGACGATCCGGATCCACCCACTGGACGATATGGGCAGGTCCGTGCGCTGCTCCGCGCTCCCGCAGTTCCGGAGCGCCATGTAGGCCGCGTTCTGCCCTCCGCTGGAGCGGACCCAGGCCGTGAGCGTGTAGTTCCCGTCGGCCAGCCCGGACAGGTACTGGTACGTCTCCACCTTGTACGCGGAGGAGGAGTAGTGGCTGAGGCGGTAACCGCCGCTGTGGCCGCCGGACTCCGTGTACGAGGCGCCGGTGTCGCCGTACTCGGACCAGCCCGCGGGGGCGGCCGAGCCCGTGCCGCCGGACTCGAAGCCGCCGTTGACGAGGGTGCTCGCGGCGTGGGCGGTCTGGGCGGGCACGGCGGCGAGGGCGAGCCCGGCCGCGAGCGGCGGCAGCAGGGCCCTGATGGTGCGTCCGGGATGGAACTTCATCGTCCGTCGTCCCTTCGACGTAACTGGGGAGGGGTGTCCTCCGGTGGGGCTGGAGGAGAGCCCCGCCGCCCGCGGCTCTCGTGGCACGCGCGAGCGGAGGGGAGCCGGCTCAGCCGTCGAGTCGTACGACCCGGACGGCCCCCGCCGGGACCGGGAGGCGGCCCGCGGCGCGTTCGCCCGTCAGCAGCTCGGTGCCGGGCGCGTCCAGCGGCACCTTGGTGTCGCCGGCGGTGTGGTTGATGACGAAGAGGTAGCTGCCCGACTCGCCGCGGCGGCGCACGACCTCGACGTCGCGGGGCAGGTCGGCGCGCGGGGCGAGGCCGGCGTCGTCGGCCGCCCGGCCGAGGACCGCGTCCAGGTCCTGGGCGTGCAGGCGGGTGGACACGTACCAGGCGGTGCCCCGGCCGTACCGGTGGCGGGTGACGGCCGGGCGGCCCGCGGTGAGCCCGTCGGTGTACGTCCACACGGTCTCGGCGCCGCGCGGGACGACGAACTCCGTCCACACGTCCCCGGTCGGGCCGGAGCCGTCCGGCCCGGCGAGACGCACCCGCTCGCCCTCGAGCAGCGGCGAGAACTCCTCCACGGTGAGCCCCAGGACATCGCGCAGCACACCCGGGTAGGCGCCCTCGTGGACGGCGTCGTGCTCGTCCACGATGCCGGAGAAGTACGACACCACGAGCGTGCCGCCGTTCTCGACGTACTCCCGGACGTTGTTCCCGGCGGCCTCGGTCATCAGGTACAGGGCCGGCACGACGACCAGCGGGTACCGCGACAGCTCGGCTTCCGGGTGGGCGAAGTCGACGGTGAGGTGGCGGTCGTAGAGGGCCTCGTAGAAGGAGTCGGCGCGCTCGCGCGGGTCGTGGTCCTCGCTGGGGCGCCAGGACAGGTTCTGCGCCCACCAGGACTGCCAGTCCCACAGCATGGCCGCGTCGGCCTCGGTTCGGCTCCCCCGGATCCCGCCCAGCGCGTCCACCGCGGCGCCGAGTTCGGTGACCTCGCGCCAGACGCGGGTACCGGTGCCGCCGTGCGGCAGCATCGCCGAATGGAACTTCTCGGCGCCGCGCCGGGACTGGCGCCACTGGAAGAACATCGCGCCCTCGGAGCCGCGCGCCACATGGGCGAGGGAGTTGCGGGCCATCTGCCCGGGGGCCTTCGCGGGGTTGCGGGGCTGCCAGTTGACGCCCGAGGTGGAGTGCTCCAGCAGCAGCCAGGGGGCGCCGCCGGCGACCGAACGGGTGAGGTCGGCGGCCATGGCGAGGTTGACGTGGGTGCGGCGGCCGTCGGTGATCAGGTAGTGGTCGTTGGTCACCAGGTCGACCTCGCGGCCCCACGCCCAGTAGTCCAGGGAGTCGCACTGGCTCAGCGCGGTCATGAAGTTGGTGGTCACCGGCACGCCCGGTGAGAGGCGGTGCAGGATGTCCCGCTCGGCTCGGAAGTTCTCCCGGATGGTGGCGTCGGCCAACCGCTTGTAGTCGAGGGCCTGTCCCGGGTTGCCGACGGTCGGGGTGGCCCGGGGCGGGTTGATCTGCGCGAAGTCGGTGTAGCGCTGCCCCCAGAAGGCGGTGCCCCAGGCCTCGTTGACGGCCTCCACGCCGCCGTAGGTGTCCGCGAGCCAGCGGCGGAAGTGGTCCGCGCAGGACGCGCAGTAGCA
The DNA here is from genome assembly GCF_055639035.1 of Streptomyces sp. NPDC107654. Taxonomy (NCBI): domain Bacteria; kingdom Bacillati; phylum Actinomycetota; class Actinomycetes; order Kitasatosporales; family Streptomycetaceae; genus Streptomyces; species Streptomyces sp. NPDC107654. Next base: position 75,462 of record NZ_JBVKBI010000009.1, read on the forward strand.
GGCCGACACGGGGACCCCGTACTCGTTGTGGACGTGCCACATGGCGAGCCCCGGGTGGTCGCCGTAGCGCTCGGCGAGCTTCGTGGTGATGTTCGCGGCGGCGCTGCGGTAGGCGGCGTTGCTGTGGCAGATCGCGCCGCGCGAGCCGAACTCGTAGCGCACGCCCTCGGCGGTGACCGGCAGCGCTTCCGGGTGCGCGCGGTAGAACCAGGCGGGCGGTACGACGGTGGGGGTGCCGAGGTCGACCCGGATGCCGTTGTCGTGCAGCAGGTCCAGCACCCGGTCCAGCCAGCCGAAGTCGTACGTGCCGGCCGCCGGCTCCAGCAGTGCCCAGGAGAAGATCCCGACGCTCACCATCGTGACGCCGGCCTCCCGCATCAGCCGGACGTCCTCCTGCCAGACGGATTCCGGCCACTGCTCGGGGTTGTAGTCCCCGCCGAAGGCGAGCCTCGTGAGGCCCCTGGGGCTGGTGTCCGGCATGGATGACTCCCGGGAGATCGATCATTTGGGAACGTGCACACACAGGATCGGCGGTGCGAGCCCAACATAGCCGCACAGCAACAACCATTGACAAGTGTCCGGGATGTTTCTCTACTGTGAACGCTCACAGAAGCATGGCAGGGGTTCTCCACCGGTAAACACCCATGTCGTGTGAACATGCACATCTGCATGGCAGGTCCCCGCAGCGGGCGGGGACCCAGGTCAGGGGAGAAACCATGCCGCACACGAAGCGCCGCCGCCTCGTGACAACCGCCGTCGCCGTGTCCCTCGGCGCGACCGCCCTCGCCGCCTGCGGTTCCGAGGACGACAGCAAGGCCGAGTCGGGTCCCGTCTCGCTGACGTACTGGACCTGGACACCCGGCATGGACAAGGTCGTGGACCTGTGGAACAAGGGGCCGGGGAAGAAGGACCGGATCACCGTCACAGTGAAGAAGCAGGCGTCCGGCGACACGCTGGTCACCAAGATCCTCACCGCACACAAGGCGAAGAAGGCCCCGGACCTGGTGCAGGCCGAGTACCAGGCGCTGCCGACGCTGGTCAGCAACGACGCCCTCGCCGACATCTCCGGGCAGGTCGGCGACGTCGAGGGCAAGTTCGCCGAGGGCGTGTGGCAGCAGACCACGCTCGGCACGGACGCGGTCTACGCGGTGCCGCAGGACATCGGCCCGATGATGTTCTACTACCGCGAGGACCTGTTCAAGAGGTACGGCCTGAAGGTCCCCACCACCTGGGAGCAGTTCGCCGAGACCGCCCGCCTGCTGAAGAAGAAGGCGCCGGACAAGGACCTGACCACCTTCTCCGCCAACGACTCCGGACTCTTCGCGGGGCTCGCCCAGCAGGCCGGCGCCAAGTGGTGGACCACCTCCGGCGACACGTGGAAGGTCGGCATCGACGACACGGCCACCCGGAAGGTCGCCCGGTTCTGGGGCGGCCTGGTCAAGGAAGGCGTCATCGACGACCAGCCGATGTACACCCCGTCCTGGAACAAGGCGTTGAACACGGGCAAGCAGATCGCCTGGGTCAGCGCCGTGTGGGCACCCGGCACGCTGAACACGGCGGCGCCGGACACCAAGGGCAAGTGGGCCATGGCCCCGCTCCCCCAGTGGTCGCTCGACCGGGACGTCACCGGCAGCTGGGGCGGCTCCTCCACGGCGGTCACCACCGACTCCGCGCACAGGGAGGCCGCCGCCGAGTTCGCGGCCTGGCTGAACACCGACCACGACGCCCTCAACGCGCTGGCGAAGGAGGGCGGCATCTACCCGGCCTCCACCTCCGCCCAGCTCAGCGGCGCCTTCTCCGACCCGCCCGCGTACTTCGCCGACCAGCCGGACTTCTACACCAAGGCCGCCGACATCGCGAAGACCACCGCGCCCTCCGCGTGGGGCCCGAACGTGAACGTCGCCTACACGTCCTTCAAGGACGCCTTCGGTGCCGCCGCCAAGAACAAGTCGGACTTCACCGCCGCCCTGAAGACGATGCAGGACGACACGGTCGCGGACATGAAGAAGCAGGGCTTCGAGGTCGCTCCGTGAGCGGCCCCACCAGCCGGAGGTCGTACGGGGTCAAGGGGGCCCCGTACGGCTTCCTCCTCCCCGCCACGATCCTTTTCGCCCTCTTCTTCGCGCTGCCCATCGGCTACGCGGTCTGGCTCAGCCTCCGCAAGGTGCACGTCTCCGGGCTCGGCCTGGGCTCGGGCGCCCGGACGGAGGTGTGGGCCGGCTTCGGGAACTACACCGGGGCCTTCCGGGACAGCGAACTGCTGGACGGCGCGCTGCGCGTGCTCGGCTACGGCTGCGTCGTCGTACCGGTGATGCTCGGCCTCGCGCTGCTGTTCGCGCTGCTGCTGGACTCCGACAAGGTGCGGCTCGCCCCGTTCACCCGGCTAGCGATCTTCCTGCCGTACGCCGTCCCCGGCGTGGTGGCCGCGCTGCTGTGGGGCTTCCTCTACCTTCCGGACGTCAGCCCCTTCTACTTCGTGCTCGACCGGCTGGGCCTGCCGCAGCCGGACCTGCTGGACGGCGGTCCGCTGTATCTCGCCCTGTCGAACATCGCGGTCTGGGGCGGCACCGGCTTCAACATGATCGTCATCTACACCTCGCTCAGGTCGATCCCGGCCGAGGTGTACGAGGCGGCGAAGCTGGACGGCGCCACCCCGCTGCAGATCGCGCTGCGGATCAAGATCCCGATGGTGGCACCGTCGCTGGTGCTGACGTTCTTCTTCTCGATCATCGCGACGCTCCAGGTGTTCAACGAGCCGACCACCCTGAAGCCGCTCACCAACTCGGTCGACACGACCTGGAGTCCGCTGATGAAGGTGTACCAGGACGCCTTCGGCCGGAACGACATCTACGCGGCGGCGGCCGAGGCGACGCTGATCGCCGTCGTCACGCTGCTGCTGTCATTCGGCTTCCTGCGGGCCGCGAACCGACGGAACAAGCAGGAGGCAGCGGGATGAGCACCCTCGCCGTCCGCAAGGCCGCACCGGCCGCCGGCACCACCCCGGGTACGGCGCAGGGTCCGCCGCCGCGCCGCCGGATCGCCTGGATCCCCACGGTCACGCTGCTGCTGGGCGCGGTCTACACGCTGCTCCCGGTCGCCTGGGTGGTGATCGCCTCGACGAAGTCCGGGCACGAGCTGTTCTCCACGTTCACCTTCCTGCCCGGTACCGGTTTCGCCGACAACCTCCGGGACCTCGACGCCTACCGGGGCGGCGTCTACTGGACGTGGATGGGCAACTCCGCCCTGTACGCCGGTCTCGGCGCGCTGCTGTCCACCGCCGTGTCCGCGTTCAGCGGCTACGCGCTCGCGACGTACCGCTTCCGGGGCCGCGAGACGATGTTCAACGTCCTGCTCGCGGGCGTGCTGATGCCGCCGGTGATCCTCGCGATCCCGCAGTACCTGCTGCTGGCGAAGGCCGACCTCACGGACTCCTGCCTGTCCGTGCTGCTGCCGCAGATCCTCTCCCCGTACGGCGTCTACCTCGCCCGGATCTACGCGGCCGCCGCCGTGCCGGCCGACGTGGTGGAGGCGGGGCGGATGGACGGGGCGGGCGAGTGGCGGATCTTCACCCGGATCGCGCTGCCGATGATGGTCCCCGGCATGGTCACGGTGTTCCTGTTCCAGTTCGTCGCGATCTGGAACAACTTCCTGCTGCCGTACATCATGCTCAGCGACGACGAGAAGTTCCCGCTCACGCTCGGCCTGTACACGCTGCTGGAGCAGGGCGCGAACGCGCCCGCGCTGTACACCCTGGTGATCACGGGCGCGTTCCTCGCGGTGCTCCCGCTGATCGCCCTCTTCCTGGTCGTCCAGCGCTTCTGGAGCCTCGACCTGCTGTCCGGGGCCGTAAAGTCATGACCATGAGCCAAACGGGGGGCGGCCGGCGCAGACCGCCGACGATCCATGACGTGGCGCGCGAGGCGGGCGTCTCGCGCGGCACCGTCTCGCGCGTGCTCAACGGCGGGCACTACGTCAGCCCCGCCGCCCAGGAGGCGGTCAACGCCGCCATCCGCAGGACCGGGTACGTCGTGAACCGGCACGCCCGTTCGCTGATCACGGGCCGTTCCGACTCGGTGGGCTTCCTGCTGACCGAGCCACAGGAGCGGTTCTTCGAGGACCCCAACTTCAACGTCCTGCTGCGCGGCTGCACCCAGGCGCTGGCCGCGCACGACATCCCGCTGCTGCTGATGCTGGCGGGCACCGAGGACGAACGGCGGCGCATCACGCGGTACATCACCGCGGGGCACGTCGACGGGGTGCTGCTGGTCTCCAGCCACTCCGGTGATCCGGTCGCCGAGGAACTGCGGGAGGCGGGGGTGCCGCTGGTGGCCTGCGGCAAGCCGATCGGGCTCGGCTCGAAGGTGAGTTACGTGGCGGCCGACGACCGGGACGGCGCCCGTGACATGGTCCGGCACCTGCTGTCGCTGGGGCGGCGCCGGATCGGCGTGGTCACCGGCCCGCTGGACACCCCGGGCGGTGTGGAGCGGCTCGCCGGGTACCGGGAAGTGCTCGCCGAGGCGGGCGTCGCGGCCGATGAGCGGCTCGTCGTCTCCGGCGACTACAGCCGGGCCAGCGGTGAGGCGGGCGCGGAACGTCTGCTGGCGCAGGCCCCCGACGTGGACGCCGTGTTCGTCGCCTCCGACCTGATGGCGCAGGGGGTGCTGGCGGCCCTGCACCGGGCCGGGAAGCGGGTGCCGGAGGACATCGCCGTCGGCGGTTTCGACGACTCCCCGGCGGCGACCGCCGCCACCCCGGAACTCACCACGATCCGGCAGCCGTGGGACCGGATCAGCAACGAGATGGTGCGGGTGCTGCTGGCGCAGATAGGCGGGGAGGACCCGGCCGCGGTGATCCTGCCGACGGAGCTGGTCAGGCGCGCCTCGACGTGACGCCGGATGCCCCGGCCCGGTGCGCCTCGCGGCACCCGGCCCGGGGCGTGGCCGTGCCGGTCGGCCGGTGACGGGGCCCCCTACGGCGGCTCCGTTCCCTGGCCGCCGTGCGCGCGTCCGCGTGGCCGCCCGCCCGGGCGTACCAGCCCGGTCTCGTAGGCGAGGACCACCGCCTGGGCTCGGTCGCGCAGGCCGAGCTTGGCGAAGATGCGGGCCACGTGGGACTTGACCGTGGCCTCGCTCAGGGTCAGCTCGGCGGCCAGTTCGCCGTTGGACAGGCCGCGGCCCATCAGCGTCAGCACCTCCCGCTCGCGGGGTGTCAGGGCGGCCGGTCCCTCGGGCAGGGCGGCGACGGTGCGCTCCTGCGCGGCGTTCGCGTAACGCTCCACCAGGCGCCGGGTGATCTGTGGTGCCAGCAGGGCGTCGCCGGTGCCGACGAGCCGTACGGCCGCCGCCAGGTGCTCCGGGGTGACGTCCTTGAGCAGGAAGCCGCTGGCCCCCATCGACAGGGCGGTGTACACGTACCGGTCCAGGTCGAAGGTGGTCAGCATGAGCACCCGGCAGTCGGGGGCCTCGGCCAGGATGTGCCGGGTGGCCTCCAGGCCGTCCATGACCGGCATGCGGATGTCCATGAGGACGACGTCCGGCCTCAGCCGGCGGACCGCGGCGACCGCCTCGGCGCCGTCGGCCGCCTCGCCGGCCACCTCGATGCCCCGGGCGTTGAGGATCAGCCGGAAACCGGTCCGGATCAGCGTCTGGTCGTCGGCGACCAGGACCCGGGGCGTCCGCTCGGACGCGTCCGCGGTCACGGCCGGTCCAGGGGTATGCGGGCGCGGACCCGGAAGCCGCCGCCCAGCCTGCGGCGGGCGTCGAGATCACCGCCGTGGACGGCGACCCGCTCGCGCAGGCCGAGCAGGCCGCGTCCGGTGCCCTCGCCGGGCGGTCTCGGGCCGGGCGGTCTCGGGCCGGGCGGTGCGGTGCCGGTGAGCACGCTGGGGCCGGTGTTGAGGATCTCGACGCGCAGGGCGTGGTCGGCGTAGCGGACGGTCACCTCGGCCCTGCCGCCGTCGCCGTGCCGGAGCGCGTTGGTCAGGGCTTCCTGGACGATGCGGTAGGCGGTCACGTCGATGCCCTGCGGCAGCGGGCGCGGCTCGCCCGAGACGCGGACCTCGACGGGCAGCCCGGCGAACGATATCCGGTCCACCAGCGGACCCAGCCGGTCCAGGCCGGGCTGCGGGGCGAGCGGCGTGGACACCGGCTCCGCGCCCGGGCCCGGGTCCTCGTCCGTGCCGTCCTGCGCGGGTGCCAGCAGGCCCAGCAGATGTCTGAGGTCGGTCATCGCGCCCCGGCCGGCGTCCTCGACGGCCCGCAGCGCCGTCGCCGCCTCGTCCGGCATGGTGCCGAGCACCTCGCGGGCGGCGCTCGCCTGGACGACCATCAGACTGACGTTGTGGCTGACGATGTCGTGCAACTCGCGGGCGATCCGGTCGCGTTCGGCCGTGACCGCGGCCTCGGCGGCGCTCTCCCGCTCCCGTTCCAGCAGCCAGCCCCGCTCCCCCACCGCCGCCAGCCAGCGGCGCCGGGTGCGCAGCAGCGCCGCGGTCAGCCCCAGGACGGCCGCGCACGCCACCAGGAGCGCCGCCGCCAGCATGTCGTACTCCCCCATGGCCCTCACTCTCGCAGACGGCACTGACATCCGCATCGACCTGGGGATTCAGGGGCCTCCATCCCCGGGATGAGTTCCTCGGCCGACTGCCGTCCGGGGAGGGATGCCCGGGGCGCGGGCCCGCGTCTAGCGTCCTGCCCATGGTCACTGAGGTGAGAACGGCAGACACCGTCGTACGGCTCGACGGTGTGCGCAAGGAGTACGGCGAGACGGTCGCGCTCGACGGGGTGTCGCTGGAGATACGGGCCGGGGAGGCGGTCGCGGTGATGGGCCCGTCGGGGTGCGGCAAGTCCACCCTGCTCAACATGATCGCGGGGCTGGACCGGCCGTCGGCCGGCCGGGTCGTCGTCCACGGCGAGGACGTCGGGGAGCTGAGCGAGAAGGGTCTGGCCCTGTACCGGCGGCGCAGGATCGGCATGATCTTCCAGTTCTTCAACCTCATCGACGACCTGACGGCCCTGGACAACGTCGCACTGGCCGCCCAGTTGACGGGAACGCCGGCCCGGCAGGCCCGGCGGCGCGCGCTGGAGCTGTTCGAGGAGCTGGGCATCGCCGGCCGGCGCCACGCCTATCCGGCGGCGCTCAGCGGCGGCGAGCGGCAACGGGTCGCGGTGGCGCGGGCGTTGATGAACCGACCCGCGCTGCTGCTGGCCGACGAACCGACGGGCGCCCTGGACAGCCGGGCCGGGGAGCAGGTGATGGACCTGCTGATCGACCTGAACCAGATCGGCCAGACCCTGGTGATCGTCACGCACGACGAGCGGCTCGCGCAGCGCTGCGCGAGCCGTCTGGTGCTGGTGGCCGACGGCCGGGTGACCGGCGAGCACACCCTGGAGCCGTCGGTATGAGGGCGGTGTGGCGGGCCGCGCGGGCGGCCGTCCGCAGGCGGCGCCTGCAGACACTGGTGATCTGGCTGGTCACGCTGGTCTCGACGGGGTCGCTCGTGGTGGCGCTGGGGCTGGTCGACGCGGCGTCGGCGCCGTTCGACCGTGCCTTCGAGCAGCTGCACGGGCCGCATGTCGTGGCCGCGTTCGACAGCGGCGAGGTGTCGGACGCCCAACTGGCGCGCGCGGCCCGGCAGCCGGGGGTGGAGGCGGTGGCGGGGCCGTTCCGGCAGACGACCCTCGACATTCCGCGCGGGCCGGCGGACTTCGGTCTGGGCGGCCAGATCACGGTGGTGGGCCGCTCCGGCCCGGGCGGTCCGGTGGACCGGGTGGACCTGTGGGCGGGCCGCTGGCCGACCCGGCCGGGCGAGATGGTCCTGAACCGGCAGCGTGACTGGACCGCCGACGACCTCGGCAGGACGTTCCGGGTGCCGTCGGGGCCGAAGCTCACCATCGTCGGGTTCGCCTTCGACCTGAGCCACACGGCGGACGTCTGGGTCACCCCGGACCAGATCGGGGCGCTGCACCCGACCGGCCGGCAGATGCTGTTCCGGTTCCGGGACGCGTCGACGGAGAGCGCACTGCGCACCGGCATGTCCCGGGTGACCGAGGGGCTGCCTCGGGGGGCGCTCGCCGGATCCCGGACGTACCTGGCGCTCAAGCACCGGATCGGCAGCAACGCGCGCGCGTACGCGCCGTATCTGATGGCGTTCGGTGTCCTCGGCATCCTGGTGGCGGTGCTGATCGTCGCCAACGTGGTCGGCGGGGCCGTGGTCTCCGGGTTCCGGCACATCGGCATTCTGAAGGCGCTGGGCTTCACACCGGGGCAGGTGCTGGGCGTCTACCTGATGATGATCTCCCTTCCGGCCGTCCTGGGCTGTGCGCTCGGCACGCTCGCGGGCAACCTGCTGGCGGAGCCGTTCCTGGACTTCGTGTTCACCGGGCCGGCCTCGGGGGTGCTGCACGACAGACTCGGCATCGCACCCTGGGTGAACCTGCTCGCACTGATCGGCATGCCCCTGGTCTGCGTGCTCGCCGCGCTCGGTCCCTCGCTGCGAGCGCGACGGCTGTCGGCGGCGCGAGCCATCAGCGCGGGCAGTGCGCCCCGGGCAGGCCGGGCGCTCGGCCTTCAGCGTCGCCTGGCGAGTGCGCGGCTGCCCCGGTCGGTGAGCCTCGGCGCGGGGCTCCCGTTCGCCCGTCCCGGACGCAGCGCGCTCACGCTGGCCGCCGTGGTCCTGGGCGTGACGACGGTGACCTTCGCGACCGGACTGGCGGCGACGTTCGACAGCTACGGAAACGGCGGCGCCCACACCTACGACGTCACCGTCTACGTCGGCGCCTCCCGGCACGGCAAGGAGGTGCAGCCGGTGCACGGTGACCGCGAACTGGAGGCACTGCTGGGCTCGTTGCCGGGCGCCACGCACGTGACGGCGCGGTCGGACGACGACGCGGTGCTGGTCGGCAGCACGCAGGTGGTCATGTTCGAGGGCAGGCGCGGGGGGCCGTCCCTGGACAGCGTGCTCACCAGGGGCCGGTGGATGCGCCGGACCGGGGAGGTCGTGGCCGGGACACCCTTCCTGCGTCGCAACGGGGTGCACCTCGGGGACCGGCTGCGGCTGCGCAGGGACGGCCGCGAGGAGCAGGTGACCGTGGTCGGCGAGACGATGGACACCGACGACCGGCTGGTCATCGGCGACTGGCCGACGGTCACGGCCCTGATGCCGCGGGTGAAGCCCATCGCCTACCACGTCCGGCTGGCCGAGGGCACGGACCAGAAGGCGTACGCCCGTGCGGCCGAGGCCGCCGACCCGGGGCTGTCCGTCCAGCTGAGCGGTTCGAACAGCGTCACCGGCACCATCGTGGGCTCGGCGACCGCGCTCACCCTGATGCTGGCCCTGGTCGCCTCGCTGGGCGTGTTCAACACCGCCGTCCTCAACACCCATGACCGGCGCCGCGACCTCGGCATGCTGAAGTCGATCGGCATGACTCCGCGCCAGGTGACGGTGATGACGGTGACGTCGATGGGCGTGCTCGGCGCGCTGGGGTCGCTGCTGGGCGTCCCGCTGGGCATCGCGGCGCACCGGGTCGTGGTCCCGCGCATGGCGGCCGGCGTCGACATCACCCTGCCCCGGTACATGACGGACGTCTGGCACGCGCCCCTGCTGGCCGTCCTGGCGTTCGCGGGCGTGGGCATCGCCGTCCTGGGCGCGCTGGTCCCGGCCCGCCGGGCGGCCCGGCTGACCGTCGCCGAGGTGCTGCGCAACGAGTGACGGGACCAGACCGGTCGGGATCGACGAGTGAGAATTCCTGACCGGTCGGAATCTTCGAGGGAGGGTTGCCGACCGGTCAAGATCGCGGCCGGCCGGCATCGCGGACCGGTCAGGATCGGAGAAGCCGTCGCGGGGCTCCGCGTCCTAGCGTGGGAGCACCGACGGGGAGCCCGTCGGGTTCCCGCCTTCCACGAGGAGTGAGCACCATGGCTGCCGGCCTGCAGACGATCATCTACCCGGTCAAGGACCTGGAGCGCGCCAAGGCCGTCTTCGGCGCGCTGCTGGGTGTCGAGCCGTACGCGGACGAGCCCTACTACGTCGGTTACAAGGCCGCCGGCCAGGACGTCGGCCTCGACCCGAACGGGCACGCCAAGGGCATGACGGGCCCGGTGCCGTACTGGCACGTGACGGACCTGCGGGAGCGGCTCGCGGCGCTGCTGGCGGCGGGCGCCGAGCTGCTCCAGGACGCGCAGGACGTCGGCGGCGGCCGGCTGATCGCCTTCGTGAAGGACGCCGACGGCAACCTCGTGGGGCTGCTGCAGGACCCGGGGCCTGAACCCCGGACGAACGCCTGCACACAGCACTAGTTGCACACACAACGATTGGCCGGATCGGTGCTACCGTGCGGTTATGGCAGTCACGACCGCCGACACCCGGCTCGAAGAACGCTGGCGGGACATCCTCGCCGTCCACGCGCGCACGATGTGCGAGATCGACCGTGCCCTGCATCCGCACGGGCTGGGCGCGAGCGACTTCGAGGTGCTGGACATCCTGGCGGCGGAATCGCCCGAGCAGGGCGATCAGTGCCGGGTGCAGAACCTGGTGGGCCGGGTCCACCTCAGCCAGAGCGCGCTGTCCCGGCTGATCGGCCGACTGGAGAAGGACGGCCTGGTGGAACGCTCGGTGTGCGCGGAGGACCGGCGCGGGGTGTGGGTCGCGCTCACCGCCAAGGGCCGGGCCCTGCACGCCGAGGTGCTGCCGGTGCAGCGGGCGGCGTTGCGGCGCGCGCTGGCGGAACACGAGGGCTAGGCGCCAGGGCGTTTCCTTCAGGCCATGTGATCGTTGGTTGCCGCCGGACCGGACACCGAATCGAGGTGGCCGCCGGCGCGACCGACGTGAGGTGATCGACCCGATCGCCCCCACGTTCCGGACCGGCACACAGCGGCTCCGCCTACCGGAGAGATACCGTGACCGGCGTGGTGCCCACGGCAGGCTGCGCATGCGGGCCGTCGACGGCACCCGGGAGCGGGTGTCCACCGCTCTAGTGGCACCGGCCGACGCCGACGAGGATCTCAGCCGGGCCGTCTTGGTCGACGACCGTGTGACGGACGGACGGCACGGTCCGGCTGCGCAGCACGTCATGGCTGGTCACAGCCGGCCGCCCGACCCGCCCGTCGGGCAGGCCCGCATGGGGCGTCCCGGCAGGCCCGCCCGCCCGTCGGACAGACGCTGGTCACACGTTCCGGGGCCGGCGTCCTCGTCCACCTGGTCCGCCGCCCGCTCAGAGGCCGGTGGCCGGCGCGGGCGAGGGGCCGCCGCGCGCGCTCAGCCGATGACGACGACCCGTGCCCAGGGTGGAGGGGTGTCGGGGACGTAGTCGGGGTCGTTCTCCGCGGGGCGGCCCGGACGGGGGAAGAGGCCGACGACGGTGCGGCAGGGCGGCTGTGCGGAGGGCCAGGGTGTCTGACCGTCCGTGAGGGCGACGATCACGTCCGGACGCGGTCCGGCGCGCAGCGCACGGGCGAACCCCGAGCGCAGGTCCGTTCCCCCACCGCCGATCAATTCGATGCTCTCGGCTCGGCAGAGCGGGACCGCGATCCCGGCCGCCGCGTCGCAGGAGATCACCGAGATCAGGTCTCGCCGCCCTCCCACCGCCCGGGAGATCGCCGCCACCTCCAGCAGCGCGCTTCCCAGCTCGGCGTCGCTCACCGACCCGGAGGTGTCGATCACGACGCAGACCCGGGGCGGCGTACGGCGCAGGCTGGGCAGCAGTATCCCGGGAAGGCCGGCCGAACGCCGCGACGGACGCCGGTAGCTGTGGTCGTCACCCACTCCCGGTGCGGCCGCCGCGGAGCGGACCGCCGCTCCCAGCAGCTGCCGCCACGGCTGCGGCGGATGGAACACCTCGTCCGCCCAGCGGCGCCACCCCTCGGGCGCGTCACCCGGCCGGCCCTTGACGGCCTGGGCGACCCGGAAGCGGACCGCGTCACGCTGCTGTCTGCTCAGCCCCTGTGCGCCGTCGGGTCCCAGTTCCCACGGCCGGGGCTGCCCGTCGGCACCACTGCCGCAGTCCAGCCAGGCCAGGTCGGTGGCCGTCCCGGCCATCGACGCCGTCCGCAGGTACTCCTCCATCAGCAGTCCGTCGGGCAGCCGCAGCGACGACGGGCGCACCGCCCCGAAGGGCACGGGCAGACCATCGCCGTAGATGTCGTCGTTGATCTCGAAGTCGGCGGCGATGTTCCGCCGCAGCCGCTCGCCGGGACCGTGTTCGCCGTTCTCCCGGGCATACCGCTCGCTCCGCCCGTGGTGGTCACGGATCAGGTGCGCGACCTCGTGCACCCAGACGCCCGCGAGCTCCTCCGGCGAGGTCCGCGACACGAAACCGGGGGAAACGTAGCAGCGCCAGTGCGCGTCGACCGCCATGGTGGGCACCGACCGGTCCTCCACCACGTGCAGCGCGAAGAGCGCGCCGGCCAGGTACGGGCGCACCTTCACCGCGTGCAGCCGGGCGGCCAGCAGTTTGTCCAGGTCCAGCGGCAGCCCCGGCGGGGCGTCCGGCGCGCCGGAGCCGGCCGTCCGCCCCGGCAGGGTGACCGGCACCGGACGCGGCGGCGGGGGCATGGGGCGCGGCACCGGGCGGGGGCGCCTGGCAGCCCCCGTGATCGGAGCACCCGTCGCCGGCGTACCCCGCCCCGCCCGCCCGGCGGCCTCCGTCATCGGCGCGCCCCCGTGGCTCGCCCGGCGCCGCGCGCGGCGACCCGCTCCACGGACTCGTCCGCGCGTCGGGCGAGGCCGATCACTCCGGCGAGCCGTTCCACCGCCTCCGGTGTCCTCCAGTCGTCGCGTCGCAGCGAGGCGAGCACTGCCGCCGGGCCGACCAGGAGGTCCGGGGTGCCGGTTTCCAGGGCGCGGACCATGACCGCCCATCCCGCCTCCCAGCGCCGCTTCGACGGCCGTGCCCCGACGGCCGCCACCACCGCCTCCAGCGCCGCCTGCCGCAGGTCGCCCCGCGCCGGCAGCTCGGCGGTGGCAGGCTCGGCCAGGAGTGACTCCGGGTCGGGCAGCTCCATACGGTCCAGGTGGGCGAGGAGTTCGAGCCCCGGCCCGTCCCCCACCGCGCCCCGCACCAGCGACGCCAGCACCTCCCGGGAGACCGGGGCGGCCGTGGCGAAGGCCAGCAGGGTCATCGCCGCCTCCCAGCTGCGGGGCGAGGGCCAGGCGCCGCCGCGCCGCGTCTCGGTGCTCGGCAGCCGGTGGATCAGTGTCGGCCGCGCCTTCAGGAAGCCGCAGACCGCGCGCCGGGCGTAGGCCACCGCTTCCGGCAGCCGCTCCGGCACGAGCCGGGGCGGCTCCGCCCGGGGCCAGACCCCGCCCAGGCCGCGCACCACCACCTCCTGGTCGTGCACCCAGTTCAGGTGTACGAACCGGTTGGCCAAGGGCGGGCTCAGCTCCCACCCGTCCGCCGCCGAGGCGCGGGGGTTGGCGGCGGCCACGATCCGTACGCCGGGCGGCAGGTGCAGCGCACCGACCTTGCGCTCCAGGACGACCCGGAGCAGTGCGGCCTGGACGGCCGGGGTGGCGGTGGAGAGTTCGTCGAGGAAGAGGAGCCCCCGCCCGGCGCGGACGAGTTGCACGGCCCACTGCGGCGGCGCCATCGGCACCCCCTGCACCGCCGGGTCGTCGCCGACGATGGGCAGTCCGGAGAAGTCGGAGGGCTCGTGGACGCTGGCGATCACGGTCGTGAGCGGCAGGTCCAGGGAGGCGGCGAGCTGGGTCAGGGCCGCGGTCTTGCCGATGCCGGGCTCTCCCCAGAGCAGCACGGGCAGGTCGGCCGCGACGGCCAGGGTGAGTGCCTCGAGCTGTTCGTCGGGGCGCGGTTCCGTGGTGGTCGTCCGCAGCAGGGCCAGCAGGTCGCCGGCGAGGGCGAGCTGCGTGCCGGTTCCGGGTGCGCCCGCGGAGCCGTGTGCGGGCTCATCGGCTGCCGGGGCGGGTGCGGGGCCGGACAGGAGAGTGCCGGAGGTCATGGTCATCACCTGGTGTGGGAGGTAAGGGAGCGGTCAGGCCGTTCCGGATGTCGTGTGGTGCGCGGCGCACAACAGGCGTCGCTCAGGGGGAAGTCGGTCGCGGGCCGACAGGCCCGTGGGTCAACGGTGCAGGCCGGTGTGGGGCCGGGCCCGGCTGGCCCGTTTGCGGTGCATCGCGGCGGGCGCACGACGGTCGAGCCGGGGACGGTGGTCCACCTCCGGGTGCCCGGCGCCCGAGGCGTTCCGGTCCACTCCCGCGTCGGCGGCGGGGTGTTCGGCGACCAGGCCGGCGCGGAAGAGTCCGTGGTCGACACGGCGGGCCGCGGCCGATTCCAGCGCCTCACGGAGCGGTCCGTCGCGCAGCACGGCCCCCGGACCGAGCAAGCCCTCGACCACGGTCAGCGCCCCCGTGATGTCACCGTGGCAGAGCCGCTCCCGCACGGCGGGCAGGGCGTCCGGGCTGCGGTGGACCAGGTCGATCGCCCGCAGGCAGGGCAGCGCCGGACCGCCGAGCGCCACCAGCAGGTCCTCGCGGCGCAGTTCGACCGGGTCGTGATCGACCGCCGTCAGCACCCCGTCCCGCAGCGCGATCCGGTGGACCTCGCCCCGGCATTCCACCCGGTGCGGATCACCGGGCTCCGGGGCGGGGTCGCCCGCGGGTGCCGTGGCGAACCCGGCCAGTGCCGCGGCGACGAGAGGGTGCAGCCGCTCGGCCGCAACCAGCCCGGCACGCAGGAGTTCCAGATCCGGAGGGATCCTGGCCGCGGCCTCCGGCAGTAGCGGAAGCGCGGCGATCTCCTGCCGCGGCAACGTCTCGCGCAGTGGCCGCAGTATCGGGACGTGGCTGTCGTCGGGGGCGACGAGTTCGAGTACGGCGCGGTTTCCCGGACCCAGCCGCACGGTGAACGCCCCGCGTGGGCGTCCCTCGGCCCGCAGCAGCAACTCGGCCTCGGCGGCCCAGTTCTCCACCGCCCACGAGGCGTCCTGAGCAGTGGTTCCGTGTGCCGGGCCGGGGAGGGCCGGGCGGCCGGTGGGAAGGGACCGTGCGGAGAGCGCCATCACCGGTGTCGCGTCCGCACCGCACCTCAGGGCCAGTTCGCCGCTCCGCTCCCCGTCCCACAGGTGCCGGTGCAGGTCGAGGCGGAAACGACGGTCGGGACGCGGGTGAGGATGGTGCGCGGCGGCGCCGTCGCCGGACCCGTCCCAGAGAGCCAGGGTCATCCGCTGACCGGCGTCCGCCCGCACCGGCGGGGTCCGCACCACCAGGTGCGGGGCCGTGCCGCCCGAACGCCGGTAGTGGGCCAGGGGAATGGTCAGGCCGGGCCTCAGCCGGCCGTCCGGCAGGATGCGGGGCATGTGCCAGCGGAGAAGGTCGGGCGCCAGCCGACGCAGGTCCGCACGAAGGCGGCGGGTGACATCGGTGCCGTGGCGGTTGCGCACGGCGCGGAGATCGAGATCGACGTCGATCCGGGCGGCGGCGCACGCACCGGCCCAGTCACCGACGGCACGCCGTGCGGTCGCGATTTCGATCATGGGCGGTGGCACGGCGTACTCGCGGACGCGCTGCCACATCAGGAGGCGGGGTGGAACCTCGTTCGCGGGGTGATGTGCCATCAGCACTCACCTTGCGTGAACGATTCCCCCAATCCGCACGAGGAGAAGTTCTTCATCCCCGGCATGGTAACCACAGCGTGGACGATCTGTCTCCCGCTTGGCGATCGCCCCCTTCCGGAGCGGCGGCACGCTCAACTCCCCTTGGGCTCACGGTGTTCAGGAGCGCTCCACGCTACGGGGCTGGTTCAAGCCGATCGGACTGGTGATATTCGACGGCAACGGGGGTACCGCGCACTACTTCCGTGGAGCTGTGGGTCCGGCCCTCGAAACGCTCATACAGGAGCCGGCTCCCGACTTGTTCCTGTACGCCGCCGAGCGGATGGGCGTCGCCCGTGGCCCACGAGTGCGGTGGTCGAGGACCGCCGCCCCAGGGGTCCGGGCCGCGCGCCGTCGGCGTGCGCGCCCTCGGCTACGCGGGCGGACTCACCCCGGCCGAACGTCTCGAAAGCCCGGACACCGTCGTCTTCCACGACATGCGCGAGTTGCCCATGCCGCTGCGCGAGATGTGACGCAGGCCCGTGGCGTCGCTCACCGGAACAGGAGGGCCGTCCGCTGACCGCCTGCCCGGCCGGCTCGGGGCGCTCCCCACCGCCTGGAGGGTCCGGCGGTCGACGAGGAGCCGGGTGTGCTCTCGTCGACCAGCCGGAACGTCTCCTCCGAGCAACGCGCGCAGCGCCCTCGATGCAGCGCCCTCGCGTGCAGCGCGGTGCAGGTGCGGCAGCCGCGCGGCGCGCCGGCCCCGGCGCTTCGCCGGGAACGGCCGAGTCGTCGTCCGGCCGCCGCGAGCACGGGTCACATCCCGGCCGTACCACCGCCGGTGAGACCCGGGGCCAGGCCAGGGGCCCAGAAGACGGCGACGGCCAGGGCGATGGAGGCGATGCCCACGGCCCGGGCCACCACCTGCCCGGCCGGGGCCAGCTTCTCGATGGTGATCACGGCGGTCAGGACCACCATGGCCCACAGGTTCATGACGCCGAACACGGCGAGCAGCGCCATCAGCGACCAGCAGCAGCCCAGGCAGAACGCCCCGTGGTGGGCACCGGCACGCAGATCGCGTGAGGCCCCCGGATACGAGGCGTAGCGCAGCATCAGCCCGAGGGGAGACCGGCATTTCGCCAGGCAGCGGTCCTTGAGAGGGGTGAGCTGGTATACGCCGCTGACCGCGAACACGGCCGCGGCCACCGCGGTCCCCGCCGCCGGGGGAAGGCTCGCCGCCCGGCCCAGGCCTTCGGACAGCGCGTACGCGGGCAGCCCGGCCACGGCCCAGACGAGCACGTAGGCGCCCGTGAACACGGCCATGCGTGGGGCGCGGTGCGCGGTGATGGTGCGTGCGTACAGGGCGGCGACGGGCGCCGTGGCGGGCAGCATCATCGCGGCGATCATCAGCGTCCACATGCCCAGGAAGAGGGGCGGATTCAAGCCCATGGTGCCGGGCATGGCCTCCATACCGCCCCAGCGCGTCACCAGCCAGACCCAGGCGGCGGCCGCCGCGGCCAGCAGCAGCCCGGCGGGAGCCGTACGGTGGCGGGCAGGGGCCGAGCCGCCGCTCACGCGGACCATGTGAAGGGCGCCGAGTGGCCGTTGCCGCCGGAGAAGTCCCAGGACCGGCCGTACACGCCGTTGCCCGTCGCCCGGGTGGAGCGGGCGATCGTCAGGCTGCTGCTCGCCGGGTGGAACATGCCGGTCAGACCCATCACGGGACCGTCGTCGCCGTACTGCGGGGCGACCTGGTCCTCGATCTCGATGTCGATGGCGTCGCCGATCCGTACGGCGTGGCGCCGGCCGTCGTCGCGGTAGTCGACGGGGGTCCGCTCCACGCCGAGGACCTCGCCGATGAGCGGTGCCAGCGCCGCCATCGGTCCGCCGGCCTGGCCGGAGAAGACCTTGCCCAGCGCTTCCGCCTGGGCGTCGTCGGCCGAGGCGTCGACGTACAGCGCCACCTGCCAGCCGCCGTCGGCCATCACCTGGGGCGCGTCGACGAAGACAGCGACACTGCGATCGGACACGTCCACGCCGTCGACGTTCCCGTCGTCCACGTGGAAGGCCAGCGTCACCTGGCAGCGCTCGTGGTCGGCCGGCGCGGTCAGGCCGGAGGTGGTGCAGGGGCACACAGCGTCGCAGTTACAGCTTTCCAGGTACGTGCCGTTCAGATTCCAGGGCATGGTTCCTCTCCCTGTTTCGCGTCCCCCCGCGGCGAAGGGACAGCGTCGGGAGGGTCCGTCCCGCGCCGGTGCCGCTCTTCTCCAGGCTATTCCCGACGCCCCCCGGTGCGCAGTCCGGAGGGCGGTGGCCCCCCAGGGGCGAGGATCGCCCGGCGGCGTTCGCCCGACGCGGTGGGTGCGCTGCCGTGGATCGGGCGGGGAGCGTCCACCAGTGTGAGGCCTCGTCCGCTTGCGTCGTACGGCCCTGCTGTGCGTGGACGCGGCGGGGATCCGGCTGCTCGGAGCCGGGGTCACGGACGACACGATCGCCGAACGCCTCGGCATCAGCCGCCGAACCCTCCCCCGCAGCCTCGGACAGCTCCGCCACTGCCCTCCGGCGGACGGCCCCTGGGCCTGCCCGGCACGCCCGTCGGAAGCCCCCGGCCCGCTAGAGCACCAGCTCGGTGCCGTCCGGCAGGACCTCGGCGCTGTGCTCGGCCACCTGCGCGCGTGCGGAGGAGGCCGGGTCCAGCAGCGGGTTGGTGTTGTTGAGGTGGGTGTAGATCCGGCGCGCGCCGGGATGCCGGGCCAGCGCGGCGAGGGAGCCGTCCGGGCCACTGACCGGGAGATGCCCCATGGCGGCCTGACCGGCACCGGA
The DNA here is from genome assembly GCF_055639035.1 of Streptomyces sp. NPDC107654. Taxonomy (NCBI): domain Bacteria; kingdom Bacillati; phylum Actinomycetota; class Actinomycetes; order Kitasatosporales; family Streptomycetaceae; genus Streptomyces; species Streptomyces sp. NPDC107654. The sequence goes on from NZ_JBVKBI010000009.1 coordinate 93,828, forward strand.
GCGCACCGCCGTGCCCATCTCGCCGGCGGCGAAGAACGTGCCGTCCAGCAGCAGGCAGTCGGCGTCGGCGCACAGCTCGTCCAGGACGGGGCTCCAGGCACCGACGCAGGGCGCGTAGACCAGCACTCCCCCGCTGGCCAGGTCCTCGATGCGGTACGCCGTCACCCACGGCTCCGTGGCCGCGGGCTCCTGCACCGGTACGTACTTCGGGATCTTCGCGCCCACCGGATGAGCCGTCACGACGAGACCGCCGGCCAGCACGAATCCCCCGTCGGCCAGGCTGTCGGCCCACTCCCAGGGCGCGTAGCGGCCGAGTGCGGCGCGGGCGGGGGCGAGGACGGCCCGCACCGGCGGCGCGGCGTAGACCTTCAGCCCCGCCGCTCCGCGCAGTTCGGCCAGGCCGGCCACGTGGTCGGCCTCGGCGTCGGTGAGCAGCATTCCGCGCACCGGGGTCTCCCGGGATCCGGGGCCGGGCCACAGCGGCGGGGTGGCGGTGAGCTGGGTCCGCAGGTCGGGTGAGGCGTTGAGCAGCCACCAGTCCCGGCCGTTGCCGGTGACGGCGGCGCACTCCTGGCTCCGGGGAGGCAGCCTGCCGTCCCGGGCGGCGGCGCAGAGCGCGCACGCGCAGTTCCACTGCGGGAAGCCGCCCCCGGCGGCGGTGCCCAGCAGGACGATCCTCACGACCATCGGCTCCTTCGCGTTCGCCCGGCCCTGACTCCCGCTGGGATCTTCCCTCCCTGGGTGCCGGTGACCACCGGCGGCAGGGGGCAGTTCCGGCCGTCCTTCGGCGGAGGTTCTCCGGGTCGCGTCCGCGGGTGCGGATGGTGTGGGGGCCGCCGGTGCGGTCCCCGTCCTGTCCGAGGTTCGGATCAGCGGGCCAGCAGGGTGCGTACTCCCTGTGAGGTGAGGGTCAGCCCGTGGGCGGAGCTGCCGTCGATGGCGAGGGAGAGGTCCTCCTCGGGCCACTGCGCGGCGAGGGCGCCGAGCGGGATCAGGCGGTAGCGCGAGACGAACGGCAACAGGCCAGCCATCTCGCCCTCGGAGGTGAACACCGGGACGACCGGGTCGCCGCCGGGCTGTTCCAGGACGGGCAGCGCCACCGTCGTTGCGTCGGCACCGTCCGCCGCGTCGTCCGGTACCGGGACGAGTACGTCACTGTGGGCGAGGGTGTCCAGTGCGGCCTGGTCCTCGGCGTTCACGGCGAGGGCGTCCAGTGCCTGCTGGGCGGGCGTCGGCAGGTCCTCGTGTGCGGGTGTCTCCATGGCTGGTCCCCAGGTAGCGGGTGGTCGTACGGGCCGTCCGGGCAGGCTGCCGCCCGGGCGTGCTCCGCCTCGCGTACCCGGTGGGGTGCGGGGCATGCGTGGGGATCGGCGGGGGGTCCCGTGGGGAGGCGGTGCCGGGGGATGGTTCGGACGGCGGTCCGGACGGGCGTTCGGACGGCGGGAGAGCGGGCTCGGGGGCGCGGCCGGTCGGCTGGAGGAGGGGGGCCGGTTCGATGCGGCCGGGGTCGAGGAGGCCGGCGCGGGTCCGCGGGGTGCCGTCCCGCCGGGAAGGGGATACGGCTGCTCCGCTACTGCCTGAGCGGGGCGCCGGTCACGGCCCGGTCGCCGCGAGCACGTCGGCGATGGTGGTGACCCGGACCAGCGGCCGGTACAGCTCCATCACCTGGAGGGCCCTGAGGTGGGAGTCGTCGTCGGCGCCGGCACAGGCGTCGGCCACGACCAGCACCTCGATGCCGGCGTCGGCGGCGGCCAGGGCGGTGGACAGCACGCAGCAGTCGGTACTGACGCCGGCCAGGACCAGACGGCCGTCCGGGCCGAGCCGTGCGGCGAGTTCAGGGGTCCACTTGCCGAAGGTGGTGGTGTCCAGGACGGGGTCGGCGAGGCCGGCGAACTCGTCGGTGAGGGCCCAGAGATCGGCGTCGGCGGGCCGGCGGGCGAAGGGGAACCGGTCGTAGTAGGCGCGCCAGGCGCCGGCCGGCTGTGCGGGGGCCAGGAAGCGGGTGAAGGTGACCCGGCCGGCGAAGGCCGGCAACAGGGCGAGTACGCCGGCTGCCGCGTCGGCGTACCGGGGTGCGGCCCAGGGACTCCCGGGGTCGGCGAAGACACGCTGCATGTCGATCACGGCGAGATGGCCGGCGCTCGCGGTCATGTGCGGGGCACCTTCCTCCGGTGCGGCGGCGTCGGCGGCGCTCACGGGTTCAGCACCTCCGCGTCGAGCGCGGGGCTCGGCGCCTGGGCCTCCTGGGCGCGGACCCGGCCCCGGCCCAGCAGCAGGGTGCCGAGGAAGGCGAGGGCCAGGGCGACCAGGACGCCCAGGTTGGCGTAGGCCCAGGCGCCGGTCCTCCCACCGAGGCCGAGGGGCTCCAGCAGATACCCCTGCCAGGTCAGCCAGCGCGCGGCGGTGTTGATGACCAGGCCCCAGCCGACGGCCGTGGCGGCGAGGGTGAGGACCAGCGGGCCGAGGGGGGCGTCGCCGTAGCGGCCGTGCGGGCGGAACAGGTCACCGTCGTCATAGTCGCGGCGGCGCAGCGCCAGGTCGGCGAGCATGACACCGGCCCAGGCGGCGATGGGCACGCCGAGTGTGGTGAGGAAACCCATGAACTGACCGAGGAAGTTGTCGGCGAAGAACACGATGTAGATCGCGCCGGCGATCATCAGTACCCCGTCGAAGAGCGCGGCCAGATAGCGGGGCACCCGCAGGCCGGCCGAGAGCAGGGCCAGGCCGGACGAGTAGATGTCGAGGACCGCGCCGCCGACCAGGCCGAGGACGGCGACCACGGCGAACGGCACCAGGAACGAGGTCGGCAGGAGCGTGGTCAGGGCGCCGATCGGGTCGGCCGCGATCGCCTTGCTCAGGTCCTCGGAGGAGCCGGCCAGCAGCAGGCCGAAGACGAGCAGGACCAAGGGGGCCAGTGAGGCGCCGAAGGCGGTCCAGCCGATCACCCCCCGGCTGGAGGAGCCGCGCGGAAGGTAGCGGGAGTAGTCGGCGGCGGCGTTGACCCAGCCCAGGCCGAAGCCGGTCATCATGAACACGAGCGCGCCGACGAACTCCTGGGCCGACCCGGCCGGGATCGCGTCGACCGTCGTCCAGTGGATGTGGTCGGCGACGAGGGCGACGTAGAGGACCGTGAGGACACCCGTGATGAGGGTGATCCAGGTCTGCAGTCGCATGATCAGGTCGAAGCCCATGACCCCGCCGACAACCGTGAGCGCGGCGACCACCAGCAGGGCGACCGCCTTGGTCTCGGTGCCCCCGCCCCAGCCGAGGCTGCTGAAGACGGTGGCGGTGGCCATCGTGGCGAGCGCGGTCAGGACGGTCTCCCAGCCGACGGTCAGCATCCAGGAGACGACCGACGGCAGCCGGTTGCCGCGCACGCCGTACGCGGCCCGGCTGAGGACCATGGTGGGGGCGGAGCCGCGCTTTCCGGCGACCGCCATGAAACCGCACAGCAGGAACGAGACGGCGATACCGAGCACCCCGGCGGCGAGGGCCTGCCAGAACGAGATGCCGAAGCCGAGCGCGAAGGCGCCGTAGCCGAGGCCGAGGACGGAGACGTTGGCCCCGAACCAGGGCCAGAACAGGGAGCGCGGGGTGCCCCGGCGGTCCGCGTCCGCGATCACGTCCAGCCCGTGCGTCTCCACCCGGAGGGAGCGGCCCGCGGCTCCGCCGCCGAGCGGGTCGTGCGGTTGGGTCATCGCCGGGGTACCTGCCCTGCCTGTCCAGACGTGTCCGTCGACGATCACGCTAGGACGGCCCCCAGGGGGCGTCAAGGCGGTCTCGGAGCAGGCCCGTAGGGGGTCTCAGGGCACGACTTGGGGACCTCGGGGAGAGCCTCGGAGGGTCGGGGGGCTCGGGTGAGTCGCGGCGTAGGCCGCGGGGGGGTTCGGGGTGAGTCGCGGGGGCCGGCTCGGCGGTCGCGGGGCGGGCTCAGGCGGACCCCGTTCATCCGGTCAGCGGTCGAACTCCTCCTGGATCGGGTTCTTCGGCTCCTCCCGCAGATGCTGGGAGAGTCCCGGTTTCCCGCCGTGCCGCGCCTGTTGCCCGCGCCGCGTGGCAGCGGCGCCGAGGTCCGAGTCCGGATCCGAGTCCGAGCCCGGGTCCCCACGGACCGACCGTGCCACGTCCTCGCGATCGGTGTAGTCCTCGGCGGGTATGCCGCGCAGGGCCTTGACGACCTCCTCGGAGGCTCCCGCCTGCCGTGCGGCCGAGACCAGCCGGTCCTTGTCCGCCGGGTAGGTCACGTCCCTCAGCGCGTCCAGCACCTCGGGGACGCTGATGCGTACCGCGCTCATGACGCCTCCCTACGCCTCCCTGCACGTCGCCGCTCTCGCCCGCGCTCTCATCCGTGGTCTAGTCGTTCTCACCGTTCTCGTCGTTCTCGTCGTTCTCGTCGCCGACGTCCGCTCCCTCCGCCTGGGACGGCGTGGTGCGCGGCGGCTGCTCCGCCTCGGTGGCGCCCGGCTCCGGTTCGCCCTCGGCCTGTGATGGGGTGGTCTCGCTCATCGGATGCTCCCGGTCCTCTGACGCGCGGCGCGCTGTTCGGAGCCCCGGGTACCCGTGCGGCATAGGACCCATCATGCGCAGAATGCCTGAATCCGCTTCCGCGGGATGGGTACCTGAGCAGTCCGGCGCAGCACGCGGCGCCGGCCCGATGATCGTGCACCACCTCACCGCCTGGAGGAGCCATGGCGGGTATCACCCCACCTGACCTGCAGAAAGCCCTGTCGGGCGCGGACTACCCGGCCACTTCCGACCAGCTTCGGAAGGTCGCCGAGAACAACCACGCGCCCAAGGAGATCACCGAGCGGATCTCTCACCTCGGCAAGAAGAAGTTCGAGAACCCCGCCGAGGTCAGCAAGGCCGTCTTCCGGAACAAGTGACGACGAGACACAGGGTGCGCGGCGGCCGGACAGCTTCTGCTCCGGCCGCCGTGTAGTGCGCCCCCCTCCCCGGGAGGGCAGCCGCCGCCCGGTCGGACGGTCCGCCCCCTTCCTTCCCCGTTCCGCCCGCCCCCGCGTGGATTGCGGGGGCTTTCCGGGTTCACGGGCCGCGATGCGCGGGGGACACGACACGGAGGGGGCGACCATCGGAGCCAGTCGGACCGGCCGGGTGGACGGCCAGGCCGCAGTGACATCCCTCACAGCGGAGACGGCCACTAAGCGGGGCGGATAGTAGACGTGGCCTCCGCGACAAATGGGATTTGTCCGTCTTGCCATGACTGGCGGACGCGGTCGCCGACGACCTCGAACCGGCCTCCCGGGAGCTTCCCCCATCCCCCGCCCACGAACTGTTCCTGACGCCTCGACAGCGCCCTCGCAAACATCGCGTTCGCGAAGTCGGCATCTCCGGGCTCGCCTGACAAGACCCCCGTACGCCTACGAGGGGAGATAGTAGAAACGCCACTTTGCGCTGCCTGTGACGTCGTCCCAACAATGAGCCCTCGGCGATCACCGAGTGAGGTTGACGTATGGGCCAGCACCGCAAAACGAAGCACTACCGGCGAATAGTCGTCGCCGCAGCAGCCGTCGGCGCCGTGGGCGTGCCGTCCGTCGCCCTGGCCTGTGCCGAGTGGCCGTACGGCACGCAGGACCCGGCACAGGCCGTCGTGACGAGCACGCCCGTGGGGCAGTGGCAGTACACCCCCGGACATCACCACAGCAACGTGTACGACACCCCCGGCGGCACCGCGTACGACACCGGCGCGCCGCGGACCACCGCGCCGCCCGCGCCCCGGACCCCGGCCCCGCCGAGCGCCCACCCCACCGCCGGGAGGAAGGTGACGGTCCACCACCCGCGGCCGACCGCCACCCCCAGCGCTTCGCAGGCCACCCCTTCCGTCTCCTCTCCCCCTTCCGTCTCCTCTCCCCCCACCGCCCCCGCCTCCGCGGCCCCCTCCGCGCCGAGCACCCCGAAGCCCACCGCCTCGGCGTCCGGAGTCTCCGCCGAGATCCTCCAGCTGGTGAACTCCGAGCGCGCGAAGGCCGGTTGCCAGGCGCTGGCCCTCGACCCGGCACTGACCAAGGCCGCGCAGGCGCACAGCGCGGACATGGCGTCCCACCAGAACATGTCGCACACCGGGTCCGACGGGTCGAACCCCGGCGACCGCATCACCGCGGCCGGCTACACCTGGAGCAGCTACGGCGAGAACGTCGCCTACGGCTACGGCACGGCGGAGCAGGTCATGGCGGGCTGGATGGCCAGCCCGGGCCACCGGGCCAACATCCTCAACTGCGGGTTCAAGGAGATCGGCGTCGGCCTCGCGCAGCCCGGCAGCTACTGGACCCAGGACTTCGGCACGGCACGCTGAGCGCCGGCGGCCGGCGCGTCGTCCCGGCCGCCGGGGCCCGCCGGTTCGGGCAGGGTGCGCAGCGACAGCCAGCTGAGCGCCGGCATCAGGATCAGCGGGGCCAGCGCGGTCCGCAGGGACGTCGCGTCGGCGACCCGGCCGATGAGGGGGCTCGCCAGTCCGCCGACGCTGACGGTCAGGCCGAGGGTGACGCCCCCGGCGGTGCCGACCCGCGAGGGAAGGTAGTCCTGGCCGAGGGTGACCTGGAGGGAGAACGGCACGTACAGGCCGACCGAGGTCAGGGCCACGCACAGGTACAGGGCGGGGCCGGGGACGAGGACGACGCCGGCGACCGCCGCGACCGAGAGCAGGTACGACCAGCGGCAGACCGTCACGCGGTCCCGGCGCTCGGCGAGCCGGCCGCCCAGCACGGAACCGACCGCGCCGCCCAGGTAGAGCACGCACAGCGCGGCCGTACCGGCCGCCGCGCCCCCGCCCGTGCGCTGCGCCGCGTACAGGGACAGGAAGCTGCTCAGTCCGGTGAAGACGACGGAGCGGCACACCACGGCCAGGGACAGTCTCAGGAAGGACGCCCCGTCGTCGGTGCCGTACGCCGGTGCCGTCCGGGTGAGGTGCCGCCGCTGCTCGGGGGCGCGCAGAGCGGTCAGGTTCAGCGCCGCGCCGACGAGCGCGGGCAGCACCAGCAGCGGGGTCCAGGCGAGGCCGCCCGTGCCCACGACGGCGGTGACCAGCAGCGGGGCCAGGGCGAAGCCGGCGTTGCCGCCGAAGGAGAACCAGCCCATGGCGCTGTGACCACCCCCGCCGGTCAGCCGGGCCACGCGCGCGGACTCGGGGTGGTAGGCGGCCACGCCGGCACCGGACACCGCCACGCACACCAGCGTCAGCGGGTACGAACCGCTGGTTCCGCTCAGCGCGATGCCCAGCCCCGCCAGGAGGGTACTGGCCGGCAGCAGCCAGGGAACGGGCCGGCGGTCGGTGAGCGCGCCGAACAGCGGCTGCGCCACCGAGGACAGCAGCGATGCGGCCAGGACGACGCCCGCGGCCGCGGCGTAGCCGTAGGAGCGCTCGGCGACGAGGAACGGGATCAGGGACGCCACGGCGCCCTGGTAGACGTCGACACAGGCGTGCCCGACGGACAGCAGGGTGATCGATGTTTTCCTTCGCACCCGGTCATGCTCCGGCTCCGCCGGGCTGTCGCGCTTTCGATAACCTGCCAGGTGATGACGGAGATCCGCCATGAGCCGGTGGCCCCCACCCGCACCCAGTGGCTGGCGTCCGGCGCGGCGATAGACGCCCACCGGCACGATGACCACCAGATCGTCTACGCGGGCCGGGGCGTGCTGGCCGTCACCACCGACGCCGGTTCCTGGGTCGCCCCGGCCACCCGCGCCCTGTGGGTGCCGGCCGGCACCGTGCACGCCCACCAGGCGCACGGCACGCTCGAACTGCACCTGGTGGGGCTGTCCGCGGGCGAGAACCCGCTCGGCCTCGACGCGCCGACCGTGCTCGCCGTGGAACCGCTGCTGCGCGAACTGATCGTCGCCCACACCGGCGCCCCGGACGACGGCAGCCCCGAACGGGCGCGGCTGCGCGCGGTGTTGCTGGACCGGTTGCGCGCCTCGCCGCAGCAGCCGCTGCACCTGCCGACGCCCGCGTCCCCCGTGCTGCGCGCGCTGTGCGACGTCCTGCGCGCCGATCCGGCCGACGGCCGTACGCTGGCGGAGCTGGGCCGTCAGGTCGGGGCGAGCGACCGTACCCTGTCCCGGCTGTTCCGCCGCGACCTCGGCATGACGTTCCCGCAGTGGCGCACCCAGCTGCGGCTGCACCACGCGCTGGTGCTGCTGGCCGGGGGGACGCCGGTGACGACGGTGGCGCACCGGTGCGGATGGTCCTCGGCCAGCGCGTTCATCGACGTCTTCCGGCGCACCTTCGGGCACACGCCGGGCCGTACCCCGTGACGCTCAGGGCAGGACGCCTGGGCGCCCGGCGGCGCTCACGGTCGGCTCTCACAGTCTGGCGCCGAAGGCCTGGGTCCACCAGGGGCCGCCCGAGCCGTTGTGGACGCCCACGCCGATGTTCTTGAACGAGCAGTTGAGGATGTTGGCGCGGTGGCCGGGGCTGTTCATCCACGAGTCCATCACCGCCTGCGGGGTCTGCTGTCCCCTCGCGATGTTCTCGCCGTACGTGGACCAGCGGTAGCCCGCCGCGGTGATCCGCTCGCCGGGTCCGTCGCCGTCCGGGTTGGTGTGGTCGAAGAAGCCGCGGGCGGCCATGTCGTCGGAGTGGCCCTGGGCGGCCCGGTCCAGTTGCGCGTCCTCGGTGACCGGGCCGCAGCCGGCGGCGGCCCGCTCCTTGTTCACGAGGGCGACGACCTGCGCGACGGTGCCCGTGGGCGCCGGCTGCGCCTGCGGGGTACGGGAGGCGCGCGGAGTCGTCGGCGTGCTCGGCCGGGCCTTCGGGGTGCTGCTGGTGCGTGCCGGACGGGGGCTCTTCGAGGCGTGTGGCTTCTTCGAGTGCGACGGGGACGGCGACGCGGACGCCGAGGGCGATGACGAGGACGAGGTCGTGGCGGTGCCGGGTTCGGCGAGCTCCACGACGGGGGCGCCCGCGGTGTGCGCGGTGGTCGCCTCCTTGGTGGCCGGCCCGGAGCCGGTGCCGAAGTACCAGAGACCGCCGCCCGCCACACAGGCCGCCACCACGGCGCTTCCGACGGCCCGGCGCCGTGTCCGCCGCCGTCGCCGCGTCTCGCCGCGGCCGCTGCTGCGGCGGCGCGAGGCGCGCAGACCGACCGGGGCGCCGGAGTCACTGCCGGCGGCGCCCGGTCCGCCGGCGCCCGGGTCCGCTCCGCGGGTGCCGGAATCGGCCGCGAGGACGCCCGGGTCGGTTCCGGTGGTGTCGGGGGCCGCTCCAGTGGTGTCCGGGCCGGTTGCGGCCGGGCCCTGCGCCGAACCCGGGTCCCATGCGGCGGTGCCCGCGTCCGCCGGCCCGTGGGCGGCGGTCCCGGTGACCTGAGGGAGCGGTGCGGTCGAGGCGGTCGCCGTCAGGCCGGGTACCGCGGACCGGGTCGCCGTCAGCAGCGCCGACGACACGGCGACGAGGGCCAGTCCGGCCAGCAGCCCCTCCGCGGGCAGCAGACCGCTCCACAGTCCGCCGCAGCGCGCGCACTCCCGGGCGTGCCGGGCTATTCGCTTGCGCCACAGGGCGGAGGGCCGGCCGTCCCAGGAGGCCAGCATCCCGCGCAGCTCCTCGCAGACCGGCCGCGTGTCGAGCGCCCGTACGACCACCCGGGCCGCCTCCAGCCGCGCCTTCATCCGCTGCACCCGGACCGCGGTGTGCTGCGGCGACACCGCGAGGGCCGCGGCGACCTCGGCCCGGGTCAGCTCACCGGCGCACTCCAGCCACCACAGCGACAGCACCTCCCGGTCGTCCGGCTCCAGCCAGCGGGTGGCGCGCGCGGTCTCCTGACGCTGGCCGGACAGCTGGAGCCGGACGATGGTCAGGTCCACGAAGTCGGCGCCCGGATCGGCGACGTCCCCGGTCTCCTCCACGGCGTCCGGGGCGAGTTGCCGGTCCTGCCAGTGCGCCCGGACCCGGTTCATGGCGATGGCCACGAGCCAGGAGCGGAAACTCTCCGGGGTGCGCAGGTCACCGAGCGAGCCGAGGGCCCGGAGCATGGTCTCCTGGACCACGTCGTCGACGTCGACCGAACCGTTCAGGGCCCGCCCCACGATGTTGTAGACCAGCGGGAGATAGGCACTGACCAGGGCGTCCTGGGCCGCCGGGTCTCCCGCCCGGGCGGCGTTCACCAGTGCCGCCGTGTCCACCGTGTGCTGTGTCCTCATCAGAGCTTCCCTGTCCTCGACGCCGAACGGTGCTGTCCGTTACCTGGGAGACCGCCCGGGGCGGTGCCGATAACAGTTCTTCGGAAAATCGTTCGACGGGAGACTCACAGCAGCGGTGCCCCGGCCGCAAGGGAGAAGATCACACCGTTGCGGATCCCTGCGGGTCCTCGGCTCCGCCGTCCCGTTCGTTCGCCCGGTCCACCTCGGCCATGTGTTCCTCGGCCCAGTCCCGGACGGCCGCGAGGACGGTGTCGAGCGACAGGCCGAGTGCGGTGAGCCGGTAGTGCACGGCGGGCGGTACGGAGGGCTCCACCCTGCGGGCGGCCAGCCCGTCCCGCACCAGGCTCCGCAGGGTCACGGACAGCATCTTCTGCGAGACGCCGGGCATCCGGCGCAGCAGTTCGGCGAAGCGCACCTCGCCCGGGGCCGCCTCCGCCAGCACCTTCACCGCCATCGACGTCCACTTCGTACCGATCCGGTCGAGGAGCCGGCGGGTCGGGCACGCGGGGTCGAACAGGTCGCCGCGCGCGGCGGGACCGTCCTCGGCCTGGAAGGTCACCTGAAGCTCACCAACTGACGGGAAAGTGCGGTCTTTTGCGTTGGACAGTAGTTACCTACCGTCCCCTTGTCACCATCGGTTACCCAAGGGATCCTCCATGACCGTCAACCCCTCCACCGGTGTGCGGCAGCGCCGGGTCACCGTCAACGGCGTCGGACTCAACGTCGCCACGGCCGGGCAGGGACCGGCCGTGCTGCTGCTGCACGGCTTCCCCCACACCTGGCGGCTGTGGACCGAGGTCATCGGCCCGCTGGCCCGCCGGTACCGGGTGATCGCACCGGACCTTCGGGGTTTGGCGACAGCGACCGGCCGGCGGACGGGTACGACGCCGGGACGCTCGCCGCCGACGCCGGGGGCCTGTTGGAGGCGCTGGGCGCCGGCCCGGCCGCCGTGGTCGGCATCGACCTCGGCACCCCGCCCGCGTTCCTGCTGGCCATGCGACGGCCCGGACTGGTACGGCGGCTGGTGCTGATGGAGTCGCTCCTGGGCGATTTGCCGGGCGCCGAGGAGTTCCTGGCGGCCGGGCCGCCGTGGTGGTTCGGCTTCCACGCCGAACCAGGCCTCGCGGAGACCGTGCTCGCGGGGCACGAGGCGGCGTACGTCGGCTGGTTCCTGGAGCGCGGCACCCTCGGCCGGGGCGTACGGCCGGACGTCGGGGCCGAGTTCGTCCGCGCCTACGGCGGGTGCGAGGCGCTGCGCGCGGCGTTCGGGCCGTACCGGGCCCTGCCGGCCACCGTCCGGCAGATCCGGGAGGCGGTGGCCGGCGCCCGCCTCACCGTGCCCGCGCTCACGATCGGCGCCCATCCGGCCGGCCGTGCGCTGGAACGCCAACTGCGCCCCTACGCCGACCGGTTGGCGGGACGTGTGATCCCTGACTGCGGGCACATCGTCCCGTTGGACCGCCCGGAGGCGCTGATGGAGCTGCTGGAGCCGTTCCTCGCCGGGGACGGCCGGGACTGAGCCCGACTCCCCGGCGCGGAACGGTCAGGCGGGCTTCACCGCCGACACCGCCGTCGCGGTGACCTTGTTGTCGCACTCGGCGAGCCAGCCGTCGTCCAGGGCGACCTGGTGCTTGCCCGCACCCGGCAGGCCGACCACCATGGTCGGGAACACGGACGGGGTCGCGCCGGAGACGCAGTAACCGTCCCCCTCCCCCTGCACCTGTACGAAGGTCAGCTTCAGCCACGCCTTGCCGCCCGGTGCGAGGCGCACGGTGGTCGCGGTGCCCTTGGGGGTCACCTTCAGCGGGACGGACCGCTGCGGCGAGCCGTTGCCCGCCCCGGCCACCGTCGGGTGGCCGCGCAGCACGCACGCGGCCGAGGAGACGTTCTTGAACCGGACGACCGCGGCCCCGGTGCCCGTGCCCCGCGGCCGGACGGCGGACTGGTACGCCGACACCTCCAGCGCCTTGGCCGTGCAGGCCGGCGGCGTGGTGGTGTGGGCGACCAGGGAGACGCGGGCGGGCGTGGCGGCCGCGAACCGGTTGGCCTCGGCCGACCCGGTGGTGTACGCGGCCACGGTGGCCTGGGCGGACGGGGCGGTCGCCACGGTGGCGGCGTGGGCCTTCGGGGCCGGGGCCGCGCCCGCTGTCGTGGCGCTCGCCGACTGGAAGGCCGTCAGCGACAGGGTGGCGGCGACGGTGGCCAGGGCCGCCACCGTGACGCGGCTGGTGTGTCGGTGATGCATGAGATCCCCCGGTTGTCCGTGGTGTGTGGTCGGGGCGACCGGCGGGGCGCCGGCGCTCACCGACACAGACCGGGCACCGGGACCCCGGGTTCCCTGGTCCGGCCGTTGTGACACTGCGGTGACAAACCGGGGCCGGTCGCGCACGGAAGGCGGTGCGGCGGCCTCCGGGCGGCGTGGCGCGCGCCGGGCCGGCGCGGTCCGCGGCGAGGATGGCGCTCGTACGGGCCGACTGGGAGGCGGGTGTGCGGGTATGACGGTGAACCGTGTCGGCCTGGTCGTGCACGGCGGGCGCGCCGAGGCGGTGGCCGCCGCGCGGGCCGTGCGCGCCTGGTGCGCCGAGCACGCGGTGGGGTGCGCGGACATCGACGTCTGGCGGGAGGGCGCCCGGCACAGCGCCCGCGAGGAGATGGACAACGCGGGCGACCCGGACCTCGTCGTCACCCTGGGCGGTGACGGCACGTTCCTGCGCGGTGCCCGCCTGGCGGCCGAGAGCGACGCCCTGGTGCTCGGTGTCGACCTCGGCCGGGTCGGCTTCCTCACGGAGGTCCCCGCCACGGCGGTGCGGGCCGCGCTGGACGCCGTACGGGAGGAGCGGATCGACGTCGAGAACCGGATGCTGCTGACCCTGCGGGCGTCGTGCCGGCTGGAGGTGCCCACGCAGATGGAGGCACTGCTGCGGTACGGCCGCGGGCCCATGCTGCCGCCGCCGCGGGTGCGCACGGAGTGCGAGGTGGGCGGTGACTGGGGTGTCGCCCTGAACGTCACCGCGCTGAACGACGTGGTCGTGGAGAAGCTGGCCCGGGACCGGCAGGTGTCGGTCGCGGTCTATCTGGCGGGCCGGCTCCTTGCCTGCTACTCGGCCGACGCGCTGCTGGTGGCCACGCCCACGGGCTCCACGGCGTACAGCTTCGCCGCGGGCGGCCCGGTGGTCTCGCCCCGCGCGGAGGGCCTGGTGTTCACGCCGGTCGCACCGCACATGGTGTTCAACCGTTCCGTGGTGGCGGCGCCGGACGAGCCCGTCGCGCTGCGCGTGCTGGAACGTTCGGGCCAGGCCGCGGTGAGCATCGACGGCCAGTTGCGCGGAGTGCTGAGCCCCGGCGACTGGATCGGCGTGTACGCCGCCCCGCGCCGGCTGAAGGCGGTGCGGCTCGGTCCGACGGACTTCTACGGCCGGCTGCGCGAGCGCATGAACCTCACGGACGCGCCGGCCGCGCTCGCCGACGGACAGGCCGCTCCGCTGTGGCCGGTGAGCACGCCCCCGCCGGAGGACCTCGCCCACCTGGCCCTTCCCCCGGGTCCGGGGGACGCTCCCCGGCTGTCCTGAGACACCCGGATGGCCGTTCGACCCACGGGGCGCTGCCGCGCGGTGCGTGCGACCTGTGATCCTATATTCCGTACCGTAGACGTGGGCGAGCCCCACCGGAATGAGGAGATATCGATGTCGAAAGTCGCGCTGAACACCAACTTCGGCCGGATCGTGCTGGAACTCAACGACGCCGAGGCGCCCAAGACCGTCGAGAACTTCCTGTCGTACGTGCGCAGCGGCCACTACGACGGCACGATTTTCCATCGGGTGATCAGCGGCTTCATGATCCAGGGCGGCGGTTTCACTCCGGACATGGACCAGAAGCGCACCCAGGCGCCGATCCAGAACGAGGCCGACAACGGCCTGAAGAACGACAACTACACCGTGGCGATGGCGCGGACGAACGACCCGCACTCCGCGACGGCCCAGTTCTTCATCAACGTGTCGGACAACGCCTTCCTCAACTACTCGGCGAAGACGCCGACCGGTTGGGGTTACGCCGTGTTCGGCAGGGTCGTCGAGGGCCAGGACGTCGTCGACTCCATCAAGTCGGTCAAGACGGGCAGCCGGATGGGCCACCAGGACGTCCCGACGGAGACCGTGCTCATCGAGTCCGCCACGGTTGTCGACTGACGCGCGTCCCCGCCGGGCGGCACCGGTCCACCGGTGCCGCCCGCGTCGTTCCGCCCGGTCCGTCCGGCCCGTGGCCGGAGCGGCCCGTCGGCCCGACGCCCGATCAGACCGTGGCTCCGGTTCCGGAGGCGAGCCGTCGCAGCGTGGCCTCGATCCGGGCCAGCACGGCCTGTTGCTGCGCCACCAGATAGAAATGGGCCCCGGGGTACACGTGCAGTTCGAACGGGCCGTCGGTCTCCTGTGACCAGGTCCGGGCCTCCTCGGGGGTCACCCGGGGGTCGGCGTCGCCCGTCAGCGCGACGAGGGGACAGCTCAGGCGCGGTCCGGGGGTGTGCCGGTACGTCTCCACCGCGCGGTAGTCCGCCCGCAGCACGGGCAGGATCATGCTGAGCATCTCCTCGTCCCGGAGCACGGCCGCGTCGGTGCCCCCGAGCCTGGTGACCTCCTCGATCAGCCGCGCGTCGTCGCCGTGGTGGACGTCCTCGGACCGCTCGACGGACGGTCCCCGGCGGCCGGAGACGAAGAACACCGCGGGCGGCCGCCCGGCCTCCTCCAGGAGCCGGGCCAGCTCGAAGCCGACCATGGCGCCCATGCTGTGCCCGAAGAGGGCGAGCGGTGTGCCGTCCCGTTCGTCCAGCGCGCGGAACACGCCCCGGGCGAGGTCCCGGACGGAGTCCATGGGAGCCTCCAGGTGGCGGTCCTGCCGGCCGGGGTACTGCACCGCGCGCACGTCCACCGCGGGCGACAGCGCCTTGGAGACGGGAAAGTAGAAGCTCGCTGCGCCGCCGGCGTGCGGCAGGCACAGCAGCCGCGGCGCACCCGGTGTCGCCTGGTGGAAACCGCGCAGCCACAACTGGCTCTCCGCGCCGGACCGGTCGTCCATGTGTCCCCCTCGGTGGAACGTGTCGAACGTGCTGTGCCCCACGGTACTGAGGTGCACTCCGTGCCGCTGAGGGAAGTTCCGCGGCGGAGGGCCGTCCCGCGCCGGAGATCCGTGCGCGCCCCGCGCTTGCGCCTTGCCTGCCCTCTCGCGCCTGGCCCGCCTCGCGCCTCGCCCGCCTTGACGCGGTGCAACCGCATTCTTAGACTCTTCGTCTAGATCTGGAAGATCGATCGAGCCGGAGGCCGGTGTGGGCGAGGACGGGACGGACGAGCACCTGATCGGGGAGGCCGAGAAGATCGCCGTCGCGCTGGGCCGCATGTTCCCCGGTCTGTGCGAGGTGGTGCTGCACGACCTGCGGGACCCGGACCACGCGATCCGCGCGATCGAGAACAACCTGTCGGGCCGTCAGGTCGGGGACTCCGCGACCGAGTTGGGGCTGGCCCGGATCGCCGACCCGCAGTACCCCAGCGTCATCCAGAACTACCCCAACCGGTTCCCCGACGGCCGCCCGGCGAAGAGCACGTCCATCGGCATCAAGAACGCCGCCGGCGAGTACATCGCGGCCCTGTGCCTCAACCTGGACGTGTCCGTCCTGTCCCCGGTGACCCTCGCGCTGTCCAACCTCGTGGCCACGGACACCGAGCACCGCGAAAGGCCGCTGGAGACCCTGCGGGACCGCACCGCGCGCGAGCTGCGCCAGGCGGTGGAGGCGCGGGCCGCCGAGCGCGCCGCCACACCCCGTTCACTGGGCCGGGAGGACAAGAGGGCCCTCGTACGAGAGTTGCAGCGCGACGGCTACTTCGACTCGCGCGACGCCGCGCAGACCATCGCGGACCTGCTCGGCGTCTCCCGGGCCACGGTCTACAACTACACCAAGTGAAGGGCGACCGCCCATGACCACCGTCCCCTTCTCCTCCCCCGCCGCCACCTCCGCATCCGCCTCCGCCGCCGTCTCCTCCGGCGCCCGGACCCTGGCCGATCCCGACACCCCGTTCGCCGTCGTCGACGTCCACAGGGTCCGGCGCAACATCGCCCGGCTGCGTTCGCGGGCGGACCGCCTCGGAGTCGTGCCGCGCCCGCACGTGAAGACGGCCAGGAGCATCGACGCCGCCGCCCTCCTGCACGACGGCGGTCCCGGCCCCGTCACCGTCTCCACCCTCGCCGAGGCCGAGGCGTTCGCCGACGCCGGCTACCGCGACCTCACGTACGCCGTCGGCATCGAGCCGCACAAACTCCCGCGGGTGATCGCCCTGGTGCGCCGCGGCGTCACGCTGCGCGTGCTGCTGGACAGCACCGAGCAGGCGACGTTCGTCGCCGCGGCCGCGCGGGAGGCGGGGATCGCCCTTCCCGCCCTGATCGAGATCGACTGCGACGGCCACCGCGGCGGCCTCAGGCCCGACGCCCCCGGGCTCCCCGGGATCGCACGGATCCTGCACGACGCGGGTCGCCTGGACGGCGTACTGACCCACGCGGGCGAGTCGTACCACTGTCACACCGCCGAGGAGCGGCGCGCGGCGGCGCGGAACGAGCGGGACGCCGTGGTCGCCGCGGCCGAGCGGCTGCGCGCGGCCGGCCTGCCCGTGCCCACCGTCAGCGTCGGCTCCACCCCCACCGCGCACGCGGCCGACGACCTCACCGGAGTCACCGAACTGCGCGCCGGCAACCACGTGTTCTTCGACCTGGTGATGGCCGGCCTCGGTGTGTGCGGGCTGGACGACCTCGCCCTGTCGGTCGTGGTCACCGTGATCGGTCACCGCCCCGAGTACGGATGGGTCGTCACCGACGGCGGCTGGATGGCGATGTCCCGCGACCGCGGCACCTCCGCCCAGCCGCAGGACCAGGGTTACGGCCTCGTCACCGACCTGAACGGCACCCTGCTCCCGGACGTGGTCATGACCGCGGCCAGCCAGGAGCACGGCACGCTCACCGCACGGAACGGAGCCGTCCTGCCCGAACTCCCCATCGGCACCCGGCTGCGCGTCCTGCCCAACCACGCCTGTGCCACCGCCGCCCAGCACCAGGGCTACCACGTCGTCGACGGTGCCCACGGCCCGGCGGCGTCCGCCCCGGAGATCACGGCATACTGGCCGCGCGTCACCGGCTGGTGAGCCGTCTGCCGCCCCTTCCCCCCGCCCGTCGAGGACAACCCGAGGACCCCCATGGCCACCGCCGCACCCCCCGTTTCGCTCGCCGACGTCCGCGAGGCCGCCGCCCGTCTCCAGGGCATCGCCCACCGCACGCCGGTCCTCACCTCCCGCACGCTGAACTCCCTCGTCGGCGCGGAGGTGTTCATCAAGGCAGAGAACTACCAGCGGATGGGTGCCTTCAAGTTCCGCGGTGCCTACAACGCCGTCGCCCGGCTGACCGCCGAGCAGCGGGCGAAGGGCATCGCGGCCTACTCGTCCGGGAACCACGCCCAGGCCACCGCGCTCGCCGCCCGGGAGCTGGGCACCACGGCCGTCATCGTGATGCCGGAGGACGCGCCGCGCTCCAAGGTGGCGGCGACCGTCGGATACGGAGCGGAGGTCGTCACCTACGACCGCTACACCCAGGACCGCTCCGCGCTCGCGCACGCCCTGGCCGAGGAGCGCGGGCTGACCCTGATCCCGCCCTACGACCACCCCCACGTCATCGCCGGCCAGGGCACCGCCGCGCTGGAACTCCTGGAGGAGACCGGCCCGTTGGACGCCCTCCTGGTGCCCGTGGGAGGCGGCGGGCTCATCGCCGGCAGTGCGACCGTCGCGACGGCGCTGCACCCCGGGATCCGCGTCATCGGTGTCGAACCGGAGGCGGGTGACGACACCAAGCGGTCGCTGCAGGCCGGGGCACGCGTGACCGTCCCGGTCCCCCGCACCATCGCCGACGGCCAGGCCCTGGACACCCCCGGCGAGATCACCTTCCCCATCAACCAGCGCCTGGTCGACTCCGTCGCGCTCGTCAGCGACGCCGAGATCGTCACCGCGATGCGCTTCGCGTTCGAACGGCTGAAGACCGTCCTGGAACCCAGCGGCGCCACTCCGCTGGCCGCACTGCTGGCCGGAAGCGTCGAGAACCCGCCGCGGCGGATCGGCGTCATCGCGTCCGGCGGCAACATCGACGCCGACCGATTCAACGCCCTCACGCAGCGGCCCGAGCGGGAGTGACGCGGATGAGGTGAGCAGCCGGCGCGGTGGGGTGAGCAGCGGTCGCCGCTGGGGCGGGTCGCCGGCGCGGGGCGAGGCGTGGCGGCGCAGGACGAGGAGCCCCAGGGCGTGGCGGCGCAGGACAGGGAGCCAGGGCGTGGCGGCTCGGCAGCAGGCGCCTCAGGGCGTGCCCCGCCCCCTCAGGGCTCCACCCGCGCCACCAGCAGCGCGACGTCGTCGTCGCCCCCGGGCGGCCGGAGTGTCTCCAGGACCCGGTCGCACGTCTCCCCCAGATCCCGGTCGGCGGTGGCGGTCAGGGCGTCGAGGAGGGTGCCGAGGCGGGCGTCGATCGGGTCGCGGCGGGTCTCCACCAGCCCGTCGGTGTAGAGGGCGAGCTGGTCACCGGGGCGGAGGGGGAACTCCGTCGACTCGAAGGCCGTACCGCCGACCCCCAGCGGTACCCCGGACGGCAGGTCGAGCAGCTGCGCCGGCCGGCCGGACCGGACGAGGACCGGGGGCAGATGACCGGCGAGGCTGATGCGGCACCGGCCCCGCTCGGGGTCGTAGCAGCAGTAGGCGCAGGTGGCGATGGTGTGCTCGACGTCCTCGGTCAGACGGTCGAGCTGCCGGAGCACCTCCGCCGGGTCCAGGTCCAGCCCGGCGAACGCGCGGGTCGCGCTGCGCAGCTGGCCCATGCTGGCGGCGGCGTTGATGCCGCTG
Source organism: Streptomyces sp. NPDC107654 (assembly GCF_055639035.1). Taxonomy (NCBI): domain Bacteria; kingdom Bacillati; phylum Actinomycetota; class Actinomycetes; order Kitasatosporales; family Streptomycetaceae; genus Streptomyces; species Streptomyces sp. NPDC107654. The sequence goes on from NZ_JBVKBI010000009.1 coordinate 112,889, forward strand.
CCCATCACGTCCCCGACGACGAGGGCGCTCCTGTCGCCGGGCAGCCGCATCGCGTCGAACCAGTCACCGCCGATCTCGCCGGCGGCTCCGGCCGGCAGGTAGCGGCAGGCGATCGCCAGGCCCGGCAGCCGGGACGGCAGCTGCGGGAGCAGCCGGCGCTGGAGGGTGAGGGCGGTGTTGCGGGCGCTCTGGTACCAGCGGGCGTTGTCGATGCAGGTCGCGGCACGTCCGGCCAGCTCGCAGGCGAGGAGCGTGTCGTCCTCGTCGAAGGGCGCGGGGCTGCCGGTGCGTCCGAGGCTGAGGGCGCCCAGGACCTCGCCGCGGGCCAGCAGCGGGACGGCGAGGTACGAGTGGACGCCCGTGCTCTCCAGGAGCGCGGCGGCCTCGCTGCTGCGGGCGATGTGCCGCAGGTCGTCGCGGGTGGTCTCGGCGACCCGTACCGGCCGGCGGGTGCGTACACAGCGGGTGAGCAGGCGGTCGCTCTCGTAGCGGACGAGTTCTCCGGGCGGGTCGGTGACGTGCGCCTCGGGGGCGTGGGCCGCTGCGACGGCGACGGCGCGGAACCGGGCGGGGCCGGCGACCGAGGGGGTGCGCCCGCGCAGGATGCTGTCGAGGACGTGGACGGTGGCGACGTCGGCCAGGTCCGGTACGACGACGCCGGCCAGCTCGTGCGCCGTCTGTTCCACGTCGAGGGTCGAACCGATGGCGGCGGAGGCACCCGCGATCATGGCGAGCCGGTTCCGCGCCCGCGTCGCCTCGATGGTCGCCTCGTGGCGCTCCGTGATGTCGATGACGGACGTGGCCACGCCGAGCACCCGGCCGGCCCCGTCCTCCAGCCGGTGCATCGACACCGACCAGGCGTGTTCGCGGTGCGGATCGGAGGTGGGTCGGCCGACGACGTGCCGGTCGGTCACCGGCTCCCCGGTCTCCAGGACCCGGCGCAGCCGGTCCTCGATGGCCTCGGCGTCCAGGAAGGTCAGGACGTCACGGACCCGCCGGCCGAGGTGGTCGGCGGCGGAGCGGCCGTGGATGCGTTCCAGCGCCGGGTTCACGGTCAGGTAGCGCAGGCCGGGATCGAGGATGGCGAGGCCGATCGGGGACTGGGTGACCAGACGTGCGGAGAGGGCGACGCCCCGTTCGACGCGGGCCACGGTCGCCTGGTCCACGGCCAGACCCAGGGCGTAGGTGTCGCCGAGGTCGTCCAGCAGCCGCATGTTGCGGAACTCGACCAGCCGGGTGCTGCCGTCCTTGTGCCGGATCGGGAAGGCCCCGGCCCAGTCGGTGCCGGACCCCATGACCTCGGCGAACAGCGCGATGACCTCGTCCCGGTGCTCCTCGTCGACCAGCAGTTGCACCGCGAACCGGCCGAGCGCCTCCGCCGCGGTGTAGCCGAACAATTCCTCCGCCTGAGGGCTCCAGAACACGACGCGGCCGTTGGTGTCCAGCACCACCGCGGCGACGCTCAGCAGGTCGAGCAGGCCGGTGGGTGACGTGCCGGCACCGGCCAGGGGGCGGCCCCGGCCGGGTCGCGAGGTGTCCGTCGTGTCCATCCCCGTGCTCCTCTCCCACCCGGTGGGAGGACGCGCCGCGTCGGCGCCTCGCCCGCGTCCTTTCGACGGCGCGCCCTCTTCGCCGTCGCCGTGTCCCTTCATAGTCACCGTGTTCGCGGCGGCGTGCCTCGCGACGCCCGCCCGCCGGCCGCCTGATCCCTACCCCGCGTGTACCCCGAAACCGGCACGGCCTCGACCGGCCGCCCGCCGGTCAGGAGCGCTTCCGGAACTCGACGCCTCGGTGGTCAACCGGTTCCCCCGCCGGGCATGATGCCCGGACGGGGCAGGCGTACGGCGGGGGAGCCGATGGTCAGCGAGGTACGGCGGGGCGGGGGCGGCGGGGAGGGCTTCTCCGGTGTCTTCGTTCCGTGCTGCGGGGCGCGCTGCTCATCGCCGGACAGGGCGCGGACCTGGTCACCGTCCCCGCGGCGAGGCGGTGGAGCCGGACCGGAAGGCCGTGGCGCCGCTGTGCCGGGCCGACGCCGGACGCCCCCTCCCCCACGCCGTCGGCGCGCTCCGCGCATCGCCGCCGGAGGCACCCGGGCCGGCCCGGGTGCACGCTCGTCCGCTGGTCGCGCTGGAGAGCGTGGAGCCGGGGTCCCCGGCCCGGACGACCCGCTCCGGCGTGCGGCCGACCGCACCGGCTCCACCACCGTGCGACCTTCACGCACCAGGACAACCCTGCGTGGCCGGCACCGGTGCGTTGAGACCCCGCACACCCACCGGCCCACCGTAGGAGGATTCAGTGGAACGCACACCCCGACGCCCCGCCCGCCGTGTGCTCACCGCCGTGCTAGCCGTCACCGCCGCGCTCGGCGCGGCAGCGGCGGGCGCCCTGGCACCGGGCGCCTCGGCGGCGGACCGGGCGGCCGGCACCGGACCGGCCGCGGCACGCGTCCCGCTGCGCGTGGCGACCTACAACATCCACGCCGGAGCCGGCGAGGACAACGTCTTCGACCTCGACCGCACGGCGGCGGCGGTCCGGGCCCTCGGCGCCGACGTGATCGGCCTCCAGGAGGTCGACGTGCACTGGGGCGCCCGGAGCGACTTCGCCGACGAGGCCCGGGAGTTGGCCGTACGGCTGCGCATGCGGGTCTTCTTCGCGCCGATCTACGACCTCCCTCCCGCGACGGCGGGCGGGGAGCGGCGGCAGTACGGGGTCGCCGTGCTGAGCCGGTATCCGGTGCGGGACGCGCAGAACCACGAGATCACCCGGCTGTCCACGCAGACCCCGGATCCGGTGCCGGCACCCGCTCCGGGTTTCGCCGAGGTGACGGTCCGGGTCCGGGGCGCCGCCGTGCACGTGTACACGACCCACCTCGACTACCGTACGGACCCCTCCGTGCGGCGGGCCCAGGTCGACGACATGCTGGCGGTCCTGGCCGAGGACGCGGGCCCGAAGGTCCTCCTCGGGGACTTCAACGCCGAGCCGGGTGCCCCTGAACTGGCCGGGCTGTGGGGCGTGTTGGCCGACGCGGCGGCGAACGGGGGCAGGACCTACCCGGCGGTCGACCCGGTCAGGCGGATCGACCTCGTGACCGTCTCCCCGGACGTCACCGTCACCGGTGCGCGGACGCGGGCCACCACCGCCTCGGACCACCGCCCGGTCGTCGCCGACCTCCTGCTGCGCCGGCGCGGCCGCTGACCCGCGTCCCACGGAATCGTCCTTTACGTGCTCCTGACAATTCGAGTGTCCCGTGGCACTCTGCCTCACGCACGTCCATCCGCACCGTTCTTCGTTCCCCCACCCTGCCCGGACCCGACCGGTCGGGGCACGGCAGAAGGAGACCTGCGTGAGACGCCATCGCACCGCCGCGGGCATTCTGTTGGCCGTCGGAGCCCTGTTCACCGGCGGCCTCGTCCAGGCCGGGGCCGCCGGCGCGGCGCCTTCCGCGCCGTCGGCCGCGGCCCACACCGCCTCGGCGGCCGCACAGCACGAGGCCCGCGCTTTCTGGACCGCCGACCGCATGCGCGGCGCCACCCCCCTCGACCTGCTGCTGAGCGGAAAGACGGCCGAGCGGCTCAAGTCCCCCGTGCCGCACGGGCCTTCGACCACCGTGTTACCCACCCGCGCTCCCCGCGCCACCCGCGCCGCCCTCGCCTCCTTCCCACAGGCCGGTGGCCCGTGGACCGGCGGCGGCGCCGTGGTCACCACCTCCGGCCGGGTGTTCTTCACCTTCCAGGGGCGCACCGCCTCCTGCACCGGCAACGCCGTGACCAGCCAGAACGCCAGCACGGTCATCACGGCCGGGCACTGCGTGAAGTACCAGGGCAGCTGGCACACCAACTGGGTCTTCGTCCCCGGCTACGACAACGGCAACGCGCCGTACGGCCAGTGGACCGCGGCCACGACGCTCACCACCCCGCAGTGGGAGGCGAGCGAGGACATCAACTACGACGTCGGGGCCGCGGTCGTCAGCCCCCTGAACGGCAGGACCCTCACCTCGGTCGTCGGCGCCCAGGGCATCCAGTTCAACGGCGGCTACACCAAGCCGATGTACTCCTTCGGTTTCCCGGCGGCGTCGCCGTACGACGGCACGAAGCTCGTCTACTGCAGCGGCACCAGCTCGAAGGACTTCCTGTTCTCACAGGACCACAGCCTGGGCTGCAACATGACGGGCGGCTCCAGCGGCGGCCCCTGGTTCACCGGCTTCACCGAGGCGTCCGGCACCGGCCTGCAGGTCTCCGTGAACAGCTTCGGCTACACCTTCCTGCCGAACCGGATGTTCGGGCCGTACTTCGGTGACGTGGTCAAGGCCCTGTACGACAAGGCCCAGGCCGCCTAGGGACGGCAGGCTCAGGGAAGCAGGACGAGCTTGCCCTTCGTGCGGCGGCCCAGGAGGTCGGCGTGGGCGGCGGCGGCGCTTCCCAAGTCGTACTCCGAGCCGACCAGCGGCCGGAGGCGGTGCCGTGCGGTGAGATCGATCAGCTCCTCCAGTGCCGCACCGCCCGCTCCGGTCCGGGCGAGGAGCGGAGTCACCCAGAAGCCGGCGACGGCTGCGTTCCGCACGGCGAGGCCGGCCGGCGGCACGGGGGTGGCGGGCTGCCGGGACGAGGATCCGTAGGTGACCAGCCGCCCCAGGAAGCCGAGCGTGTCCAGGGCGGCGTCGAGCACGGGTCCGCCTACGGCGTCCAGGACGACGTCGACCGGGCGGCCCCGGTTGGCGTCCAGGACGCGCTCCCGGTAGCCCTCCGCCGCACCGTCGACGGCGACGTCGGCGCCGAGTTCCAGGGCGAAGGCCCGCTTCTCCTCGGACGACGCCGTGGCGATGATCCGGCCCGCCCCGAACTCGCGGGCCAGTTGCACCACCAGGCTGCCGGTCCCGCCCGCGGCGGCGTGGACCACGACGCTCTCCCCCGCCCGCAGGCGCGCCACCGACCTCAGCAGGTGGTACGCGGTCAGGCCCTGCACGAGCAGCGCCAGGGCCTCCCCCGCACCCACCCCCCGCGGCAGCGGGGCGAGGTCCCGGTCGGCGACGGCGGCCTTCGCGGCATAGCCGCCCTGGCGGACGTAGCCGAGGACCCGCCGGCCGTCGGCGGTCCGGCCGACGACCTCCATGCCGGGGACGCGCGGCAGGGGGCCCCGCATCGCGTGGGGGCCTTCGGTCAGTTCACCGGCGATGTCCTTGATGTCGCCGAAGTTGACGCCCGCGGCCTCCACCTCGACCAGCGTCTCGCCCGGCCCCGCCACCGGGTCCGGCGCCTCGACCTCCTCCAGGACCTCCGGACCGCCGAACCGCTCGAACCGCATGGCACGCAAGGGCCGCCGCCTCCCGCCTCGATCGTGTCGCACCGGCCCGGCCGCCGAACCGACCCCGTGTTCGGGCTACTTGAGTGTGATCACACACAACCTACCGCTTGCCACCGGTCCCGGGCCCGGCCACGCGTCAGCTCGGTTCCGGCCGGCCGAACAGGTCGGCGTAGGAGCCCGGCAGCTGCGACAGCAGGTGGTCGACCTCGTCGCCGGGCACCGCGTCGGCGACGGTGGACAGCACCGCGCTGGCGTCCCACTCCGCGGTCCGCGGTCGGGCGCCCGTCCGCTGGGCCACGCGCCGCAGGAACTCCTCGCGGGCGAGGGACCGCGGCCCCTCCCGTTCCCCGTGGAGCACGTCGTCCAGCGGGGCGGGCAACTGCGCCGCCAGGTCGTCGGCCTCCTCCGGGGTGATCCGTGCCGCGAGCACACCCAGCACCGCCGCGCTGATGTCCTCGGCCTCCTCCTGACTGCGGTACTCCCCGCGGTCCCGGACCTGAGCCAGAAATTCCGCCAGCCTCACGGTGCCCTCCTGCCGTCCGTCCGCCGCGCGGCCCGTGTCCCCCCGGGTTCCGGCTCCGGGTGCCCCTCGGGAGGCGAGGAGAAACGGCGGGGAGGGGGTGCGGTCCGGTGACCTCCGGTGGTCGCGGGTGTGGTGGGGCGGGACGCCGGCGGCTCCTACGCCGGCCTGTACCGCGGACGCCCCCGCCGTCACACGCCCACGGGCCAGGTCTGCTTCTCGCGGCTGTCCTCGGCCACGGGACGGAGCGGGGTGAGCGCGTGGGTGCGGTCGAGGTGGCAGAAGGCGTCGTAGCGCTGGGCCAGGACGGTGGGCACGTAGGTGGCGACCTGCTCGACGTGCGGCCGGTACACCACGCCGATCGCGCGGTGGCCGTGCTCCTCGTGGAACCACTCGGTCCGGCCGGTGGCGTGCGGGTGCTGGAGCTGCACGTGGGGGAAGACGAACAGCGCGCGCTCCTCCGGCAGCGCCCGGTGCAGCAGGTCCTCCAGGCTGCCGGTGTGGGCGGGCGGCACGTCCATGGTCCGCGGTACGCCGCCCCAGGCGTCCGCGGCGAGCACCGTGCCCGAGTGCGAGCCGAACCCGACCAGGACCACGCCCCTGCCCGTGTGGCGTTCGCGCACCAGCTGACCGACGTTGACCATGCCGGTGTCGGCCATGTCCGTGGCGCGGGCGTCGCCGATGTGGGTGTTGTGCGCCCACACCACCGCCTTGGCGCCCGGGCCGTGGTGGTCCATCAGCCGGTCCAGGGTGTCGGCCATGTGGTGCTCACGGATGTTCCAGGACTGCGGCCCGCTGTCGACCATGGCCCGGTAGTAGCTCTCGGCTCCGGCCAGCACCTCGGCGTTCTGCCGGGCGGCGAACTCCGCGGGCGAGCCGTCCCCGCCGGCCGCCCCCGCGGCCCGCCGCCGCAGCTCCGTCAGCAGGGAGACGACCTGCGGCTCACAGCCCTCTGGCAGGTACCTCGTGGACAGCGCGTAGGCCTGCGGTTCCCCGGCGTACGGCTCGAAGCAGCGGTACGCCTCCAGGGCGTGCTCCACCCGGTCGGGGTCGTGGGCGCGGAGGTGGTCGAGGATCGCGTGCAGCGACTCCCACAGGCTGTAGACGTCCAGGCCGTGGAAGCCGACGCGCCGCTCGGCCGGCAGTGCCTCGTTGTGCCGGCGCAGCCAGCGGGTGAACGCGGCGGCATCGGTGTTGCCCCAGAGCCAGGTGGGCCAGCGGTCGAAGCCGGCCAGCACCTCTCCGGGGTCCTCGGGCGCGCCCGGCGCCGCGGTAACGGAGCGGTGCACGGCCTGGCAGTCCGGCCAGTCACCCTCCACCGCGACGAAGGAGAAGCCCTTCTCCTCGATGAGCCGGCGCGTCAGCATGTCACGCACTTGGTAGTAGTCGGCGGTGCCGTGGGACGCCTCGCCCAGCAGCACGTAGCGTGCGTCGCCGATGCGCTCCATCAGCGGGTCGAGCGACGCCGGTCCTGTCAGCGGGAGGGCCTGGCTCCGGATGCCGGCCTGGTGGGTGTCGGGCACGGCGTACCCCCATTTCCGCGGGTGCGGCACCGGGTTCCCGGAGCCGCGCGCGCCGAAACGCGGGCAGCGGGCGGCCGGGGTCAGCGGGCGCAGCCGACGTCCAGCACCTCGATGACGTCGCCGTGGACCGTGTACACCAGCCAGCACCACTCCCCGAAAGCGGCCGCCAGGTCCGGTGCGTGGGTCCGGGAGTCGCGGGTGACCGCGTCGATGAGCGTGATGATCTCCTCGTGCGTGTCGTCCGGCACGTCGAAGAGCACGTCGGCGGCCCTCTGGATCATTTCGATTTTCATGGCACCCCCCGGACGAGCAGGAGCGGTACGGTCCGGCGGAGCCGGAGGTCCAGCCGGATGTCCGGGCTGCGCTCGACGACCGAACAGAGCCCTCAGGACCACCGTAAACCCGCGGGGCCAGGGAGACGGGCGGGTACGGGGCCCCGGTGACGGCGGGTGCGCGCCGCCGACCGTCGCCACGGGCGCCGACCGGGACGGCGGGAGCGCGCGCCGCCCCGGTCGGTGTGCCCGGCATCCGACCCCGGACGGCCGCGCCGCCGTCACGGGCGCCGGTGGGGAACGGCGGGAGCCACGGGAGCGGCAGGAGTGGCGGGGGGCCTTTCCCCGCCATCCGGCTGGGCGACGACCGCGGCGGGCCGGGCCCCGAGCAGGCCGCCTGGTCCGTCGACGTCACCGGCTCCCGGGGCGCCCGGCCCGAGGTCGCCGTCGGCGCGGGGGCCGGCGAGGGCACGGCCACGGAGACCGGCCTGCCCTGTGTGGCGCAGGGCGCGGGCGCCCCGCCCGTACGGAGGGCCCGGGTGCTAGGTTCGCGAGGGCGGGGGCCACAGGAGGCCGGACCCGGCCACCCGCCACCCCCTGGCACCCGCCGGCACTCGGGGCTTCCGGGCTTCCGGACTTCCGGACCGTCGCCGCCGGTGCCCCATCCACAACAGGAGCGACCGCGTGACCAGCCGAGTCCTGTTCGTCTCGCCCGCCCTGAGCGGGTCACTGCGGCAGGCCCGCTTCGACGACGGCGGCTCGCTCGACGAGGGCGGCGCGGCGCTGGCCCGCGCGGCGGCCGGGTCGCTGCCCTCCGCGGCCGCCCGTGTGCTGGTCTCCCCCAGCGCGCGCTGTACGGGGACGGCCACGGCCCTGGGCCTGGACGGTGCGCCGGCACCGGAGCTGGCGGGGCTCGACGTGGGTCGCTGGCGAGGCCGCACCCTGGACGAGGTGGGGGCCGCCGAACCCGAGGCGGTGGGCCGCTGGCTCACCGACCCCGGGTGCGCGCCGCACGGCGGCGAGTCCGTCCAGGACCTGTGCGGACGGGTCGCGCGCTGGCTCGCCGACGCGCAGCCCGTGGAGGGTCGTACGCTCGCGGTGGTCGAGCCGGAGGTGGTGCGCGCCGCGGTCGTGGCGGCGCTCGACATGCCCGCCGTGGTCTTCTGGCGCCTGGACGTGCCGCCGCTGACCGTGACCGAACTCAGCGGCCGGGCCGGGCGGTGGAACCTGCGGCTCGGCCGCCCACTGTCCGCGCCGGGGGCCGGTTAGGCGCCGAGGAACGAGTTCCGGCTACGACGGAACAGCGCACCACCGCGCGGCGCAGCCACCACTCCCGCCGTCCCCGCCAAGCTGCCGCTCGGTGCGCTTCGCCCGCTGGGGGAGGCCCCCGCTCGGGCGCTCCGGCCTCCGGGATGAGAACCACGGGATGGCCTGGGCGGCCTGGACGGCCGGCGCGGACAGGCGAAACCACCACAGCGGGGTGGCGGGGAGACGGACAGACCGTGCCGCGCGGTGCGGGGACGGCCGAGACCGCATTCACCCGGCGTGGCCTTCCCCTCGGACCGGGCACGTAGTCCGCGGCGGGCGGCGCGCCCGGGGCTCAGGGTTCGGCGCGCCGGCGCGGGGGTCGGAAGGTGTACAGGTCGAGGACGGCCGGCTGCGGCGCGACGCCCGGGCCGCCGGCGCGGACCCAGGTGACGATGTCCTCGGTCGCGTCGGGGTCGTTGACGAGCCCCAGCCAGACGGGCCGCGCGCCGGCGGCCCGGCCGGCCGTGGAGGGCTGTACGACGATGACGTTGGCCTGGTCGCACACGTCGAGGCAGTCGGAGATGCGTACGGGCACCTCCGCGCGCAACCGCGCGGTCTGCGCCGCGTGGTCGCCGGTCACCTTCGGGCTGCCGCAGCAGCAGTCCCGGCACACGACGACCCGGCAGGGCACCGGTGCCCCCGCTGTCTCTTTCGTCGGCCTCTTGGGCACGCCCGCCCATCCCTCCCCGGAGGCCGGGAGTTCCGGAGGATCCCGGAGGTCCGGCCGCCGTCTCCTCGCGTCGCGGTCATCATGTCATCCCCCGGTGACACCCAGCCCCCGAGCCCCACCGTGCGGTCCCCGAACCCCGGAAGCCCACCGTGGCGTACCCGAATCCCGGCCCCGGACCCACCGTGCGAAAGGAACTACCGCGTCACGGCGCGAGCAGCAGCACGTTCGCGCGGGACTTCGCGGCCTCGTAACGGCGGGCGACATCCTGCCAGTTGACGACCTGCCACATCGCCTCGATGAAGTCCACCTTCTGGTTGCGGTACTGGAGGTAGAAGGCGTGCTCCCAGGCGTCGAAGACCAGGACCGGGGTCGAGCCCTGGCCGACGTTGCCCTGGTGGTCGTAGACCTGCTCCACGATCAGGCGCCCGCTCAGCGGCTCGTAGGCGAGCACGCCCCAGCCCGAACCCTGCGTGGTGGCGGCGGCCTTGGACAGCTGGGTCTTGAAGGCGGCGAAGGAGCCGAAGGACTCCTTGATCGCCTCGGCCAGCTCGCCCACGCCGTCGGTGGCGAGGGGCTCGCCGCCGCCGTCCTTCGGGCCGGTCATGTTCTGCCAGTAGATGCTGTGCAGGATGTGCCCGGAGAGGTGGAAGGCCAGGTTCTTCTCCAGTCCGTTGACCGAGCCCCAGGCCCCCTTCTCCCGGGCCTCGGCGAGCTGGTCCAGGGTGTCGTTCGCGCCCTTCACGTAGGCCGCGTGGTGCTTGTCGTGGTGCAGCTCGATGATCTCCGGGCTGATGACCGGTGCCAGCGCCGAGTAGTCGTACGGAAGCTCCGGGAGCGTGTACAGCGCCATGTCCAACGTCCTCCGAGGTTATTGCGAATCACTTGCAGATGCACGTTAACAGCAAGAATCTCTGATTGCCGATCAGCCCTTGGTCCTAGGACCCCGTGTCCGCCTCCGACACCGACGCGGGCGCGGATCACTCGCACGAGGGACCGTGACCAGTCACCCGAAACGAGTAATGACGGACTGTGCATCCCTTGTCCCCATTGGGTCGTCCCCCGTTCGGAGTTGCGGCCGTACGAGCGACATGAGTCCGTTGGTGTCGTGTCCTTCCGGCTCTCACCACAGGAGGAGACAGTGGGCACCAACGACAAAGGCCAGACAGCCGAGAAGCTGAACGTCGTCTTCGCGGTCCGCGTGATCGAGGGCGGCGAGCAGGGCTTCCTCGACCTGTACGAACACCTGCGGAAGTCCGTGGCCGGCACCCCCGGTCACATCGTCGAACGGCTCGGTGAGCCCGTGGACGACTCCCGCCAGTGGGTGATCACCAGTGAATGGCGGTCGGCGGAGGACTTCTTCGCCTGGCAGCAGAGCGCCGAGCACCAGGAACTGGTGGCCCCGCTGCGTCAGTGGGTCGACCAGCGGCAGTCGATGCGGTTCCGCGTCATCAAGGAGACCAAGGGGGTGGCCTCGTGACGCCCCCCGTGCACGGCCCCGTCGCCGTCCTCGGCCTGGGCACGATGGGCGCCGGACTGGCCGGTCGCCTCCTCGACCAGGGGATACAGGTCCGGGTCTGGAACCGTACCCCGGAGCGCGCCGCGCCGCTCGCCCGGGCGGGCGCCTACGTGGCCGCCAACCCCACCGACGCCGTCGCGGGCACGAGCGCCGCCCTCTGCGTCGTGGCCGACGGACAGGCCCTCGGCGCCGTGCTGCACGGGCCGGGCGGCGTACTGGCCGAGGGCCCCTACCCGGGCGTCCTCGTCTGCGCCAGCACCGTCGCCCCCGAGGAGGTCGTCCAGATCGCCGGTGAACTCCCCGCGGTCCTGGACGTCGGGATGCTGGGCAACCGCGACCACGCGCGCGACGGGGAGCTGCGGCTCTTCGCCGGCGGCGAGCAGCGGGCGTTCGACACCGCCCACCCGCTGCTTCGGACGCTGGGGAAGGAGGTGGTCCATCTGGGCGCACTCGGTTCCGGCATGCGGATGAAACTGCTCCTCAACCTCCTGATGGGCATCGAGGTGCAGGCGCTGGCCGAGGCCACCGAACTGGCGGACGCCTGCGGCCTCGACCGGCAGCTGGTCCTGAGGACCATCGCGGGCAGCGGGTTCGCCTCGCCGGTGATGGCGTTCAAGTCCCGCCGGCTGGCCTCCAACCGGTTCGACGAGCCGGACTTCCGGCTGCGGCTGATGGCGAAAGACCTCATGCTCGCTTCCAAGCAGGCGGCAGCGGTCGGCCTGACCCTGCCGCTCGCGAACGCCGCGGCGGAGACCCATGTCCGTGCCACCGAGCAGGGACTGGGCGACCAGGACTGTGCCGCGGTCACCCGCGCCCTCGCACCGAAACCGGGAACCGACACGTGATCATCGACATCCACGGGCATCTCTCCCCACCCGAAGCGGCGAAACGTTTCCCCATGCCGCCGAGCCTGACCGACGTGGACGGCATGCTCGCCGCGCGCGCCGAGGCCGGGATCGACCTCACCCTCATCGGCAGCCCCGTCGGGGCCGGCGCGATGGCGCGTGTGCCGGGCGTGGACAACTACGCCCAGCCGCGCGACCGGCTGCGCGCCTTCCACGCCTGGATGTCGGGGCTGATCCGCAGGTTCCCGGACCAGTTGCGCGGTTACGTGTACGCCAACCCGTTCGGCGACGACGACCACCTCGAAGGGGTGCGGGAGACCCTGGCGGACCCCGCCTTCGTCGGTCTGATCACCACGTCGAGCGTGCACGGGGAACTGCTCGGCTCGCAGCGCGCCGACTCCTTCTTCGCGCTGGCCGCGGAGGCGGGGGTGCCGGTCCTGGTGCACGCCCCGGCCGAACCGGTGGGCACGGAGCGGGTGGACCCGACCGGCTTCGTGGAGCAGATCGGCCGCTTCGGCGATGTCACCCTGGGCATGGCCATGATCGCGTTCGCGGGATGGCTGGACAAGTACCCCGGTCTGCGGCTGATCGGCGCGACCGGCGGCGGCGCGATGGCGCTGCTGCCGGAGCGCCTGCAGACGGCGGCGCGCCCCCGGCACTGGGCCGGGGGCGCGCCGCCCTCCGGCCGGCCCGGGGCCGACGCCGCCGCGCCGGGGGCCCCCGAGGCGGACGCTGAGGAGGGTGTGCGGCCGTCCGCCGACCCGGCCGCGGCCCTGCGGCGCATGTACGTCGACACAAGCCCGTTCAGCCCGGCACACCTGGCCCTGAACGCCGAAGTGCTGGGGCCGGAGCGGATGTTGTTCGGCACCGACTCTCCGCCGATGGCGGCGCCGCTGGAGGACTTCGTCCACATGGTCGAGAAGCTCCCGGTCGACTCGGCCTCGCAGCAGCTCATCCTCGGCGGCAACGCCCAAGCCCTCTTCGACCTCAGGAGTCGTCCGTGACCACCACGCACGAGGCCGTCGCCGCGGCCGAGCGGTGCACCCCGGAGTTCCGGCGCGATCCGCACCCGTTCTACGCCCACCTGCGCGCGGCGGCGCCGGTCTGCCCCATGAGACCGCCGCACGGCAACGAGACGTACCTGATCACCCGGTACGACGACGCGCGGGCCGCCCTGGCGGATCCCCGGCTGAGCAAGGACATGTACGGGGCGATGGACGCGTACCGGAGGATCTTCGGTGACTCGTCCGTCGCACTGGACGACAACATGCTCAACTCCGACGCACCGAAGCACACCCGGCTGCGCAGGATGGTCAACTCCGCGTTCACGCCGCGGCGCGTGGAGGCCCTGCGGCCGCGGATCGAGGAGGTCGTCCGGAACCTGCTGGACGCGTGCCCCGCCCGGGAGCCCTTCGACCTGCTGCCCGCGTTCGCGTTCCCGCTGCCGATCGCCGTGATCTGCGATCTGCTCGGTGTGCCGGCCGAGGACCGGCCACGGATGCAGCACCTGTCCACCACGGTGGCGCAGACCGGGTTCGGCGAGGAGGCCAAGCGGGCCCAGCAGCGGGCGGAGGAGGATCTGCACGCGTACTTCACGGCCCTCATCGACGCCAAGCGGGAGCGCCCCGGGGACGATCTGCTGAGCGCGCTGATCGCGGTCCGGGACAACGACGACGCGCTCACCGAGAACGAGCTGGTCTCCACGGCGTTCCTGCTGATGTTCGCCGGTCACAAGACGACCGCCTACCTCATCGGCAACGCCGTCCACCACCTGCTGTCCCACCCCGAGCAGCTCCGCGCCATGCGGGAGAACCCGGACCTGACCCGGGCGGCGGTCGAGGAACTGGTGCGCTACGACGGATCGGTGGAGAGCGCGACGTTCCGCTACGCGACCGAGGACGTGGAGTACAGCGGGACGCTGATCCCCAAGGGCGCCCTGGTCCAGATCGCGATCAGCTCGGCCAACCGCGATCCGCAGAAGTTCGACTCACCGGACGAGTTGAACGTGATGCGGCCGGGCAACGCGCAGGACGCCCACCTGGGCTTCGGGCACGGCGGCCACTACTGCCTGGGCGCCCCGCTGGCCCGGCTGGAGACGCAGCTGGCGCTCACCCGCCTGTTCGACCGGTTTCCCCGGATGGCCCTGGCCGGTTCCGGCGAGGGCCCCCGGTGGCTGGAGGTGCCGTTCCCGGCCTTCCGCGGCCTCGCGGAACTGCCGGTGATCCTCGAACCGGAGGGCTGAGCCAGAGCGCCCCGCACGGCCTGGTCGCCCCACACCGCCCGTCGCCCAGCGCGCCCCGGTGGCCCCACGACGCCCGGGTGCCTCACGCGGCCGGCGCGCCACAGTGCCCGGTCACCCGCCCCGCCCGGTCGCCTCGCGCGGCCGGGCGGGGCGCGGTGTACGGCCGGGCGGTGCGCGGGGCACGGCCCGGCGGGGCGCGGTGTACGACCTGGCGGGGCGCGGTGTACGACCTGGCGGTGCGCAGGGCACGACCGGGCGGGGCGCGGTGTGCGGCCGCCGGGGGTCCGCTTCCTTCCCGCCGTGGCCGCGCGCCCTCACCCGGTCGCGCCGGGCGGCAGGTGGACCGTCATGACCAGGTGGCAGGTCCCGGTGCCGGCACCACGGTAGGTGTGCGGGGCGTCGGCGTCGAAGGTGGCGGTCTGGCCGGCTTCCACGGTGTGTTCGGTGCCGTCGACGACCAGGGTCATCCGGCCGGCGGTGACGCTGACGGTCTCCACGACCCCGGACTGGTGAGGGTGGCTCGGGTACTCCTCCCCCGGTTCCAGCCGCCAGCGCCAGACCTCGACGGGGGCCGGTCCCGACGTCGTCAGCATGAGCCGGGCCTCGCCGCCCCGCGCCCCGGTCCACAGGGGCGCCGCCGCTTCGGCGGAGACGACACGGACGCGGCCCTCGGCCGGTCCCTCCAGCAGCGCTGACACCGAGACACCGAGGGTGTCGGCCAGCCGTACCAGGGTGGCGAAGTTGGGGTTGCCCTGGGCCTTCTCCAGCCCGACCAGGGCGCCCTTGCTGACCTGGGCGCGCCGGCCGAGTTCGTCCAGGGACAGACCGGCGCGGGTGCGTGCCGCCCGGACGTTGCGCGCGAGCGCCTGGAGGGCTGCGGCCGTCTCGGCCATCCGATCACTTCCTCGCGAGGGGACCATCACACTGCACCGGGCGGTCGTTCGGTTGACACGGTGCGGTCGTTTCGTTGTACGGTTCGGTCGTTCCACTGATTGTAAGGGATGTACCGTGATCGCTCTGCTGCTGGCTCTGGGCAGTTCCCTCGCCTACGGATGCGCCGACTTCCTCGGCGGCCTCGGCGCCCGCAAGGCCCATGTGCTGCGCACGGTGATGGTCGCGGCTCCGGCCTCGCTCATGGTCGAGCTGCTGCTGTGGCCGTTCCTCGGCGCCTCGTTCGACATCGGCGCCCTGACCTGGGGCGCGGCCTCCGGGGTCGCCTCGGCCGCCGCGTTCGCCCTGCTCTACCGCACGCTGGCGATCGGCCCGATGAACGTGCTGTCGCCCGTGACCGCGCTGGTCTCCGCCGCGCTTCCGGTCGGGGTCGGGCTGCTGCAGGGCGAGCACCTGGCCGCCGCCGGGCTGGTCGGCCTGCCGCTGGCGCTGGTGGCGGTGGTGCTGGTCAGCGCCGGACACGGGGCCGGCGCGACGCGCCCCTCGGGTACGGCGCTGCTGCTGGCGCTCGGCGCGGGCGCCGCCATCGCGATCCAGCTGGTCTGCCTGCACCAGGCCCCGTCCGGCAGCGGCATCGCCCCGTTGATCACCGGCCGCGCGGTCTCCTCGGCCGTCACCCTGGCCGCGGCCGGGCTGCTGCACCGCAGGCTCGGCCCGGAGCGGCCGGCGTACGCGCTGTCCGCCACGGCGGGCGTGCTGGACTCGGTGGCGAACCTGCTGTTCCTGCTGGCCGCCCGGAGCGGGGACCTCACGGTCGTGGCGGTGGTCACCGCCCTCTACCCGGCCGGCACGGTCCTGCTCGCCCGCGGGGTGCTCGCCGAACGCATCCACCGCGGCCAGCTCGTCGGCCTGGGCACGGCCGCGGTCGCCGTCAGCCTCCTCGCCCTCACCTAGAACCGGCGATCCGCACGGTCACCGAAGCCCCGAACCGGCCTCGCCCGCCCGCCCGCCAGGAACCCGACACCCACCCAACCGCCCATCCATCCGCCCATCCGCCCATTCGCCCATCCGCCAGGAAACGGAACACCGCCCATGCCCGCCTTCCGTCTCGCCCCCGCCGTCGCGGACGCCTTCCCCGGCACCCTCGTCGCCCTCGTCACCGCCACCGGCCTGCGCGGCCACGAACCCTGGCCGCACACCGAGGCCGCACTGGAGGAGCTGGAGCAGCGGCTCGCCGACGGCAGCTGGCGGCCCGCGGACGAGACCGACCCCCGCATCGGGGCCTGGCACGCCGCCTACCGTTCCTTCGGCACCAACCCCCGCCGCGTCCGGCCCAGCGTCGACGCGCTGGGCCGGCGGATGGCGAGGAAGGGGAGCCTGCCCCGCATCAACCCGGCCGTCGACTCCTACAACGCCGTCTCCGTCCGGCACGGGCTGCCCGCCGGCGCCTTCGACCTGGACCGGGTCACCGGCGACGTCGACATCCGGCACGCGGACGGCACCGAGTCCTTCACCCCGCTCGGCGAACCCGGCACCGTCGAGCACCCCGGACCCGGCGAGATCGTCTACGCGGACACCACCGGCGTGCTGACCCGCCACTGGAACCACCGCGACGCCCACCGCACCCGCGTCACGGAGGACTCCACCCACGTCGCCTTCCTCCTCGAAACCCTGCGCGCCGACCGCGACGGCGGGCTCCTGAAGACCGCGGCGGAAGAACTCCGGAGCCTGCTCGCCCCGCACTCCACGCAGACCGCCGTGCACCACCTCGACCCGGCGCGGCCCCGGGTCACCGTCTGAGCGTTCACCCGCGTTCCCTCGCCGCCGGCGGTGCGCTGCCCTGCCGGGCCCCGGACCGCACCGGGCTCCCGGACCCGCGCCTGCGGCGGCGGAGGGCGGACGAGGGGGTGGTAAGGACGACGAGGCAGGTGATGACGAGCGCGACACCGGCCCAGCCCGCGGCGGGGAGGCGTTCGCCGACGACGAGGACGGCGAGGACCGCCGCGACGGCCGGTTCGAGCAGGGACAGCGTGGTCGCGGTGCCGGCCGGCACGCGTGCCAGCCCCCAGCCGAACAGGACGTAACCGGCGAACATGGGGACGAGCGCCATGTAGGTGGCTACGGCCGCGGCGGACCAGGAGGCGACCAGTGGTGCGCCGGCGGCCGGCAGGACGGGCAGCAGGAACAGCCCGCCGAGTCCGAAGACCGTGCCCATCGCCGCGCGGGCGGGCACGCGGCGGGTGATGAGCCGGTGCGCGGCCCAGGAGTAGAGGGCGTAGGTCGCGGCGGCGAGCAGTCCGAGGCCCACGCCGGACAGCGTGCCGGCCGCGGACGCCCGGCCGGTGCGGCCGGCGTGGGCGGCCTCGGCGACGCACAGCAGGACGGTGCCGAGCAGACCGAGGGCAGCCGCGGCCGTCCAGCGGCGGGTGAGCCGGCGGCCCTCCAGGACGCGTTCGATCAGCGCCGAGGCGAGCGGTGCCGTGCCGATCGAGACCACGGTGCCCACGGCGACCCCGGCCAGGCGCATGGAGCTGTAGAACGCCAGTGGATAGACCGCCACCGAGGCCGCGCCGAGCAGCACCGTGCCGCGCTGCTCGCACAGGCGGGCCGCGTGGCGGGCGATCCGCGGGGCGGCGACGAGGGCCTGGAGCAGTCCGCCGAGGCCCATGGCGACCGCCCCGACGGCGAGCGGTCCCGCGTCCGGGGCGAAGGTGGCCGCCGTGCCCGTCGTCCCCCACAGGACGGAAGCCGCCAGCACGCAGAGCGCGCCGGTGCCGGTGGCGGCGGGCCGCCTCACAGCCGGTCCAGCAGGCCGGCCGCCAGGCAGCGGGCGTGCCGTACGCGGTCGGCGTCGCCCTCCAGTCCGGCGCGGGCCATCGCACCCTCCAGGAGGAACGCGAGGTGTTCGGCCAGCGCGGGTACCTCGTCCGGGCGCCCGGGCAGCAGCTCCTCCAGGTGGCCCGCGATCAGCCGCTCGACCTCCTCCTTGTGGGCGCGAACGACCGCCCGGCCCCCGTCCCCGGCCGGAAGCTCGGCGGCGGCGTTGAGCAGGCCGCAGCCGCGGAAGCCGTGCCCGTAGGCGACCTCCGCGTGGTCGGCGTAGGCGTCGAAGACCGCGAGGACGCCGTCGCGCGG
Source organism: Streptomyces sp. NPDC107654 (assembly GCF_055639035.1). Lineage (NCBI taxonomy): Bacteria > Bacillati > Actinomycetota > Actinomycetes > Kitasatosporales > Streptomycetaceae > Streptomyces > Streptomyces sp. NPDC107654. Next base: position 131,112 of record NZ_JBVKBI010000009.1, read on the forward strand.
CCCCCGGGCCTGGTCCAGCCGGGCCCGGTACAGCCGGAGCCACTCCTCGTGCCGGGCCTCAAGGTAGGCCCTGACCAACTCGGCCTTGGAGGCGAAGTTGTTGTAGAGGCTCATCTTGGCCACGCCGGCGTCCGCGGTGATCGTGTCGATGCCGGTGGCCGCCACACCGTCGGCGTAGAAACGCCGGGCCGCCGCGGCCAGCAGCCGCTCCCTCGCCGGACGCCGCCGGCCGCTCTCCGCCGCACTCACCGGGGTCTCCCTCACATCAGGCCACATTAGGTAGGTCGGTCTACCCAGAGTACGCGGTGTCCCGGCGGGCGCCCAGCGGGCAGGCGCTCGCCGGTGAGGAAGCAGAAGACCGGGGCCGGAGGGAGCGCGGGGGCGAGGCCGTCCGGAGTCCGCTGCGGACAGGGGCATGAGCCGTGCGGGGTGAGGCATCGCGCCGTGCGTCGCACGGCGAGCGGCCGGGGCTGTCGATGCCGCGGGGCAGGGAGCACGGTGATCACGATGCCGGCGGACCGGGTCAGCGCTGGGGTACGACCGCCACCGGGCACTGGGCGTGGTGGAGCAGGCTGTGCGCGACGCGGCCGAGCTGGTGCCCGGCGCCGTCGTGCCGGTGGCCGACGACGACGAGGTCGGCCGCGGCCGACAGGTCCGCCAGCACCTTCCGGGCCGTCCCCTGGGGCGTCGCGCGCCGCACCCGCGTCCGGGGATGCCCGGCGGTCACGCCCCCCAGCAGGGTGTCGAGCAGTTCGGCCGCCTGCCGCTCGTGCCGGTCCGCGGCCTCCCCGGCGCGCAGGCCACGGACGACGCTCTCGTGCGCGGGCGCGTGCCAGACGCGTACGGCGTCGAGGGCACAGCCGCGGGCCTCGGCCTCCTGGAAGGCGAAGCGCACGGCCTCGCCGGCGGTGTCCGGTCGCCCGGCGCCGAGCAGCACCCGGCCGTGGGTGCCCGCCAGACCGGCTCGGTCCCCGCGGACGACGATGACCGGGCAGCCGGCGCGGGCGGCCACGGCCGGCCCGACCGAGCCGGGCAGCAGCCCCTTGAGCGCGCTCCGGCCACGTGCCCCCGTGACCAGCGCGAAAGCCTCCTGCCCTGCCCGCAGCAGAGCGTCCACCGGGCCCTGCGGGAGGATGTCGGTGTCCGTCTTGACGTCCGGCGACCGCTGCCGGGCCCGCGCGGCCGCGGAGGCGACGATCCGCTCGGCCATCACCTGCTCCGAGGGATCTTCCCGCTCGCCCTGCGGTACGGACCCCTCGTACCGCTCCCACAGGGAGGCGTACACCAGCCGCAGCGGCAGGCGGTGGCGGGCCGCCTCGTCCGCCGCCCAGTCCACGGCCGCCAAGCTGGGCTCCGAACCGTCCACTCCCACCACCAGGGGCAGTTCCGTCATCGGGCTCACCGCCTTGCACCGGGCCGCCCGGCCGGCGGCACGGTCTCTCGATGCCACCGTGACACGCCTCGCCCGCACGCACGACCAGAGGGCCGCGCCGGCCCGCGACCGGCTCCGCGTCGCCTTCGCCGACACCCGGCCGGCCGCCCTCAGGCCCCCGTCCCGACGCCGGGCTCGGGCTCGCCCCCACCGCCCCGAGGCGCGTGCGGACCCGTCCAGTCGGGTGCCGCCCGTGTCCGGGCGGTCGAGCCGCAGGTCGCCGCCGAGTCCGCGCGCCCTCCCCGAGAGGTTGCGCAGTCCGCTGCGGCGTCCCCCGGGCGGGATGCCTGCCCCGCCGTCGGTGACCGTGAGGCGAACCTGTTGACCCGTCGGTCCTCAGGTCCACGTCGGCACGGCCTGCGCGGGCGTGCCGGGCGATGTCACGGCGCGGGGTGCGCGACCTGCTGGACGACGAGCCGGACGTCACGGTGGCCGGGGAGCGGCCACCGTCGCACTTCCCTCCGTCCGGCGCGCGGCGGCACGGAGGGAAGGGGACACGGGCCACGCGCGTGGTTCCCGTGGCCCGTACCAGGTGATAGACACAGCGGGATCACAGTTCCTGTCCGCCAGCAGGAAGGTTGCTGCCGCATGTCTGCAACACGCCGTCAGGTCCTGGCCCGCGCGAGTGCCCTGGGAGCGGGCATCGCCTTCACCGGAGCCCTGTCCGAGCTCTTCGCGGGCACCGCCGCCGCACAGAGCACGGGCCACACCGGCTACGGCCCGCTCGTCCCCGATCCGAACGGACTGCTCGATCTGCCGGAAGGTTTCCGCTACACCGTGCTCTCCCGCGAGGGCGACCAGCTCCGCTCCGGGGAGGGCCTCGTCCCCTCGAACCACGACGGCATGGCCGCCTTCGCCGGCAGAGCCGGCCGTAGGCACCTCGTCCGCAACCACGAGAACCGCGTCACCGCGCGGATCGCGGTACCGACCGTCGGTGGTCTCACCTACGACCCGGCGGGCAAGGGCGGCTGTACGGCCCTGACGCTCGACGCCGGCGACCGCGTCCTGTCCGAGCGGGTCGCCATCGCCGGTACGGCCGTGAACTGCGCGGGCGGCCGCACCCCGTGGGGCACCTGGCTGACCTGCGAGGAGACCGAGGACAGGGCGGGCACCAACGGCTACACCAAGGACCACGGCTTCATCTTCGAGGTCCACCCCACCGACCCGCACCGCACCGGCGCCGTCCCGCTGACCGCGATGGGCCGCTTCCAGCACGAGGCGATCGCGGTCGACCCGCACAGCGGCGTCGTGTACGAGACGGAGGACGCCTTCGTCAAGCCGTTCGGCCTGTTCTACCGCTTCCTCCCGCACAAACCGCTCGGCGGCGTCGGTTCGCTGCGCGCGGGCGGCCGGCTGCAGGCGATGCGGGTCCCCGGCGTACCGGACCTGTCCACGATCCAGGAGACCGGCGCGCACTTCGACGGCGTGGAATGGGTGGACGTGCCCGACCCGCTGGCCGCCGCCACCCCCACCCGTCTGCAGGACTACGGCCCGCGGGGCATCACGCACGCGCAGAAGCTGGAGGGCTGCTACTGGGGCGGCTCCTGCGTGTACTTCGTGTCGTCCTTCGCCCGCAGCGCGGAGGGCTCGGCGGCCGACCACTACGGCCAGATCTGGCGCTACGACCCGCGGCGGCACCGCCTGACACTGGTCGTCGTCTTCGGCCCGGCCACGGACGTGCAACTGCCCGGCGAGTCCCCGGACAACATCTGCCTCGCCCCGAGCGGCGGCCTGATGGTGTGCGAGGACGGCAACGGCGCACAGCACGTCTTCGGCCTGACGCGCACCGGCGAGGTGTACGCGATGGCCCGCAACCGGCAGGTCATCGCACCAGCCGCGGCCGGCGCCACTCCGGAATGGGGCGAGTTCGCCGGAGTCACCTTCTCCCCCGACGGCGGCACGATGTACGTCAACTGCTACACGCCCGGCACCACCTTCGCCGTGACCGGGCCCTGGCGGGGATAGCGCTCCTGCTCGAAGTGGCTCGGCCCGCCGTCCCGCAGCACCACGCGGCCGAGCCGGGCGGCCCGGTCGCGCGGCAGCAGGGCCCGGGTGCCGTCGGCGCGGCGCGGGGCGACCGCGTGCCAGGGTGTGGTCCAGCCGTCGGGGGCGTCGGCGCGGAGAACACGGTCCTGGCGCCGGTGCGGTCGGTGACGGGGCGTGGCGCCCGGTCGCATCTCGCCGGGCTCGCTCTCGCCGGTGACCAGGGACAGGTCCACCGCGGAACGCCCCTCCACCACCTCGCCGTCGGTGGCGACGCGGTCCCCGGGGCGGACGACGAAGACCGGGCCGGCCGCCAACCGCTCGACGCGCTCGAGGTGTTCGGTTTGGTCCTGGCGTACCGACGCTTTACTGACGGCCAGTTGTGCGAGCGACCTGAAGGCTTCTCCGGTTCCGCGCCCGGCCCTGGCCTCCAGGAAGCGTCCGGCCCGTACGAACGGCGGGACTCCGACGGCCGCTTCGAGGTGGAGGTGGGCGGCGCCGTCCGGTACCGGTGTCCTGCATTCCGGGTGCCACGGGGCCGGCGGCCGTCCCGGCGGTGTACGCCACCGCGCCCATCAGCGCGAGCAGCAGGAGGAAGCCGCACAGGGCGGGCGGGGGCAGCGCCTTCCGCGACGGCGCGCCCCCGCCGGAAAGGGCTCCTTGCGACTCGTCCAGCACCGGTCCCCGTCACGTCGTACGGCATCGGCCGGATCAGGCCGAACCGCTTCAGGAGTCGGCGCGTTCCGGGGACGAGTTCCGGGCGAGGGGGGTGGTGCGTGTCGCGGCTCAGCCCAGCTGCTTGAGCAGCTCGGTGGCGACCGGGGCGGAGGAGGCGGGGTTCTGGCCGGTGACCAGTGCGCGGTCGACCACCACGTGGGGCGCCCAGGGCTCGCCGGCCCGCACCCGCAGGCCGGCCTCGGTGAGGCGGTCCTGCAGCAGCCACCCGGCCTTGTCGGCCAGGCCCGCCTGGGTCTCCTCGGCGTTGGTGAACGCGGCGACCTCGTAGCCGGCGAAGGCGTTGGTGCCGTCCTCGCGGGTGGCGGCGAGCAGCGCGGCCGAGGCGTGGCAGACCACGCCGAGCGGCTTGCCGGCGGCGAGGGCGTCGATCAGCAGGCCGCCGGAGGCGGTGTCGACGGCGAGGTCCTCCATGGGGCCGTGACCGCCGGGGTAGAAGACGGCGGCGTAGGCGTCGAGGTCGACGTCCTCCAGCCGGACCGGGTGCCGCAGCTCGCTCATGGCGGCGAGCCGGGCCGCGATCCTGTCGGCGTTCTCCTGGCCGCCGTTGACCTCGGCGGCGAGGCTGCCCTTGTCGACGGTGGGGACGACGCCGCCGGGGGTGGCGACGACGATCTCGTGCCCGGCCTCCTTGAACGCCTCGTAGGGGGTGACGGCCTCCTCGGCCCAGAAACCGGTGGGATGCTCGGTGCCGTCGGCCAGCGTCCAGTGGTCGGCGCCGGTCATCACGAAGAGGATCTTCGACATGGTGTCTCTTCCCAGGGGTGGCGGACGGGGTGCCGTACCGGACGGGGTCCGTGCGGATCCCGTGGGTGCGGCGATGTCCTCGAACGTACGGCGCTCCGCCATGGCTTTCCAATGAGGAACCGAATGTCCGGCATCGGAATTCCTATGGGTGCCTCTCCCGGGATGAGGGGCGGCGCGCGACGGCCTACCGTCGAAGGGAGCACGGCCGCGCGGCGCCGTCCCGTCCGAGGGAGGCAGACGTGGAGTGCGGTTCGGGAGTGATCCTGCGTGACCTGTGGCCCCGGCTGCCGGGCGGGGCCCGTTCGGCGCTGCTGCGGTGCGGCGCCGGAACCGACCCGTGGGTCCTAGACGCGTCGCGGAGCCACTGGGAGGCGCTGCGTCCGCTGGTGTTCTCCGCGGCGGACTACCACCGGTTCGGCGCGCTCGCGGCGGACGTGCTCCGGTGCGCTCTCCTCGCGTGCGGGCGCCGGGCCGGGACCGCCGGCGAGCTGTGCGGGGCGTTGGACGACCGTCCCGAGCTGCCGCTTCTGGACCCGTCGCAGCCGCTGTCCGACGCGGCCCTGCTGCGCATGGCCCGGCCCGACGCGCTGCTGGTGGGCGGTACGCCGTGGTTCGTGGAGCTGAACATCGGGCCGAACATCTACGGGGTGCCGGGTCTGGAGGAGCGGGGCGCGGCGTTCGCCCGGAGCCGGCCGGACGGCACCCTCGCCGAGCCCCCGTCCACGCTGCGGGCCCGGGCGGCCGCGCTGGCCGGGGCCGTGGCCGCGCCGGACGGCACGCGCCGCCGGGTGCTCGTCCCGACCTGGCGGGCGGCCTCGGGTCTCGCGGCGAAGCTGCACGGCACCCCGGCCCTGCGCCGCTATCTCCGGCCGGCCGCGGAAGCCGCCCGGGCGGCGGGTGTGGACGTGTGCGTCGCGGACCTGTCCGAGGTGCACGGCGGCGCCGGCGGGCTGTGGGTGGGCGGGGACCGTGTGGACGGGGTCTTCAACCAGTTCGCCGGCCGGGTGCTGGCGGACGGCGCGGCCCTCGGTGTCCTGCGCGCCGCGGTCCTGGCCGGCACCGTGCGGTTGTTCGTCCCGGAGGCGTCGTGTCTGCTCAGCGCGAAGCAGGTGCTGGCCTGGATGCACGAGGACGTGGACCTGTACGAGCCCGCGGACCGCGAGCTGATCCTGCGGCATGTGCCGTGGACGGCGTGGCTGGGCCCCCGGCAGTCCGCCGAGCGGCGCCTGCGCGTCCTGGACCGGGCCGTGCGGGAGAGGGCCGGCCTCGTCGTCAAACCCTCGTGCGGCCACGGGGGAACGGGCTTCGTCGCCGGGAACGGGGTCACGGACCGGGACTGGCTCGACCTGCTGACGCGGCGGTCCGCCGAGGGGACGGTCGTCGTCCAGCGCCGGCTCGTGCCCGACGGGACGGCGATGCGGTTCCGGAGCCTCGACGGGGCCCGGGCCGCCGCACGGGTGCCGTTCGTCCTCTCCCCGTTCCTGGTGGACGGCCGTGTCGCGGGCGCCCACGTCCGCCACCCGGGCCCGGCGGGGCACTTCGCGGCACAGCCCGTGAACACCGCGGCGGGAGCCGTCTCCAACACGGTGCTGCTGCTCCCGGACCGCGAAGGGCGGCCCCCGCGGTGACCCGTGAACGGCCCGGGCCACGCGGCCCCGGTGGCCGTGGGTCCGCTCGGCGAGCCCCTCGGCTTCGAACCGGACGCCGGGCCGCTGCCGGGGACGGGCCGCGGCGGGTACGAGTCGCTGCGCGTCGAGCTGCCGGACGGCAGTCTGCCGGCGCTGTACACCAACGGTCTCCTCCGGGAGGCCCCGGACGCGCGCAGCACCCTGCTGCGCCTTCTCTCCCGTCCCGACCGTGCCCTGCCGGGGCTTGCCGACGACGTGGTGTACACCCTGATGCCCGGCCAGGGCGAGGACGACGCCGTCCTGCTGCCGGCCCGTACCCGCGGGCTGGAGGAGGACCGTCTCGCCGAATGGACGCTGCCGTGGGACCCGGCGGTCGTGGGGACGGCACGGCGGCTCGCCGAGCACCAGCCGGCGGCCTGGCACTTGGAGGAGCCGGCGTTCACGACGGAGCTGATCGTCAGCGAACTGGTCACCCACGCCATCCGCTACGGCACTCCGCCGATCCGGCTGCGCATGATCCGCGACCGCGGTCTCCTGTGCGAGGTCTCCGACGGCAGCAGCACCGCCCCCCCACCTGCGCCATGCCCGCGCCACGGACGAGGGCGGGCGGGGGCTGGGGATCGTCGCCCAGCTCGCCGTCCGCTGGGGGACGCGGTTCGGGCACCGGGGCAAGACCATCTGGTGCGAGCAGGAGATGGACGGCGGCCGACCGCCGTACGCCGACCGGCCCCGGGCCGGTCCCGGCCCACCGCGGCTCGCACCCCGAAGGGGCCGCGGCCCGTGTCAGGTTCCTGGTCGCGGAGAAACGCCACGTCCGCGACGCCCACCGGCCGTCCGGAGATCACCGCGCGTACGCTCTGCCCATGGTCGAGCATCGCATCGTGGACGTGAACGGCATCCGGCTGCACATCGCCGAGCAGGGCAGCGGCCCCCTGGTGGTGCTGCTGCACGGCTTCCCCGAGTCCTGGCACTCCTGGCACCACCAGTTCGGTCCGCTGGCCGACGCGGGCTTCCGTGTGGTCGCCCCCGACCAGCGCGGGTACGGGCGGAGCGACCACCCCGAGGCCGTCGACGCGTACACGATCCTGCACCTGGTGGGCGATGTCGTCGGGCTGGTCCACGCGCTCGGCGAGGAGAAGGCGTACGTCGTCGGGCACGACTGGGGTGCGCCGGTCGCCTGGCACACCGCGCTGCTGCGGCCGGACATGGTGCTCGGGGTGGCCGGTCTGAGCGTGCCGCCGCCGTTCCGCGGGACCCAGCCGCCGCTGGCCGCCATGGAGAAGCGGTTCGACGGCCGGTTCTACTGGAACTACTTCAACCGCCCGGGCGTCGCGGACGCCGAGTTCGCGCGGGATACGCGCACCACGTTGCGGAAGTTCTTCCACTGGGCCTCCGGGGACGCTCCCGACGCCGGGTCGGGACGGCAGCCGCTGGTCGACCCCGAGCGCGGCTGGCTCGCGACCATGCCGGACCCGGAGGTGCTGCCGGAGTGGTTCACCGAGGACGACCTGGACGCGCTCACCGAGAGCTTCTCGCAGGGCTTCACCGGGGCTCTCAACTGGTACCGCAACCTCGACCGCAACTGGGAGCTGACCGCCGCCTGGCACGGTGCCGTCGTCACCCCGCGGGCCCTGTACGTCTATGGCGACCGCGACCTCGTCCCCGCCTTCCCCGGCACCCCGGAACTCATCGCGAGGCTGCCCGAGCTGATGCCCAACCTGTGGCGGGAGCCCCTCGCGCTGGAGGGCTGCGGACACTGGACCCAGCAGGAACGCCCGCACGAGGTGAACGAAGCCCTCATCGACTTCCTCCGGGGCTAGGTCCGTACCCCCTCCGATAGCATCAGCGAACGCACACGAAGAGTGCCTGTTTGCTTACAACCAACAAAACGGCCAAAACAATTGATAAATAGACCATCGCGGGCGTTTTCGCGAATAAACGACAGAACCGATAGCGCGGTGTGGCGCCGGCCACGGACCGTCCTGTGGGCCGCCGCGGCAGTGGTGACCGTCGGTTTCCTCATCGCGCTGGAGATCGCCGCGCGCCACTACGGCATGCCGGGGCCGATCAGCAACCAGGCGAAAGAGGTGGTGTTCGCCCCCAAGTCGGGACCGCTGCTGTACGCCAGCATGGCGTTGATGATGGTGGTGCTCACCTGGCGGGAGCGGTTCATCGCGGCCGGGATCGCGGTCGGCATCGACATCGTCTTCTTCCTGGTGCGGTGGGCGCTCGACGCCAAGACGCCGCCGCACAGCGGCCACCCCTTCGGCAACGGCGCGTTGTGGGTGCTCCTGGGCTACGCGGTGATCGCGCTCACGCGCCGCACCGGACGGGAACGCGTCCTGCTGCTGAAGGGCGTCGGGCTGGGCCTGCTGCTGGTGGCCGGCCGAAAGACCGGCGACACCTGGCTGCTCATCACCTCCAAGACCCGCCCGGCGGTGCTCGACCAGTACGTGGCCACCGCCGACCACGCGCTGGGCAACCCTTCCTGGCTGGTGGGCCGGCTGGTCGAGGCCACCGGCACGGTCGGCACGCACATCCTCGACTACGTCTACATCCAGCTGGCGGTGGCCGCGGTGGTCGTCGCGCTGTACCAGCTGCGTCATGTGGCCGTCGAGCGCCGCTTCCCGGACCACCACCTGGTGCGCACCTTCCTGGTGATCGGCCTGCTCGGGCCGGGCATCTACATGATCTTCCCGGTGGTGGGACCGCTCTTCGCGTACGGCGCCGACGGCGGGCACTGGGCGGTGGCCGACCTGTGGCCGAACACACCGTCGCCGGTCACCGTCCCGCACGCCATGCCGTTCGACGAGATCACCCCGCGCAACTGCATGCCGAGCCTGCACACCGCGTGGGCCACCGCGATCTTCATCCACTCCCGCAAGGGGCCGCGCGCCCTGCGGTTCGCCGGCACCTTCTGGCTGATCGCCACCCTCGGCGCGACCCTGGGCTTCGGCTACCACTACGGCGCGGACATCCTGGCCGGCGTGGTGTTCACGCTCACGATCGAGGCGGCGCTGCGTTCGCTCGCCCGCGGCTGGGACCGGTCGGGGATCCAGCTGGTCGCCCACGGCGCCACGGTCTTCACCGCGCTCCTGGTGGCGTACCGCTACCTGCCGTTGCAGATGGCCGAGCACGCGTGGCTCTTCGGGCCGCTCCTCGTGCTCGCGGTGGCCTCGGTGATCCACGCCTATCTGCGCACCACCCGGCTGTGGGAACCGAAGACCGTGCCGGCCCTGCAACCGGAACCGCAGCCCGAACCGGTGTGAGCCGGATCGGCGCACCTGCGGCGAGCACCGCGTCCGTGCGCCCCTGTGCAGATTTGGCCCCCGCTGGTCCGCCGCCCCGGGACCGGCGGACCAGCGCCACCGAGGGCGCCGTCGCGGGGTGATACGGAACCTACGCCTCCGCCGGGCGGGGTGGAAGAGCTGGAGATGTGGTCCAGATCACTCCCCCGGGCGGGGGGCGGGGAGCCTGCCACGGCCTAGGTCACGGACGCGTCCGGGGGAAAACCCCCGCCCGGGGGTGGGGCGGGCCTTGTGCGCACACGGTGGCTGGCAGGCTTCTTCGGGGCGTACGGCCGTCCCCAGAATTCTCGGCATGACGATCTCTTCCGACTCCCCCGTCACCACCGGCAGCGACTTCGCCGCTCTGGCCCGGCGGATCACCGAGGCCGGTCTGCTGCGGCGGCGCCCCGGCTACTACACGGTGCGGCTCGCTCTGGTGACCGGTTCCTTCGCCGCCGGCTGGGCGGCCTTCCTCGCTCTCGGCGACACCTGGTGGCAACTGGCCGTGGCCGCCTTCCTGGCCCTCGTGTTCGGGCAGGTCGCCCTGGTGGCGCACGACCTGGCACACGGTCAGGTCTTCCGGCGGCGCCGGCACGGCGAGATCGGGGGGCGGCTGTTCGGCAACCTCGGTATCGGCATGAGCTACGGGTGGTGGATGAACAAGCACACCCGCCACCACGCGCACCCCAACCACGAGGAACTCGATCCGGACGTCGCACCGGACATCCTGGTGTGGTCCGCCGAGCAGGCCCGCGCCAGCCGGGGCCTGGCCCGCCTCCTCGGGGGGCACCAGGCGCTGCTGTTCTTCCCGTTGCTGACCCTGGAGGGCTTCAACCTGCACGTCGCGAGCGTGCGGGCGCTGCGCTCACCGTTCATGAAGAACCGGGTGCTGGAGGGCGCGCTGCTCCTGCTGCACTTCGCCGCCGTGCTCTCCGCCCTGTTCCTGGTGCTGCCGCCGGGCAAGGCGGTGGCGTTCCTCGCCGTGAACCAGTGCCTGTTCGGCGTCTACCTGGGCTGCACCTTCGCCCCCAACCACAAGGGCATGCCGACGCTCACCGGTGACCAGCGGCTCGACTTCCTGCGCCGCCAGGTCCTGACCTCCCGCAACGTGCGCGGCGGCAGGCTCACCGACATGATGCTGGGCGGGCTCAACTACCAGATCGAGCACCATCTGTTCCCGAGCATGCCCACGGTCCATCTGCGCCGGGCGCGGGTCGTCGTGCGGCAGTACTGCGCCGAGATCGGGGTGCCGTACCACGAGACCGGACTGATCCGGTCCTACCGCGAGGCGCTGACGCACCTGCACCGCGTGGGGGAGCCGATCCGGCGGCGGCGCAGGGCGTGAGCGGGGAGCGCCTTCAGCTCGCCGGGGACGAGGCCCGGCGCGGCAGCTTCCAGCCGGGGCGCGGGAAGTGGCAGGTGTAGCCGTCCGGATAGCGTTCCAGGTAGTCCTGGTGCTCCGGCTCGGCCTCCCAGAAGTCGCCCACGGGCTCGACCTCGGTGACCACCTTGCCCGGCCACAGACCGCTCGCCTCGACGTCCGCGATGGTGTCCAGGGCGACGCGGTGCTGCTCCTCGTCGGTGTAGTAGATGGCGGAGCGGTAGCTGCGCCCGATGTCGTTGCCCTGGCGGTCCTTCGTCGTCGGGTCGTGGATCTGGAAGAAGAACTCCAGGATGTCGCGGTAGCTCGTGACCGCCGGATCGAAGAGGATCTCGATGGCCTCGGCGTGGTCGCCGTGGTCACGGTAGGTGGCGTTCGGCGTGTCGCCGCCGCTGTACCCGACGCGGGTGGACACCACGCCCGGCTGCCTGCGGATCAGGTCCTGCATGCCCCAGAAACAACCGCCCGCGAGTACGGCCCGCTCGGTCTCCGATGTCATCGGTCGCTCCCTCACCCTCGAGCCGCGGTCCGGCGCGGTCGTCTACGTACGGTTCCCACGTCCCTCCAGCTTATTACTACGGGCGAGTAACCGGAGAGCGGGCCGGGCAGCATACCCGCGGCCGACCCCGCGGCCCGCGTCTTGACTCGGGAGGCGGCACCACCCATCCTCATGGCGCACGGTTTACGCAGACATGACAAACAGGTTTCCGTCGACCGAGGGACGTGGGCCGTGGCCATGACCAGCCGCCCGTACCGCCGACGCACAGACGTCACCGTAGTCTCGCTGCTCCTCCTCGTCCTCGCCGCCGTGCTCGGCCCCACCCCGAGTTCGGCGGCCGGGAACGACTGGTGGGTGCCGAGCGCACGGCCGTCGCCGGACTCCGGGATCGGCGTCACCGGCGAGCCGTTCACGGGCACGAACGGCCAGGGAGAGGTGCGCGGGTTCGTGGACGCCCACGACCACCTGTTCGCCAACGAGGCCTTCGGCGGCCGGCTCATCTGCGGCAAGGTCTTCTCCGAGGCGGGGATCGCCGACGCGCTCAAGGACTGTCCCGAGCACTACCCCGACGGCTCGCTGGCCGTGTTCGACTTCATCACCAAGGGCGGTGACGGCAGGCACGACCCGGTCGGCTGGCCCACCTTCAAGGACTGGCCGGCGCACGACTCGCTGACCCACCAGCAGAACTACTACGCGTGGGTGGAACGGGCCTGGCGCGGCGGCCAGCGGGTGCTCGTCAACGACCTCGTCACCAACGGCGTGATCTGCTCGGTGTACTTCTTCAAGGACCGCGGTTGCGACGAGATGACGTCCATCCGGCTCCAGGCGAAGCTGAGTTACGACCTCCAGGCCTACGTCGACCGGATGTACGGCGGTCCGGGCAAGGGCTGGTTCCGCATCGTCACCGACAGCGCGCAGGCCCGCGAGGTCGTCCGGCAGGGCAAGCTGGCGGTCGTGCTGGGCGTGGAGACCTCCGAGCCCTTCGGCTGCAAGCAGATCCTGGACGTCCCGCAGTGCGACCGCAAGGACATCGACGCCGGCCTCGACGAGCTGTACGCGCTGGGCGTGCGCAGCATGTTCCTGTGCCACAAGTTCGACAACGCGCTGTGCGGGGTGCGTTTCGACTCGGGCAGCCTCGGAACGGCCATCAACGTGGGGCAGTTCCTGTCCACCGGCACCTTCTGGAAGACGGAGAAGTGCACGGGGCCGCAGGCCGACAACCCCATCGGCTCCGCCGCGGCGCCCGGGGCCGAGGCGAAGCTCCCGGCGGGCGTGAGCGTTCCCTCGTACGACGCGGGCGCCCGGTGCAACGTACGGGGGCTCACCGACCTCGGCGAGTACGCCGTGCGGGGCATGATGAAGCGCAAGATGATGCTGGAGATCGACCACATGAGCGTCAAGGCCGTCGGCCGCGCGCTCGACATCTTCGACTCCGCGTCCTACCCGGGCGTGATCTCCTCGCACAGCTGGATGGACATGAACTGGACCGACCGGGTCTACGGGCTCGGCGGTTTCGCCGCCCAGTACATGAACGGCTCGCAGGGCTTCGTCGCCGAGGCGAACCGCACCAAGGCGCTGCGGGACAAGTACGGCGTCGGCTACGGGTACGGCACGGACATGAACGGCGTCGGCGGCTGGCCGGGGCCCCGGGGCGCGGACGCGCCGGACAAGGTCACCTACCCCTTCCGCAGCGTCGACGGAGGTTCCGTCATCGACCGGGTGACCACCGGTGAGCGCACCTGGGACCTGAACACCGACGGGGCCGCGCACTACGGTCTCGTCCCGGACTGGATCGAGGACATCCGGCGCGTCGGCGGCGGGGACGTGGTGAAGGACCTGTTCCGGGGCGCCGAGTCCTACCTCGACACGTGGGGGGCGACCGAGCGGCACGAGGCGGGGGCCGACCTCGCCCAGGGGGCGGCCGCCACGGCCAGTTCGGCGGAGTGGTGGAACCCCTTCACCAACTACGCCCCCGGTCGCGCCGTCGACGGCAGCCGGGACACCCGCTGGGCCAGCGAGTGGAGCGACGACCAGTGGCTGCGGATCGACCTGGGCTCCACCCACCGGGTCGGCCGGGTCACGCTCGACTGGGAGCGGGCGTACGCGAAGGCGTACGGCATCCAGCTCTCCACCGACGGCACGAACTGGCGGACGGTCTGGTCGACCACCACGGGCGACGGCGGCCTCGACACCGCGCGCTTCGCCGGGACACCGGCGCGCTACGTCCGTGTCGCGGGCACGGAGCGAGGCACCCAGTGGGGTTACTCGCTCTACGAGGTCGGCGTCCACAGCGACTGACGCAAGGGCCCGGCGGTGCCGGTCACGCGGCCGCTGAGCCGCGGCTGCCTCGAACACGCCCGGCGCCCGGGCGCGGCCGGTGTCCCGGCCCGCTCAGGGCAGGGCCCGGGCGATGAGCAGGGCCACGTCGTCGTCGCCGCCGGGCGGCCGGAGCATCCGCAGGATGCGGTCGCAGCCGTCCTGCAGATCGCGGCCCCGCGTCGCGGTGAGGGCGTCGAGCAGGGTGCGCAGGCGGGCGTCGATGGGTTCGCTCCGGGTCTCGACCAGGCCGTCCGTGTAGAGGACCAGCTCGTCGCCGGGGCCGAAGGGGAGGGTGGTGGCCTCGAAGGGGACCCCGCCGACACCGAGCGGCGCCCCGGTGGGCAGGTCGAGAAGCCGGGCCGGGCGGCCGGGTCGCATCAGGGCCGGCGGCAGGTGACCGGCGAGGCAGATCTCGCACTCGCCGCGGCCGGGGTCGTAGACGCAGTAGATGCAGGTGGTGATGGCCTGCTCGATCCCTTCGGTCAGATGGTCCAGGTGGCCCAGCGCCTCCGCCGGGGGAAGGGCGAGTTCGGCGAAGGCCCGGGCGGCGCTGCGGAGTTGGCCCATCGTGGCGGCGGCCGTGATACCGCTGCCCATGACGTCCCCGACGACCAGCGCCGTCTTGTCGCCCCGCAGCGGGATGGCGTCGTACCAGTCGCCGCCGATCTCGCTCGTGACCCCGGCCGGCTGGTAGCGGCAGGCGACCTCCAGTCCGGGCACGCGCGACGGGGGTTCGGGCAGCAGACTGCGCTGGAGCGTGAGGGCCGCATGGCGCTGGGCCTGGTATCCGCGCGCGTTGTCGATGCAGACCGCGGCGCGCGCGGCCAGCTCCCAGGCGAGGAACAGGTCGTCGTCGTCGAACGGTGCCCGGTTCCGGGTGCGTTTGAGGTCGAGGGCGCCGAGGACCTCGCCCCGGGCGAGCAGCGGTACGGCCAGGTACGAGTGCACACCGGCCGCCGCGAGATGGGCGGCGGCCTCGCCGTGGCGGGCGATGCGGTCCAGGTCGTCGCGACTGGTGTGGGGCAGCAGGACCGGTTGGCGGGTGCGCACGCACTGGGTGATGAGCCGGTCGCTGTCGTAGGTGGCGAGTTCCCCCGGCGGGTCGGCGGCGCGGACGGCCTCGGTGGCGTGGGAGGCGCTGATGGCGAGGGCGCGGAAGCGGGCCGGGCCGTCGTGCGACGCGGTCCGGCCGTCGAGGGCACTGTCCAGGACGTCCACGGCCGCCACGTCGGCGAGGGCCGGCACGACGACCTCGGCCAGCTCGCACGCCGTCGTCTCCAGGTCGAGGGTGGTCCCCACGGACGCGGACGCCCTGGCGATCAGTGCCAGCCGCTGCCGGGCCTGCGCCGCCTCGGCAGCGGCCTGGTGGCGCTCGGTGACGTCGATGACGGAGTAGGCCAGGCCCAGCACGCGCCCGCCGGAGTCCTCCAGCCGGTAGTACGAGACCGACCAGGCGTGCTCGTGGTCCGGGTCGACGGGGGGATGGCAGACGATGTCCCGGTCCACGACCGACTCGCCCGTCTCCAGGACCCGGCGCAGCCGTGCCTCCGGGTCCGTGTCCAGGTAGGTCAGGACCTCGCCGACCGGCCGGCCGAGACGGTCGGCGGCGCCCTGGCCGGTGATGCGTTCGAGGGCGGGGTTGACGGCGAGGTAGCGCAGCTGCGGGTCGAGGATCGCGAGGCCGACCGGGGACTGAGACACCAGGCGCATGGCCAGGGCGGCGTCCCGCTCGATCCGCTCCACCGCCGCCTGGTCCGCGGCGAGACCGAGGACGTAGGTGTCGCCGAGGTCGTCCAGCAGCCGCATGTTGCGGAACTCCACCATTCGGGTGCTGCCGTCCTTGTGCCGGATCGGGAAGGCCCCGGCCCAGTCGGTGCCGGACTCCATGACCTCGGCGAACAGCCTGACCACTTCGTCCCGGTGCTCCTCGTGGATGGTCAGCGGAGCCGCGTACTGGCCGAGCGCCTCCGTCGCGGTGTAGCCGAACAGTTCCTCGGCCTTCGTGCTCCAGAAGACGACCTGGCCGCTCGTGTTCAGCACCACCGCGGCGACGCTCAGCAGATCGAGCAGCCCACTGGGCGGCGCGGCGTGGCCTGCCGCCGGCCGGGCGTCGCCTGCCCGGGAGGAGTCCGTCGTGCCCATGCCCCATCCTCCCTCCCGCTCGGCGCCATGGCTCGTGCGGTACCGGCGGGCGTTCTCCCCATCCATGGTCGTCCCAGATCCGGGCGGCACACCATCCGGTCCGACTGGTGGACACTCCGGACCTTTCCGGACATGCCGCCGCATCCTCTCCGGCGCCCGGCCGGCGGCTGTGTCGCGCCCGTCCGCACGGGGCCGGTGACGGGGGCTCCCGGCACTGGAGGCCACCGGTCACCGGTCACCGGTCACCGGACGTCGCCGGGTCGTCGCCCACAGGAGCAGGGCGGCCAGACTGAAGGCTGCGCCGAGCGCGGACACGGCCGGCCAGCCCGCCGCCGCGTAGGCCAGGGAGGAGCCGAGGGCGCCGAGGGCGCTGCCCGCCGAGTAGAAGACCATGTAGCCGCCGATGATCCTGCTGCCCGCGTCGGGCCGGACGGCGTGGACCAGGGTCTGGTTGGTGACGTGGACGGCCTGCACGGCGAAGTCCAGCAGGACGGCGCCGGCCGCGAGCGCCCACAGCGACTGCCCGGTCAGGGCGATCGGGAGCCAGGACAGCGCCAGCAGGGCGAGGCCGGCGCCGGTCGTGCGCTGGGCGAGCCCCCGGTCGTTCCAGCGCCCGGCCGCCCGGGCCGCGACGGCCCCGGCGGCTCCGGCGAGCCCGAACGCACCGATCGCGGTGTGCGACAGCGACCACGGCGGCCCGCTCAGCGGCTGCGCCACCCCGCTCCACAGCGTGCTGAAGGCCGCGAACACCAGCAGGGCGAGGGCGCCCCGGATCCGCAGCAGCGGATGACGGGCGAACAGGGTGACGGTCGAGGCCACGAGCCGCCCGTACGACACCTCGCGCACCCCCGCGGCCGGCGCGCCCGGCGGCAGCGCACGGCGCAGCAGCAGGGCGAGGACGGCGGTGACGCCCGCGGACGTCAGGTAGACCGCCCGCCAGCCGGCCAGGTCGGCGAGGACGCCGGCGGCGGCGCGGGCCAGCAGGATGCCGGTGACGATGCCGCCGGTGACCGTTCCGACGGCGCGGCCACGCCGGGCGGGCGGGCTCAGGGCGGCGGCGGCCGCGACCATCGTCTGGGCGACGACGGCGAGCAGCCCGACCAGGGCGAGTGCGCCGAGCAGCGCCACGACGCCCGGCGCCAGTCCGGCGGCCAGCAGGGCGAGCGCCAGCAGCCCGAGCTGGGCGGTGACCAGCCGCCGGTGACCGACCAGGTCGCCGAGCGGCACGAGCGTCAGCAGGCCGGCCGCGTAGCCGAGCTGGGTCACGGTGACGATCGCGCCGAGCAGTCCCGCGCCGAGCGCGAACCGCTCGCCGAGGGTCACCAGCAGGGGCTGGGCGAAGTAGACGGTGGCGACGGAGCTGCCGCAGGCGAGGGCGAGCAGGGGGAGGACCCGGGCGGGCGGTGACGCGTCCGGTGCCGGCGCTTCGGTGTGCGCCTCGTGGCCGGCTGTCCCGCCGCACCCGCCGACCGCGTCCGGGCACTGGATCGCCACACCGACACCCCTCTCCCCTTGGTTGCATCTTGCTACCGGCATGACCGTAGCCGTGCGAGGTAGCATGTTGCAACCGCACCTGGAGGGGGTGCGCCGGAGGAGAGGAGCCGCGGATGGTCGCCCGCACCCGTTTCGACGCCGACCCCTGCCCCGTGGCCCGGTCGGTGAACGCGATCGGCGACTGGTGGTCCCTGCTGATCGTGCGGGACGCCTTCGACGGCAGCCGCCGGTTCGGCGAATTCCGGCGCAGCCTCGGCATCGCCAAGAACATCCTGGCGGCCCGGCTGCGCGCGCTGGAGGAGGCCGGGGTGCTGCGCGGCGCGCCCGCACCGGACGGCGGGCCCCACCGCGAGTACCTCCTCACGGACAAGGGCCGCGCCCTGTTCCCGGTGATCGTCGCCCTGCGCCAGTGGGGCGAGGAGCAGTGCTTCGCCCCCGGGGAGGACCACTCCCGCCTGCTGGACCGCCGCACCAGCCGCCCGTTGCGCCCGGTGCGGGTCCGGGCGGCGGACGGACGGCCGGTGGGGCCGGAGGACACCGTCGTGGAGAAGGTCCACGAGACGGAGGCGGGCGGGGCCCGCTGACCGGGGTGGGGTCAGGAGACGCCGACGGCGCTCCAGGCGGCGGCCACGGTGGTGTACTCGGGGCCGGTGGCGCCGTAGAGGTCCTTCGCCGCGTTCAGCGTCGCGGTCCGGGCGCCCTTGTAGTCCGTGGTGGAGGTCATGTAGACGGTCAGCGCCCGGTACCAGATGGCGGAGGCCTTCTGGTTGCCGATGCCGGTGACGGTGGAGCCGTTGCAGGTGGGGCTGTTGTAGGAGACGCCGTTGACGGTCTTGGCGCCGCTGCCCTCACTCGCGAGGTAGAACCAGTGGTTGCCGACGCCCGAGGAGTAGTGCACGTCGAGCCGGCCGACCGACTTCGACCAGCAGTCGGCGGAGCGGCCGTCCAGGGACGGCTTGTCGAAGCGGCGCAGCCACGGCGGGGTGGACTGGTCGCTGAAGAGGTAGTCCGGGGTGTCCACCGGGTTGCGGGCGTACCACTCGACCATGGTGCCGAGGATGTCGCTGGTGGCCTCGTTCAGGCCACCGGACTCGCCGCTGTAGCGCAGGTTGGCGGTGGCCGAGGTGACGCCGTGGGTCATCTCGTGTCCCATGGTGTCGAGGTCGACCTGCTCGGGGTCGGTGCTGCCGTCGCCGTCGCCGGTCATCATGCAGAAGCAGGAGTCCGACCACTGGGCGTTGTCCCAGTTGGTGCCGACGTGGACGAAGACGGTGGCGCCGCGGCCGTCGTTCTTGATGCCGTTGCGGCCGAAGGTCGTCTTGTAGTAGTCGAACGTCTCGGCGGTGTTGGCGTGCGCGTCGACGGCGGCGGTGGCCCGGTCGGTGGAGAACTTCCTGCCGTCGCCCCAGACGTTGTCGGCGTCGGTGAACAGGGTGCCGGAGGAGGCGTTGAGGGACGAGGAGGAGGCGTTGTGCGCGTCCTTGGTGACGTGGCCGCGCACCGGGTCGGTCAGGGAGAAGGTGCCGTCGGCCCGCTGGGTGGTGTCGAGGGTGACGTCACCGGTGTACTCGGAGTGGCCGGTGCCGGTCGACTCGCGCTCGGCGTCGTAGTTCTCGATCGCCGCGCCGGTGGCGGCGTCGGTGACGAAGACCTCGCCGTGCGGCTGGCCCGTGTCGCCCAGGCCCTGCACGGTGGTGCGCCAGGCCAGGCGCGGGGTGCCGTCGGCGGCCCACACGATCAGCTCGGGGGTGGACCTGGCCTGGCGCACCAGCCCGTGCGAACGCTTCAGGGCCTTGGCGGCGGTGCCCTTGGCGTCGACGGCGGGGGTGACGGAGGCGAGCGCCACCTTGTGGGCCTTGGCGCGGGTGGATCCCTTGAGCGAGCCGTCGGCCTTCTGGTGGACCACGAAGTCGCCGCCGACGACGGGGAGTCCGCGGTAGGTCCGCTCGAAGCGGACGTGCTGCGTGCCGTCGGCGTCGATCACGACGTCCTTCACCTTGAGCGTCTGGCCGGCACCGAACCCGAAGGTGTCGGCGTGCCGGGTCACGTTCGCCTTGGCGTGGGATATCGCCGTGTCGCGGACGGAGGTGGTGCTCCGTGCCGCGTGGGACTGCGAGTAGGCGGGTACGGCCGACGCACCCGTGGTGATGACGCCGGCGGCGACCATCGCGGAAAGGGCGAGAAGAGGACGGGGCATGACGGGGAGATTCCTTCGCTCGTCGTGGGGTGACGACGTCCCGTGGACGTTGACGCGAAGTGTTCACCAGGTGACATGTTCCTGACGTGATCCCATCTGGGATACAACCCCGGAGCTATACGGCGCGGAGGTCGCGACCCGGCCGGTCAGCCGTCCCCGCCGAGCGCGAACTCCGCTCCCCCGCCCTCCCACCAGGCCAGATACTGCGGCCGCTGCCGCACCAGCGACAGATAGGCGGCCAGCAGACGCTCGCACGCCGCGTCGGCCAGCTCCGACGGGAACGACTCCCTGTTCCAGGCCAGCACCAGCCGCCGGTGGAACGGGACGTCCACGAGCGGCCGTTGCACGGTGCCCTGCGCGGAGACGTCGGCGGTCGGCCACACCCCGCAGACGGCACGCCGGCCGGTGACCAGGATCTGCGCCACGGACAGGTCCGGCGTCACATGGGCGATGCGCGGGGTGAAACCCGCCGACTGGCAGGTGAGGTGGAGGTACGCGTGCACACCGCTCTCGTCGGCCTCCGGCATCGCCCAGTCCTCCTCCGCCAGTTCATGGAGGGCGACCGTCTCCTGGCGGGCCAGCGGGTGGTCCTCGGCGAGCAGGACGAAGACCGGTTCGCGGAGCAGGGTACGGGTCACCACCGACTCGCCGACCGGGAGGGGGAAGCCCGGGAACTCGCCGAACACCGCGATGTCGCACTTCGACAGGCTCAGCGATTTGACCAGGGTGTGCACGGAGCGGCGGGCGTCGATGGTGAGCCGGCGTTCCGGGACGAGTTCGAAGAGGGCGGAGAGCAGCAGGGACACCAGCGGGCCGGCGGTTCCGCCCGCCCGCAGCGGGGCGGCGGCCCGGCGGTCCGCCTCGGCCGCCGACCGCGCGTGCGCGCGCAGCCGGTCGAAGCCCGCGACGAGGTCGCGGGCGCAGCGCAGCACGTACTGCCCGCTCTCGTTCGGCTTCACCCCGTCGGCACCGCGCACGAAGAGCGGGCCGCCCAGCTCCTGTTCGATCCGTTTCAGCTGGGCGCTCATGGCCGGCTGCGAGAGCTGCAGCCGTGCGGCGGCCCTCCGGATGCTGCCGGCCTCGGCGACCGTGAGCAGGACACGCAGGTGCCGGAACTCCAGGTGCATGAACCATCCCCGCTCAGCGCGGGGGCCCCTGAACCCCCCCGTGACCAGCAGAACCAGCTGCCCGACGGCATGGTGACCAAGAGTCCGACGAGCCCGTTCGGCGCGACAACCACGGGACGGTAAAACCTGGCCGCGGGCGTGAGAACCGTTTCTCTCAGCCGGGGCAACCATCCGGGCAGGTCGTGAGTCTTCTGATCGATCATGTAGTGATCGGACTTACCAGGAGACCATCATCAGCGCCATACACAAGACCCTGACCGCCGCCGCCGTCGTCGGTGTCGTCCTCGCGGGGTCCGCCGCCTGCGGAACGGTGGAGCAGCTTTCCGCCGGCAAGAAGCTCGACCAGGCCTTCGACAAGCTCGGCAAGAAGAAGCAGATCTCCTTCGAGCTGGACCTGGACACCGATGCCGCGTCCCTGAAGGCGCTGGACGCCAAGTCCGACCCCGAGCCCGGCGAGGAGATTCCGGACGAGGCCGCCGACATGCTCAGCGGCGCGAAGGTCACCCTGACCGTGCAGTCGAAGAAGCCGCTCGAGGACTCCGGCGACAAGGATCTCGTCGGCATGGCCATGAAGGTCAGCAGCCCGGAGGGCGACCTCGTCGAGTACCGGGTGATCGGCGACGTCGCCTACGTCCGCGCCGACATGCACACCGTCGGCAAGGTGACCGGCAGCCCCATCCCCTCCGCCGACGACCTGCCCCCGGAGGCCGGGGCGTTCAAGGACGTTCTGGAGGGCAAGTGGGTGAAGTTCAGCGTCAAGGACATGGAGAAGGCCTCCGGCAAGGGCAAGGAGGCCGGGGGCGCTCCCGTTCCCGAGCCGTCCTTCGACGCCAGGACGCAGAAGAAGCTCGCGGAGGCCCTGCGCAAGGTCGTCGCCCGTGAGGTCACCTTCAAGACCGCCGGCGGCGAGGACGGCACCGAGCACGTCACCGCCACGGCCCCCTTCCGCTCGCTCGTCACCGAGCTGTTCGGCGAGATCCGCCCCCTGGCGAAGGACCTGCCGCCGGGCATGGAGCTGCCGACGGACAAGGACCTGAAGGACGCCCCCGACAAGAAGGTGACGGCGGACTTCATGCTCAAGAACGGTGAGCTGACCGAGGTGGACGTGGACCTCGCCAAGCTGGCCGAGGACGCCAAGGTCAAGAAGCTGGGCCTGACCCTGCGGATGAGCGAGGGCGCCAGGCCCACCGCTCCGGCCGGCGCCAAGGAGCTGGACCTGGGCGAGATGGCACAGGGCTTCTTCGGCGGCGCGGCGATGGGCGAGCCCGACATCGACACGAGCGGCCTGGACGGCGAGGGCTTCGCGGACAGCGAGCTCTGACCGAGCGGCGCGAGCCGTACGCCCGCACGGCGAGGGTGTGGTGACCGGTCACCGGGCTCAGCGGATCTCCAGGTCCGCGAAGTCCGGGTGGCGCAGGAAGCGCCACACCTCGCCGGCCGAGAAGGGGCACTGGGTCGCCGTGCGGCCCGCCTCCGTCCAGTAATAGGTGCGGGCGCGGGGGTCGCTCCAGGTCTTGGTGAGGTTGCGCCGGTCGACCTCCTCGTTGAACCGCCGGTACGGCTCTTCCCTCACCGTGATCGCCTTCTTGCCGTCGCGCACCAGGCGCTCGATGCATTCGAGGGCGTGGACCGTGATCAGTTCGTGGTAGGTGGGGATGTTGAGCATGCTGCTGGTGTTCGGGCCGTAGACGGTCCACAGGTTCGGGAAGCCCGGCATCATGCAGCCCTTGTAGGCACGTGCCCCGTCCTCGCTCCACAGCTCGTCCAGCGTCAGCCCGCCGCGCCCGGTGATCTTCATGGGGAACAGGTAGTCCCTGGCGCGGAAGCCGGTCGCGTAGACGATCGCGTCCAGCTCGTGCCGGGTGCCGTCCCGCGTCTCGATCCCCGTGCGGTCGATCCGGCGGATGCCGTCGGTGACGAGGGTGACGTCGTCCCGCTGCACGGCGTCGAGGACGCTGTACTCGGGGTCCACCAGGACCGGTCGCGCCGAGAGCACGGGATGCGGGGGCGTCATCCTCTCCACGAGCCGGGGATCGCCCAGCTTGCCTTCGAGGAAGGCCAAGGCGTTGTCCCTGGCCGCCTTGTTCGCGGCGCTCAGGGCGTGCGGGTCGTCGAAGTCGGGGTCGATCTCGGTCACGCTCGCCAGCGCCTCGGTCGCGTACGTCGCGCGGAAGCGCATGAAGTTGGTGTGGTACGGCATGTTCCGGTCGAGCCAGGTGACCTGCTCGGGGAAGGGCGAGCGGTAGCCGGGCACGCCGAACAGCCACTGCGGCGTGCGCTGGAAGACGGTGACGTGCCCGGCCTTGAGGGCCAGCTCGGGGATGAGCTGGTAGCCCGTGCAGCCCGTTCCGACGACCGCGATCCGCTTGCCGGCCAGGTCGGCGTCCCGGGGCCACCGGGCCGTGTGCCAGGAGGGGCCGGCGAACTCCTCGGCTCCCTCGATCCGGGGGACGTTCGGCCGGTTGAGGAAACCCACGGCTGAGATGACCGCGTTCGAGCGGACCGTGTACTCCCCCTGCGGGCCGGTGACGTGGATCGCCCAGGTCCCGGAGTCCTCGTCCCAGTCCATCGCGCGCACCTCCGTGTCGAACACGATGCCGGTGCGCACGTCGAACTCGTCGGCGACCCAGTCCAGGTACTCGGCGTTCTTCTCCGCCGGGCAGAAGGGGTACGGGTAGCCGAAGTCGACGCCGTACAGGTGTGTGTACGCGCGGCTCGGGGAGTCGACGCGGCAGCCCGGGTAGCGGTTCTCCCACCAGGTGCCGCCGACACCGGAGTTCTTCTCGATCACGGTGTGGGCGATGCCCGCCCGCTTGAGCTGGACCGCGGCGTTGAGGCCTCCGAGGCCGGCGCCGATCACCGTGACGTGGAAGTCGTCCAGCCGCTCGCGGGGCGGTGGCCCCTGCCACCGCAGGGAGCGGGCCCACGGGTCCAGGGCGAGGTCCTCCAGCCACAGCCCCATGTCCTCGTCGGGGATGTCCTGGCCGGCCGCGAGCGTCAGGCTGACCGGCAGGCGCTCGGCCGGTCCGGGTCCGATGGCACCGGCTCCCGCGTCGCGGTACGCCCTCAGGAACCGCGCCGACTTCCGCCGGAGCAGCGCGATGTCCTCGTCGCGGTGGAGGACCTGCATGGCGAGGGCGCCCGCCGGTACGGTCGTCACCCGCATCGCAGTGACCTCCTCGTCCCCGGTCAGTTGGTACAGCAGGCCCCGCAGCACCATCGGGTCGGCGTACCGGACGGCGTCCTCGATGGTCGCGTCGCTCGCGTCGAGCAACTCCTTTCGGGGCTCTTCACGTGTCGCCATGAAGTCGTTCCTTCCGGTACGAGCTCATCGCCTGGCCGGTCGGCATCATGGTCACGCCCCTCACCTGACTGTCGTGGACACACCAGTCCCTACCCTAACTGCCGTGCCGCGCGGGGTTGTTGAAGAGCGACCGATCAAGCCGGAACGGCGCGGCAGACGAGGTGACGGTCGCGTACAGGCCAATCACGGGCGTGCGCTGGCGCGAATTCATCTTCGAGAGGGCACCGATCCGAGGACCGCTCCCAAAGCCTGAGCACAAATTCCACACATCCCCTCTCCATACCGGTTCCGATGGTCTAGATTGACCGTGCTTCAGCCGTTCGGGCACATGGCAACCAATAACGATCTTCAGGTTCGGCGTTCCGGATAGCCGGCGGTCGCGCTCCCGGGGCGTGAGGTACAGGTGATCGATTCCTGGAGCTCGAAAGGGGGCCTCGGGTGTGGGGAGCACCCGGGGATTCGGCGAGTTTTCGAACACCTCGTCATCCGACAGGACGCGCGAATGCGCTGCGGCCGGGAAGAGTTGTTCGAATAACTGGGAAATAGCCGGGACGGCATGCGTGGGGCGCCTCCCGAAAGGAGGGGCGGTGCGGGAGGCGGGGGCCTCCCGATGGGGAGGAACAGTGTTGGGCGAACACGTCGAACCACTGGGACCTGGGGGGGTTCTGTGCGGCAAGGGGGACTTGTCCGCCCTGTTCCGTCGGCGCGCGAGCGTCTGTCGGACGGGGCAATCAGCCGGCCCGCGATCGAGTGGGAGCAGCGGTACCGCCGTACCGTGATCATCAGCGACACCGTGGCCACCGCCGTCGTGGTGGCGGCGATCGGCAATTTCTTCGGGGCCCGGGACGCGGCCAACTGGCACGAGAAGTGGGGGATTCTCGCATTCGGCACCGAACTGCTGGTGCTGGGTTCGCTCGCGGTGAGCCGTTCGTGGGCTCCGGCCGTACTCGGCCAGGGCGCCGAGGAATTCCGGCGGCTCGGACGCTCGCTGTTCACGGCGACCGTCGTCCTGGCGCTCGGCGGGATCGCCCTCACCTCGCGCAACATCAAACTCTGGATCTTCGTGGCCATCCCGGCCATCGCGCTCGTCACCATGACCGCGCGGTATCTGCTGCGTCTGTGGCTGCACGGACACCGGAAGGAAGGACGGTGCCTGAGACCGGTGCTCGCCGCCGGAAGCGCGGCCACCGTACGCGACCTGATCGTGCGCACCCGCAAGTTCCCGCACCTCGGCTGGCGCGTGGACGCGGTCTGCACGACGGACGGTCCCGGACTCGACGGCGACGACCTGGACGGCGTACCGATCGTCGGACGGCTGGCGGACGTCGCCCACCACGTCCGCCGCGACGGCTACCGGGTCGTCGCGGTCACACCGGACCCGCACTGGTCGCCGGACCGGCTGCAACGGCTGGCCTGGAAACTGGAGGGCAGCGACGCCGAGATGGTCGTGGCCCCCGTGCTGATGGAGGTGGCCGGCCCGCGGCTGCACGTCGACGCGGTACTCGGGATCCCGCTGCTGCGGGTCAGCATGCCGACCTTCACCGGCGGCCGCCGGGCGGTCAAGGGAGTCGTCGACCGGATGGGCGCGGCGGTCCTGCTGGTGCTGTTCGCGCCGCTGATGGTGTTGGTCGGGCTGCTCGTGGTGGCGGGCAGCCGGGGCGGGGCGTTCTACCGGCAGCGCCGGGTCGGCAAGGACGGTCACGAGTTCACCATGTACAAGTTCCGCACCATGGTGGTCGGGGCCGACCGGGCACGCGCCCAGCTGGCCCACCGCAACGAGGGCGCCGGTCCGCTGTTCAAGATGCGCCGGGATCCGCGGGTGACCCGGGTGGGAGCGGTGCTGCGCCGGTACTCGCTCGACGAACTGCCGCAGCTCTTCAACGTGCTCACCGGATCCATGTCGCTCGTCGGCCCCCGGCCGCCGCTGCCGGAGGAGTGCGCCGCGTACGACCCGGACATCCGGCGGCGGCTGCTGGTCAAGCCCGGGCTCACCGGCCTGTGGCAGATCAGCGGACGCAGCGACCTGTCGTGGGAGGAGGCGGTCCGGCTGGACCTGCGGTACGTGGAGGACTGGTCGCTCGCCCTGGACACAGTGATCTTGTGGAAGACGCTGCGTGCGGTGCTCTACGGGCAGGGCGCCTACTGATGCGAGGGGGCCGTCGTCCGGCCCGGCGCGCGAACCGCAGGCCGGACGGCCTGCCTTGGGGGGAGGAACAGATCATGAGAGTCAGCGTTTTCGGGCTCGGCTACGTGGGCTGCGTGTCGGCCGCGTGCCTGGCCAGCATGGGACACGAGGTCATCGGGGTGGACGTGAACCAGGTGAAGGTCGACCTGGTCAACGACGGCAGGGCCCCGGTGGTCGAGGAACGGATCGGCGAACTCACCGCCGAGGTCGTGGCGGCCGGGGCGCTGCGCGCAACCCGCGACGTCCGCGAGGCGATCATGGGCAGCGAGGTGTCGCTGGTCTGCGTGGGGACGCCGTCGGAGCCCAACGGCAGCCTGTGCACCACGTACCTGGAGCGGGTCACCGAGGAGATCGGCGCGGCGCTGGCCGAGCGGGGCGGGCGGCACACCGTCGTCTTCCGCAGCACCATGCTCCCGGGCACCTGCCTGAACCTGCTGGTGCCGATCCTGGAGAAGTACGTCGGCGGTACCGCCGGAGTGGACATCGGGGTCGCGGTCAACCCGGAGTTCCTGCGCGAGGGCACCAGTGTGCGGGACTTCTTCGATCCGCCGAAGACCGTCATCGGCGAGCTGGACACGGCGAGCGGTGACGCGGTGGCGGCGTTGTACGACGGCCTGCCCGGCGAGGTGTTCCGGGTGCCGGTCCCGACGGCCGAGGCGATCAAGTACGCGGACAACGCCTTCCACGGCCTCAAGATCGGCTTCGCCAACGAACTGGGCGCGGTGTGCCAGGCACTCGGGGTGGACTCGCACCAGGTGATGGACGTGTTCCTGGCCGACCGCAAGCTCAACATCAGCCCCGCCTACCTGCGGCCCGGCTTCGCCTTCGGCGGCTCCTGCCTGCCCAAGGACCTGCGCAGCCTGGTCCACGCGGCACAGCGGGCCGACGTCTCGGTGCCCATCCTCGCCCACGTGCTGCCCTCCAACTCCGAACACCTGCAACGCGCGGTGGACCTGGTCGAGCGCACCGGCAGACGCCGCATAGGGATGTTCGGGCTCTCCTTCAAACCCGGCACCGACGACCTCCGCGAGAGCCCGCTCGTCGAGCTGGCGGAGCGGCTCTTCGGCAAGGGGTACGACCTGCGCATCTACGACGCCAACGTGAACCTCTCCCGGCTGATCGGCGCGAACCGCGAGTACATCGAGAACCGGCTGCCGCACCTCGCGCAGCTCCTCGCGGAGTCCGTCGGGGAAGTGCTGGACCACGCCGAGGTGTGCCTGATCGGAACCAGGGACCCGGCCGTGCTGTCGGCGCTGCCCCAGGGCGACGGACCGGTGCTCGTCGACCTCGTCCGCCTTCCCGACGCCGAGGCGCGGCGGGCCGAACCGGGGTACGTGGGCCTTGCCTGGTGACGCGGTCAGCGGTGAAGGGTCGGGCCGGCGCGCGCTGATCCTGGTGGAGAACCTGTCGGTGCCGTTCGACCGGCGGGTGTGGCAGGAGTGCACGACGCTGCGGGACGCGGGCTGGGAGGTGCACGTCATCTGCCCCCGGGGGACCAGGCGGGACACGGAGCCGGAGGCGGAGATCGACGGGGTGCGGATCCACCGCTACCCGTTGCGCGCGGCCACCGGAGGTCCGGCCGGCTACCTGCGGGAGTACGGAGCGGCGTTGTGGCACACGCTCCGGCTGGCCCGGAAGGTCGGCCCGGTCGACGTGGTCCACGCCTGCAACCCGCCCGACCTGCTGTTCCTGCCGGCCCTGTGGCTCAAGCGGCGCGGCGCGCGGTTCGTGTTCGACCAGCACGACCTGGTACCCGAGCTGTACCTCTCCCGGTTCGGCCGCGGCGAGGACCTGCTCTACCGCGCCGTGTGCGCGCTGGAACGGCGGACCTACCGGGCCGCGGACGTCGTGCTCGCCACGAACGAGAGCTACCGGGACGTCGCGCTGCGCCGCGGCGGCCGGCGGCCGGAGGACGTCTTCGTGGTGCGCAGCGCGCCCGACACCGCCCGGTTCCACCCCGTCCCGTCCGAGCCCGAGCTGAAGCGCGGCAAGCCCCATCTGCTCTGCTATCTCGGTGTCATGGGCCCGCAGGACGGCGTCGACTACGCCTTGCGGGCCCTCGCGAAGCTGCGCGACGACCTGGGGCGGACCGACTGGCACGCGGTGTTCGTCGGCGCCGGCGACACCTTCGACGCGATGGTGGAGCTGTCCCGGCGGCTCGGGCTCGCGGAGCAGGTGCAGTTCACCGGGCGCGTCCCGGACGCCGACCTGGTGCGCTACCTGTCCACCGCGGACGTGTGCCTCTCCCCCGACCCCCGCAATCCGCTCAACGACGTGTCGACCATGAACAAGGTCCTGGAGTACATGGTGATGGGCCGGCCGATCGTCTCGTTCGACCTGAAGGAGGCGCGGGTCTCCGCCGGTGACGCCGCCCTCTACGCGCCCGCCGACGACGAGGCCGCGTTCGCCCGGCTCATCGCGGTGCTGCTGGACGATCCGGAGAAGCGGGCCTGGATGGGCAAGACCGGCCAGGAGCGGATCGGCGGGCCGCTCTCCTGGCGGAACTCGCAGGCGTCGCTTCTCGCCGCCTACGCCGCCGCCTGCCGTGGCCGCGCTCCGGTGTCGGAGGGCGCCCCGGGCCGGGCAGGGAAGAGGCCGCGGCGTTGAGCGACGACACGATACGCCTGGTCACGATCGGGCGGATACTCCGCCGGCGCTGGCGGCTCCTCACCGTCCTCGCGGTGGTGGGCGCGCTCGTCGGCTACGGCGCCTCCCTGCTGTTCCCGCCCCGGTACACGACGTCGGCGTCGGTCCTGCTGCCGGGGCAGTGGGAGGAGCGCGAGCTGCTGACCCAGGCGGAGATAGCGACCAGTTCGGTGGTGGTCGACCGCGCTGCCGCCGCACTGCGCTGGCCCGGGGTCGGCCGCAGGGAACTGCAGGACCGGGTGAGCGCCAAGGCCACCGACGGGAACATCATCCGGATCTCGGGTACGGCCGACACCCCGGAGCGTGCGCAGCGGCTCTCCGACCAGGTGGCGCAGCAGTTCGTCGCCTTCGCCGCGCGGCTCGCGGGCGACGGCACCGACCCCGGATCGGCGGACGGGCCCGACGCGCTGCGCAAGATGGTGGCGCAGACCAGCCGCCGCATCACCGACCTGGCCGAGGCGGCCGATCCGGGGCAGACCGTGGAGAGCGTGCAGGCCCGCACCGAGCTGGAGAAGCTGCGTACCGCGCTGCAGGACGCCGTGAAGAAACTGGACGAGGCCGACCCGGCGACCGAGAGGGCCACCATGGTCGTCATGGGGCCGGCGGCCCGGCCGACCGGCGAGGCGGCGCCGACCAGGACGCAGTTCGTCGTCGCCGGGGCGGTGCTGTTCCTGCTGCTCGCGGTCATCGGCCATGTCGCGGCCGCGCGGATGAGCCGCCGGCCGCGCACCGCGCCGGAGATCGCCGCGGCGCTGGGCTCGGCGCTGCTGGGCACCGTCGACGTACCCGGTGACGGGTCCGGGGGCCGCCCGGAGGGCCGTGGCCCGCGGGCCCGGATCCGCCGGCTGCTGGGCCTCGACACCCGGTGGGACGTACCGGACCCGCAGCCGTCCGGCGGCGAGGCCGGCAGGCGGATCCGCTACCGGCGGGTGTGTGCCCGGCTCCGGGACCGGCTGCCGGGCTCGCGGCGGCTGCTGGTCGTCGTACCGGACGGCGACGAGATCGCCCGCCGGGCCGCGGAGCGGCTGGTGGCCGAGGCCGAGGACGATCCCTCCCCGGCCTCGTCGAGCAGGGGGTACCCCGTGCTGCGGGCGGTGGAGGTCTCGATGCCGAGGCCGCTGGTGCCGGACCGGGACACCGAGTCCGGTGCCCTGGTGGTGCTCAGCGCGGGCAGCTGGACCGCCGGGGAACTGGCCGGGATCGCCGAGGCGTGCGCGGACGCGGGGCACCAGGTCGTCGGTGTCGTCGTCGCCGGCGCGGTCCGGAGCCGTCCGACGCGGTCCGCCGGCCGTCCCGCGGACGAGGGCGCTCTGGCGCTCGCCGGGCACGGCCACGCGACGGGAGGCCCGGCATGACGACGAACGTGACACCGGAGCCGTCGGCCGCCGCTCCGCTGCTGGATCTGCAGGCGCTGGTGGTGGCCGTACGCAGGCGCCGCCGTCTGTGGTGCTCCCTGGCGTTGCTGGGGCTTCTGGTCGGCGCGGCGGTGGCGGTCCTGATGCCGCCTCCGCCGGCCGCGACGACCAAGGTGCTGGTCGCGCACAAGGAGGACCAGCCGAACGACACCGGAACGCTGATCCGCACCGATGCCGCGCTGCTGCACACCACGCGGATCGCCGGCGAGGCCCTGCGGTCCCTCAAGTCCCGGGAGAATCCCGAGGACTTCATGCGGGACTACCGCGGCACCGGCCTGACCAACAACCTGCTGCAGATCGATGTGACGGGCGCCAGCGAAGCGGAGGCGGTGGCCCGGGCCCGGGCGCTGGCCGACGCGTTCGTCGCGGACCACGTGCGGCGGATGCGGGAGACCGCGAAGGCCGAGTCCGAGGCGCTGCTCGACCAGCGCGACCGCATGCGCAAGGAACTCGCCCAGGTCAACAAGGAGATCGGGGCCGGACCGCCGCAGAGTGACCCGAAGGCGTCGGCGAGCATGGAGTCGCTCTTCGCCCGCCGGGCCGAACTCAGCGCGCGGGTCGCCGACTTCGACCAGCGCGCCGAGGAGGCGCGGATGGGCACGCCCCAGCTCGTCGCCGGCACGCAGATCGTGGACGCCCCGCGCCCGGTGCGGCGGTCCCTGCCCAGGGCCGCTGCCACCGACGCCGTGATCGGGCTCGTCCTCGGGCTCGTCCTGGGGCTCGCGGTGGCCGCGGTCGGCGCGGTGGTGGCGGACCGCCCCGTGCTGCGCCGGGAGATCGCCGCGAACCTCGGCGCCTCGGTCATCGCGGAGCTGCCCCGCACACCCCGCCGTCCGGCCGGACGGTGGCAGCGGCGCAGGACCCGGGCGGCACGCGAACGGCTCATCGCGTCCCTGGCCCGGACCGTGCGCGGCTCCGCGGAACCGGTGTCGCTGCTGGAACTGGGCTGTGCGCGCGGCACGAGCGCGCTCGCCCTGGGGGTCGCCAGGGCACTGGCGGCGGAGGGGCCCGTGGCCGTCGTCGACGGCCTGCCCGGACGGCAGCTCGCGGGCCGCCGCCAGAAGCCGGGCGACCCGCCCGTGGTCGGCGACGAGGACGCCGAGGCCGTACCGCGCGAGGGGCTCCGGCTCGGCGTCGGCTCGGTCGCGCCCGGCACGGCGTGGACCGACCTGCGGCACCTCGGCACCCGGACCGTACTCGTCGTGCGTGCCGGGCACGGCAGCGCCGCGTGGCTGCACACCGTGGCGCGGCAGCTCGCGGACCAGCGGATCCCGGTGATCGGCGTGGTGCTGATCGATCCCGATCCGCGGGACCGGACCGACGGCACGCTGTGGGACGGGCTGCACATCGCGCTGCGGGGCCACGGCGAACGGCTCCCCCGGCAGAACGGCGGGGGTTCCTCCCACGCCGTCCCGGCAGCGGGAGAGGGCCGGCGGCAGACGGAGCGGCTGCCGATGTGGGCGGGACGGGTCCCGGACAGCGACCAGGAGGCGCGGTAGACATGTGTGGCATCGCAGGCACGTACCGCTGGCCGGACGGGAAGGCCGTGACCGACCGGCTCACCGACACCCTCGCCCACCGCGGCCCGGACGGGGCGGGCCGGTACAGCCACCCCGCCGGTGACGGCGAAGTGCACCTGGGGCACCGCCGGCTGGCCATCATCGACCTGTCCGAGACCGGCGCCCAGCCGATGGTCTCGGACGGTCTCGTCCTGACGTACAACGGCGAGCTGTACAACGCGCCGGAGCTGCGGGCCCAGCTCGCGGCCGCCGGCGTGCGCTTCCGCGGTACCTCCGACAGCGAGGTGCTGCTGGAGGCCTGGCGGCGCTGGGGCACCGACTGCCTGTCCCGGCTGCGCGGCATGTTCGCGTTCGGGATCTTCGACGAGCGGACCGGTGAGCTGGTGCTCGCCCGCGACCAGCTCGGCATCAAGCCGCTGTTCCTGCTCCGGCGCGGCGAGGGCCTGGTGTTCGCCTCCGAGCTGAAGGCACTGGCCGCCGTGACCGGCGGGTCGCTGGAGGTGGACCACGCGGCGCTGGTGGCCTCGCTGCTGTACTACTGGGTGCCGGACTCCCGGTGCGCGTTCCGCGAGGCGGAGAAGCTGCCGCCGGGGAGCTGGCTGAGGTGCCGGCCCGACGGCAGGGTGGAGCGCGGCCGGTTCTGGCAGCTGAAGGACGTCGCCGCCGAGGGCCGGGAGCGGGCCCGGGCCGGCGAGCGGCCGGACCTGGCCGCCGTCGTCGAGGAGTCGACGCGGCGCCACCTGCTGTCCGACGTACCCGTGGCGACCTTCCTCTCCGGCGGCCTCGACTCCAGCTATCTGACCGCGCTGGCGGCCCGCGACCGGCCCGGGATCTCCGCCTACACGATCGGGTTCCGCGCCGAGGACGCCAGGTTCGAGGCGATGCCGGACGACCTGCGCTACGCCCGGCAGGTGGCCGGACGGTTCGGCGTGGACCTGCACGAGATCGAGATCGCGCCGAACGTGCTCGACCTGCTGCCGCGGATGACGTACCACCTGGACGAGCCGATCGGCGACCCGGCCGCGATCAACACGTTCCTGATCTGCTCGGCCGCCCGGGAGGCCGGCGTCAAGGTGATGCTCTCGGGCATGGGTGCCGACGAACTGTTCGCCGGGTACCGCAAGCACCTGGCCAACCTGCTCGCGCTGCGCTACCAGCGCGTCCCGCGGCCCCTGCGGCGCGGGGTGTCCGCGGCCGTGGACCGGATGCCGGTCGCCTCGTCCCGCCGGGGGTACCGGTCGGTCAGGTTCGCGAAGCGGTTCCTCTCCTTCGCCGAACTGCCGGAGGAGACGGCGTTCCGGCGCAGTTACACCCTGTACGACCGGCAGGAGCTGCTCGCCCTGGTCGATCCGGACCTGGCCCCGGCGGTCGAGGACGTGCTGACCGAACACGCGGACGTCTACGAGGACAACGACCTCGACGACTTCGTCAACCGCATGTGCCTGGGCGACGCCCGGATGTTCCTGCCGGGCCTGAACCTCGCGTACACGGACCGCTCCAGCATGGCCGCGTCGACCGAGGTGCGGGTGCCGTACGTGGACGTCGAGGTGGTCAGGGCGGCGTTCGCCGTGCCCGGCGACCGCAAGATCGCCGGCCGGCAGGGCAAGGCCGTCCTCAAGGAGGCGGCCGCCTCGGTCCTGCCCCGGGAGATCGTGTACCGGCCCAAGGGCCTGTTCAGCGCTCCGCTGCGGGCCTGGATGAGCCGGGATCTGGCACCGCTGGTGCGCGAGGTGGTCAACGACGGGGTGCTGGTCCGCTCCGGGTTCCTGCGCCGCGACGCGCTGGCGCGGCTCGTCGCCGAGGACGCCGCCGGGCAGCGGGACTTCTCCAAGCATCTGTGGCATGTGCTGACCCTTGAGTACTGGTATCGCGACGCGACCTCCGGGTCCGGCCAGAACTCGCCGTCGACGGTGTAGAGACAAGAGGACTTCGGGTGAAACAGGTCGTGCAGAACTACAAGAGCGGCGAGCTGGCGGTGCTCGACGTGCCGGTGCCGGGGTGCAAGCCGGGCGGTGTGCTGGTGCGTACCGCCTACTCGCTGATCTCCACCGGGACCGAGCTGAT
Organism: Streptomyces sp. NPDC107654; assembly: GCF_055639035.1. Classification (NCBI taxonomy): domain Bacteria; kingdom Bacillati; phylum Actinomycetota; class Actinomycetes; order Kitasatosporales; family Streptomycetaceae; genus Streptomyces; species Streptomyces sp. NPDC107654. The sequence goes on from NZ_JBVKBI010000009.1 coordinate 165,217, forward strand.
GAAGGTCTCCGAGGCCGGCATGTCGATGCTGGGCAAGGCCCGCTCCCGTCCGGACCAGGTGGCCAAGGTCATGCAGAGCGTGGCCACCAACGGGGTGCCCGCCACCTACCGCAAGGTGATGGGCAAGCTGGACTCCTACACGCCGCTGGGCTACTCGCTGTGCGGGGTGGTCGAGGAGGTCGGCGCCGGGATCGACGACGTGGCGGTCGGTGACCTCGTGGCCTGCGCGGGCAACGAGCACGCGCTGCACGCCGAGTTGAACTGGGTGCCGAAGAACCTCTACGCCCGGGTGCCGGACGGGCTCGCGCCCCGGCACGCGGCCTTCGGCACCGTCGGGTCGATCGCGTTGCAGGGCGTCCGGCGCGGCGAGCCGCGGCTCGGCGAGGTGGCGCTGGTCATCGGCCTGGGGCTGATCGGGCAGCTGGTGGTGCAGCTCCTCGCCGCCTGCGGAGTCCGTGTCGTCGGGGTCGACCCCGACCCGGTGCGCTGCGAGCTGGCGGAGCGTCTGGGCGCCGCGGCCTGCGGCGATCCCGCGTCCGCGGCCGTGGAGGCCGCCGTCGCTGATCTCACCGGCGGCCTGGGCGTGGACCAGGTGTACCTGGCCGCCGGCGGTGGCAGCAACCAGCCCGTCGAGCTGGCGGCCCGGTTGAGCCGGGACCGCGGCCGGGTCGTCGACATCGGCAAGTGCCGTCTGGACCTGCCGTGGAACGCGTACTACGAGAAGGAGCTCGACGTCCGCTTCTCCCGCAGTTACGGCCCCGGGCGCTACGACCCCGAGTACGAGCTGGAGGGCCGTGACTACCCGATCGGCTACGTGCGCTGGACCGAGCGCCGCAATCTGGCCTGCTTCCTCGACCTCGTCGCCCGCGGCGGCGTCGACGTGGAGCCGTTGGTCTCCCACGTCGCCGACTTCGACGACGCCGTCGAGACGTACCGGGACCTGAAGGACGGCGGCCTGAAGGCGGTGGCCGTGCTCTTCCGGTACCCCGAGCGGCCGGAAGAGCGGGCGGCCCCGGAGGTGGCCGTGCCGACGGTGAACGTGCGGCGGAGTGAGGCCAGGGCCGCCAGGACGCCGGTGCGGCTCGCCTTCGTGGGCGCGGGCAACTACGCGACGTCCATGCTGCTGCCGCACCTGGCGCGGCGCGACGGCGTCGAGCTGTCGACCGTCGTCACCACGACCGCGCTGTCCGCGGCCAACGCGCAGCGGAAGTTCGGCTTCGCCGAGGCGACCACCGATCTCGACGCCGTGCTCGGCGACCCGTCCGTCCACGCGGTGTTCGTGGTCACCCGGCACAGTTCGCACGCCGAACTGACCCGGAGGGCGCTGCTGGCCGGCAAGACCGTGTTCGTGGAGAAGCCGCTGGCGCTCACCGAGGACGAGCTGGCCGGGGTGCTCGCGGCGGTGGAGGAGTCCGGCAACGACCGGCTGCAGGTGGGCTTCAACCGCCGGTTCGCGCCGCTGCTGCGGGAGGCCAGGGAGCGGTTCGGCGCCCGGACCGGTCCGGCGCACCTGCGGTACCTGGTCAACGCGGGGCGGCTTCAGCACGGCAGCTGGTACCTCCAGCAGGGCACCGAGGGCTCGCGGTTCGCCGGCGAGGGCGGTCACTTCATCGACACGGCGAGCTGGCTGCTCGACGCCGACCCGGTGTCGGTGTACGCGGTCGCCACGTCCGGCAACGAGGACCTGCAGGTCGTGCTGCGCTACCCGGACGGCTCCACCGCCACCATCAGCTATGTCATCGGCGGCCCGGCGGGCTTCCCCAAGGAGACGCTGGACCTGGTCGCGGACGGCCGTGCGCTGCGGCTCGACGACTTCGTCCGCGCCTCGGTCCACGGCCGCAAGCGGTGGGTCAGTTCGCGGCTGCCCAAGGCCCGGGACAAGGGCCAGAACGCCGAACTGGCCGCGTTCGTCAAGGCGGTGCGGACCGGCGGGCCGATGCCGGTGCCGCTGGAGTCGCTGGTCGCCACCACGGCGGCCACCCTCGCCGTGCGGACCGCCCTGGCCGGTGGCGCGCCGGTGACGTTGGCGAGGCCGCGATGACGGTGAGTTCGGGGAGCGCGGGCTGGTACCTGCGGCGGCTGTCCCGGATGGGGCCGCGCGAGGTCGCCGGCCGGGTGGGCGACACGGTGCGCAGGCGGCGGTGGCGTTCGGCGCCGCCGGACTGCCCGGTCGTGACCGGCGCCCGGTTCACCGCCGTACTGCCCGAGGGGACGCTCGCCGCGGTCCCGCCGGACGCCGTGAAGCGTCTCGTGGCCGAGGCGGACCGGCTGATGTCCGGGCACGCCGAGTACTTCGGGGTGGTCCGCGACGACCTGGCCGACCCGGACTGGTGGTACGACCCGAAGACCGGGCGCCGGGCTCCGTCGGGCTACGCCTTCGACGTGCCGTACCGGGACGAGGACGCGGTCGGGGACATCAAGCAGATCTGGGAGCCGTCCCGGCACCAGTACCTCACCGTGCTCGCCGCCGCCTACGCGGTCACCGGGAACGAGCGGTACGCCGAGCGCGTGGCCGGGCACCTGCGGTCGTGGTGGGCGGGCAACGCGCCGTTGCGCGGGGTGCACTGGACCAGCGGCATCGAGCTGGGGATCCGGCTGCTGTCCTGGGTGTGGGTGCGCCGGCTGCTCGACGGCTGGCCGGGCGCGGCCGCCCTGTTCGAGGACAACCCGGTGGCACGGGCACAGATCTGGCACCACCAGCGCTGGCTGGCCGCCTTCCCCAGCCGGGGGTCCTCGGCGAACAACCACGTCGTCGCCGAGGCCGCCGGGCAGTTCGCCGCGGCCTGCGCGTTCGGGTGGTTCCCGTCGTCGGCGCGCTGGCGGGCCGACGCGCTGCGATCGCTGGAACGGCACCTGCGCGGCAACACCTTCCCCTCCGGTCTCAACCGCGAACTGGCCACCGAGTACCACGGACTCGTCCTGGAGCTGGGGCTGGCCGCGGTGGCCGAGGCGGACGCCGCGGGCGTGCCGGTGCCCGCGCCGGTCCGGCTGGTGCTGCTGCGGATGACCGACGCGCTCGCGGCCGTCGTGGACAGCCGGCTGCGGCCGCCGCGCCAGGGCGACGCGGACGACGGGCACGGTCTGGTCGTGGACGGCGCGGGCACCGACCGCTGGGCCTCGCTGCTGGCCACCGGGGACGCCGTGTTCGGCCGGCTCGCCTGGTGGCCGCGGGTGACCGGCACCGATGTGCGCACCCCGCTGCTGGCCGCGCTCGTCAAGCCCACGCGACCGTCCGTGACCCGCCCGGCGAGCCGGCCGGCCCACTTCGCCGACGCGGGGCTCACCATCCTGCGCGGTCCCGGCGGGATCTGGTGCCGCTGCGACGGCGGCCCGCACGGCTTCCTGTCCATCGCCGCGCACGCCCACGCGGACGCGCTGTCCCTGGAGGTCCGGCACGACGGGGTGGACGTGCTCGCCGACCCGGGGACGTACTGCTACCACGGTCAGCCCGAGTGGCGGCGGTACTTCCGGTCGACGCTCGGCCACAACACCCTGCAGCTGGACGGCGCCGACCAGTCGGTCTCCGGCGGCCCGTTCCTGTGGACCCGGCACGCCACGAGCCGCGTCCTGGCCGTGGACGCGGCCGACGAGGGCGTGGCCCGCTGGTGCGCCGAGCACGACGGTTACCCGGGCTCGGTGCACCGCCGCCGGGTGGAGCTGACGGCCGGGCGCCGGGAGCTGCGGGTGGTGGACGAGGTGCGCGGACCGCGCCGGGCCGCACGTCTGGCGTTCCACCTGGGGCCGGCGATCACCGCGGAGCTGGCGGGCCACCGGGCCGTCCTCACCTGGACCCGGGACGGCGAGGACCGCTCCGCGGTGCTCGACCTGCCGGCGCGGTTGTCCTGGCGGGCGCACCGCGGCGAGACGGATCCCCCGCTGGGCTGGTACTCGGCCGGCTTCGGGCGCAGGGAACCCGCCACCACGCTGGTCGGTACCGGTTTCACCGACGGCGCGGAGGGTTTCACCACCGTGCTCGGGTTCCGCGGCTAGGGGGGCGGGTGGGGACCAAGAGGCGGCACTGGGCGTCGGCGGCGGTACCGCTGGCGCTGGCCCTGCTGGTGGCGACCGGCTGCGAGAGCACCCCGGGGCCCCGGGCGAAGCCGGCCGCCGCGCCGACCACCGCGCCGTCCACGTCCGCGGCCCGCTCCGTGGCACGGGTGTGCGCCGAACCCGCGGCCGGGCCGGCGAAGGCGCCGGCGGGCGCGGTGACGGTCGACCCCGCGGTCGTCGGCGACCTCGCGGCGAAGACCAAGAGCCGTCCCCCGCACACCACGTTCTGGCTCCGGCCGGGCAGGCACAGGCTCGACCCGGACCGCTACGCCCAGGTCGTGCCCAAGGAGGGCGACCGCTATCTCGGGGCGCCGGGCGCGGTCCTGGACGGCCGGAGGAAGAACCAGTACGCGTTCGGCGGCACCGCCCGTGACGTCACGGTCCGCTACCTGACCGTGCAGGGTTTCGTCGCGCCGCAGAACGAGGGCGTGGTCAACCACGACTCGGCCGACGGGTGGGTGATCGAGCACGCGACGATCCAGAACAACTCCGGCGCCGGGCTGATGGCCGGCGCCCGGCAGCGGGTCCGCGCCAACTGCCTGCGCGACAACGGCCAGTACGGCATGAACGCGTACAAGGCCGGCGGCCCCCTGCGCGGCCTGGTGGTCGAGGACAACGAGATCACGGGCAACAACACCGGCGACTGGGAGCGGCGGCGGCCGGGCTGCGGCTGCACCGCGGGCGTGAAGTTCTGGGCCGTCGACGGGGCCGACGTGCGCGGCAACTGGGTGCACGACAACCGGGGCGCCGGGTTGTGGGCGGACACCAACAACAACGACTTCCGCATCGAGGACAACGTGCTGGAGGCCAACGACGGCGCCGCGCTGATCTACGAGACCAGCTACAACGCGGTCATCCGGAAGAACACGATCCGGCGGAACAACTGGGTCGAGGGCCGCAAGGCGGCCGACCGCGGCGACACCTTCCCGTTCGCGACGGTCTACCTGTCCGAGTCCGGTGGTGAACCACGGATCCGGGCCCGCACCGACCGGATCGAGATCTACGGGAACGTGCTGGAGAACAACTGGTCCGGGATCACCCTGTGGGAGAACGCCGACCGGTTCTGCAACAGCCCGGCCAACACCTCCTCCGGCGACTGCACCCTGCTGGTGAAGCACACCGGCCGTTGCAGGCAGCCGGCGATCGCCGCCGCACCGCTCTACGCGGACTGCCGGTGGAAGACCCAGCGGGTGGACATCCACGGCAACCGCTTCGTGCTGGACAAGTCCGTCGTCGGCTGCACGGTGCAGTGCGACCGGATGGCGGTGCTGGCCAACTACGGCACGTACCCGGACTGGTCGCCGTACCAGGGCGAGCGGGTGGCCGAGGCGATCACCCGCCGGCAGCACAACCGCTGGCACGACAACGTCTACGTCGGACCGTGGGAGTTCGTCGCCCACGACCCGAGCCGGACACTGGATTACGCGCAGTGGCAGAGCGCGCCGTACCGGCAGGACACGGGCAGCTCCTTCGACCCGCGGGCCGGTGGTTGAGATGCGCGAGGAGACACGGACACCGAAGGCGGTCGGGATCGTGTGGGGGCTGCTGGTCCTCAACACGCTGGGCTCCGCCGGGGCGAAGACCATCGTCCCGCTGCCCCGCTCCCTCATCCAGATGGTCACCATGGGCGCACTGGTCGCCGCGTTCGCGCTGGCGCTCGCGGTCAACCTGCGGCTGCGCGTCCGGGCCAGCGCCTACGTCTTCCTGCTGACCCTGCTGCTGGTGCCGAGCCTGATCTCCAGCGCGAACCTGGAGTCGGGGTTCGGCGCGCTGTTCCGCTGCGCCCGGCTGGCCCTCTTCGTCGGCACGCTGTGGCTGCTCAGCCGCTGGTGGGACGGCGGCCTGACGTTCGTGCGACACCACGTCCGGCTGTACTTCGCGGTGCTCGGGTCGGTGGCCGCCGGCCTGGTCGTCTCCCCGGGCGCGGCCCTGCCCGACCTCTACGGCGGGCGGCTGGTCGGCGCGTTGTGGCCGCTCACCCCGCCGCAGATCGGACAGTACGCGGCGGTGATCATCGGGCTCACCGTGCTGCTCGTCCTGGGCCGCAGGACCGACCGGACCAGCGCGGCGGTGGTCATCGTGCCGTCGCTCGTCCTGCTCGCGCTGACCCACACCCGGACGGCCACGCTGGGCCTGCTGGTCGGGCTGGCGCTGGCGATCGGCTCGCTCGTCCTGACCAGCGCCGCCGCCCGCCGGTTCTTCGCCTGGGCGGTGCTGTGCGCCACCGTGGCCGCGGTCGCGCTCGGCTCCGTGCTGCAGGCGTGGTTCCTGCGCGGGCAGAGCAAGGAGAACTTCTCCAGCCTCACCGGCCGGGCCAAGGTCTGGGACGCCCTGCTGGCAGCGCCCCGGACGCCCTCGGAGCAGTTGTTCGGCACGGGTCTGGGCGACAAGTCGTTCGGGGGGCTGCCGATCGACAACAGCTGGCTGGCCGTCTATCACGAGCAGGGTCTGACCGGTGTCGCCCTCGTGGCGGCGGTCCTCGCGGTGCTGGGGGGCGTCGCCCTGCTGCGGCCGCCGTCGCTGTCGAGGGCCTGCGCGATCTTCCTGATCAGCTACTGCGCGATCGCGTCGTACACCGAGGCCGGGCTGGGCGACGCCTCGCCGTACCTGCTGCACCTGGCGGTGGCCGCCTCGCTGCTGGCGGTGCCCGCCGCCGCTCCCCCGGCGACGCCCGGCGTGCCCCGACGGCGCGTCCCGCGCTGGGCCCGGAGATCGGAGGTGACCTGAGCATGCACGTCCTCGTGGTGCACAACCGCTACGCCTCGGCGCAGCCGAGCGGCGAGAACAAGGTCGTCGACCAGGAGGTGGAGCTGCTGCGCGGGGCCGGCCACCGGGTCGAGGTGTTCGAGCGGCGCAGCGACGACATCGCCGCCCGCTCCCTGCCGGGGAAGGCCGCGGTACCGCTCCTGGTGCCGTGGAACCCGGCGGTCCGCACGGAACTCGCCGCCCGGCTGCGCGCCGAGCGGCCCGACGTCGTGCACGTCCACAACGTCTTCCCGCTCCTGTCGCCCGCGGTCCTCGCCGCCTGTGCCGACGCCGGCGTGCCCGCCGTCGCCACGCTGCACAACTACACCCAGATCTGCCCGCCGGGCACGCTGCAGCGGGACGGCCGGCCGTGCACCGAGTGCGTCGGGTCCACACCGCTGCCCGCCGTCCGGCACGGCTGCTACCGGGGCTCCCGCCTCGCGACGGTGCCGCTCGCGGTCAGCCTGTCGGTCAACCGGCGGCGGTGGTGGTCCGGTGTGGAGCGGTTCCTGTGCATCTCCGCGGCGCAGCGCAACGTCCTGGTGCGGGCGGGCATGCCGGCCGAGCGGCTGGCGGTGAAACACAACTTCGTGCCGGATCCGGGCACGTGCCGCGCGGGCGAGGGAGAGCACCTGCTCTATCTCGGCCGCCTCGCGGAGGCCAAGGGCGTACGACTGCTCATGGCCGCGTGGGACGAGATCGCGGCGGGCGGCGGGCTGGGCGTGCCGCTCGTGATCGCCGGCGCGGGGCCGCTGGAGCGGGAGGTGACCGCGTGGGCGGCGGGCCGGGCCGACGTGCGCCCCGTCGGTCTGCTGGACCCGGCGGAGTGCCGCGAGGTCATCGCGCGCTCGGTCGCCGTGGTGGCTCCCTCGACGTGGCTGGAGGCGTTCGGCCTGGTGGTCGTGGAGGCGATGGCGGCCGGGGTCCCGGCCGTCGCCGCCGGTCACGGCGCCTTCGTCGAACTCGTCGAGGACGGCGTGACCGGGCTGCTGCACCGGCCGGGCGAGTCCGCCTCGCTCGCGTCCTGCATACGCCGGATCGCGGCCGAGCCGGCCCTGGGCCGGGAGATGGGCCAGGCGGCCCGGCGCCGTTACGAGCAGGGTTTCAGCCCGGCCGTCGGCCTGGAGCGCCTGCTGGAGGAGTACCGCACCGCGATCGCGGGACGGACGGAACCGTTGGGGGGCAGTACATGACAGGATGCCGACTCTGCGGCTCGGCGGCGCTGGCGAGCGTCGTCGACCTGGGGGCGACACCACCGTGCGAGAGCTTTCTCGCCGCGGACCGACTGGACCAGCCGGAGCCGGCGTACCCGCTGCACCTGCGGGTCTGCACCGACTGCTGGCTGGCGCAGATCCCGCCGCTGATCACGCCGGAGGACACGTTCAAGGAGTACGCGTACTTCTCCTCGTACTCGACCTCCTGGGTGGAGCACGCGCGCACGTTCGTCGACGGTGCCGTGCAGCGGCTGGGTCTGGGCCCCGACGCCTTCGTGGTCGAGGTCGCGAGCAACGACGGGTACCTGCTCCGGCACGTGGTGGACCGGGGGATCCGCTGCCTGGGCATCGAGCCGTCGGTGAACGTCGGTGCCGCGGCGCGGGACGCGGGTGTGCCCACGCTGACGGAGTTCCTGGGCCCGGACACCGGATCGGCCGTCCGCGCCGAGCACGGCCCGGCGGACCTGGTCGTCGCCAACAACGTGTACGCGCACATCCCCGACGTGGTCGGGTTCACGCGGGGGCTGCGCGCCCTGGTCGCCGACGACGGCTGGGTCTCCATCGAGGTGCAGCACCTGCTGACGCTGATCGAGGAGAACCAGTACGACACGATCTACCACGAGCACTTCCAGTACTACACGGTCGCGTCCGCGATCCGTGCCCTGGCGAGCGGCGGACTCGCGCTCGTGGACGTCGAGTTGCTGCCCACGCACGGCGGTTCCATCCGGCTGTGGGCCCGGCCGGCCGAGGCGGCCGGCGAGCCGGCGCAGCGGGTGGCCGACGTACTGGCCCGGGAGAAGGCCGCCGGACTGCAGGAGCTGTCCGGGTACACCGAGTTCTCCGCCCGGGTGGCCAAGGTGCGCCGGGACCTGCTCAGGTTCCTCGTCGAGGCGGCCGAGCGCGGCGAGACGGTCGTCGGCTACGGCGCCCCGGGCAAGGGCAACACCCTGCTCAACCACTGCGGCATCCGGCCCGACCTGCTCGCGTACACGGTCGACCGCAACCCCTACAAGCACGGCAGGTTCACCCCGGGCACCCGCATCCCGATCCTGCCGCCCGAGCAGATCGCCGCCGACAGGCCGGACTACGTGCTGGTGCTGCCGTGGAACCTGCGGGCCGAGCTGGTCGAGCAGCTGTCCTTCGTGCACGACTGGGGCGGCCGGCTGGTCTTCCCCATCCCGGAACTGAGCGTTGTCGAGGGTAGCGCCGTGAGAGAGGTCACAGCATGAAGGTCGTCCTGTTCTGCGGCGGTTACGGGATGCGGATGCGCAACGGTGCCGCGGACGACGTGCCCAAGCCGATGGCGATGGTCGGTCCCAGGCCCCTTATCTGGCATGTCATGCGCTACTACGCGCACTTCGGGCACAAGGAGTTCATCCTGTGCCTCGGCTACGGCGCGCACCACATCAAGGACTTCTTCCTCAACTACGAGGAGACGGCGTCCAACGACTTCGTGCTGCGCGGCGGACGCACCGAGCTGCTGTCCACCGACATCTCGGACTGGACGATCACGTTCGCGCAGACCGGCATCGAGTCGCCGATCGGGGAGCGGCTGCGCCGGGTACGGCACCACCTGGACGGCGACGAGATGTTCCTCGCCAACTACGCCGACGTCCTCACCGACGCCCCGCTGCCGGAGATGATCGACCGGTTCGCGCGGCGTGACGCGGGCGCGTCGATGATGGTGGTGCCGCCGCAGTCGTCGTTCCACTGCGTGGAGCTGGGCGAGGACGGCCTGGTGGGCGGCATCACCGCGGTGAGCGAGCTGCCGCTGTGGGAGAACGGCGGCTATTTCGTGCTCCGCCAGGAGGTCTTCGACCACATACCGGAGAACGGCGACCTGGTCGCCGACGGCTGTGCCCAACTGGCCAAGCGCGGACGGCTGGTGGCGCAGCGGCACCGCGGCTTCTGGAAGCCGACCGACACCGTGAAGGAGCGCGCCGCGCTCGACGCCGCCTACGCCCGGGGCGACCGCCCGTGGGCCGTGTGGGAGCACGACGCCGCCGGGGTGGGCGCGTGATCCGGCTGGGGGCGGGGCGCCCGGACCGGGTCGTCGCGGTGGGCGCGCACTGCGACGACATCGCCATCGGCGCCGGCGGCACCCTGCTGACGATGTGCCTCGCGCGGCCGGGCCTGCGCGTCGACGCGCTGGTGCTCTCCGGCGGCGGCAGCGAGCGGGAGCAGGAGGAGCAGGCCGCGCTCGCCGCCTTCTGCCCGGGCGCGGACCTGCGGCTGACCGTGCACAAGCTGCCGGACGGCCGGCTGCCCGCGCACTGGGAGGAGGCCAAGGCCACGGTCGAGGACCTGCGCGCGCAGACCGACCCGGACCTGGTCCTCGCCCCGCGCGCCGACGACGCGCACCAGGACCACCGCGGCCTGGCGCGGCTGATACCCACCGCCTTCCGCGACCACCTCGTGCTCGGCTACGAGATCGTCAAGTGGGACGGCGACCTCGGCCGCCCGGCGGCGTACCAGCCGCTGTCGCCGGAGACCGCCGAACAGAAGGTGCGGCTGCTGCAGGAGCACTACCCCTCGCAGCGGCACCGGCCCTGGTACGACCGGGAGGCCTTCCTCGGCCTCGCCCGGATCCGCGGCATCGAATGCCACGAGCGCTACGCCGAGGCGTTCGCCGTCACCAAACTCACGCTCAACCTGGGGGGTTGAACCTTGCGCGTACTGCTCACCGGACACCAGGGCTACCTGGGAACCGTCATGGCCCCGGTCCTCACGGCCGCCGGGCACGAGGTCGTCGGCCTCGACGCCGGCCTGTTCGCCGACTGTGTGCTCGGCCCGACGCCCGCGGACCCGCCGGGGCACCGGGTGGACCTGCGCGATGTCACGGCCGAGCACGTCACCGGGGTGGACGCCGTGATCCACCTGGCCGCGCTCTCCAACGACCCGCTGGGCTCGCTGGCCCCGGAACTCACCTACGACATCAACCACCGGGCGTCCGTGCGGCTCGCCCGGCTGGCGCGCGACGCCGGGGTGCGGCGCTTCCTGTACGCGTCGACCTGCTCGGTGTACGGCGCCGCCGGCGGCGAGGACCTGGTGGGCGAGGACGCTCCGCTGCGTCCGGTGACGCCGTACGCGGAGTCGAAGGTGCGGGTGGAGGACGACCTGCACGCGCTGGCCGACGGCGACTTCAGCCCGGTGTTCATGCGCAACGCCACCGCCTTCGGCTACTCGCCCCGGCTGCGCGCCGACATCGTGCTGAACAACCTGGTGGGCCACGCGTTGCTCTCCGGCGAGGTGCTGGTGCTCTCCGACGGCACCCCCTGGCGTCCGCTGGTGCACGCCGCCGACATCGCCCGGGCCTTCACGGCCGCGCTGACCGCGCCGCGGGAAGCGGTGCACGACCGGGCGTTCAACATCGGCAGCGAGGCCAATAACGTCACGGTCGCCGAGATCGCCGGGCAGGTCGCCGAGGCGGTGTCCGGCGCGAAGGTGGTGATCACCGGGGAGACGGGCGCCGATCCGCGGTCGTACCGGGTGGACTTCTCCCGGTTCCGCGCCGCCGTACCCGGCTTCGACTGCGAGTGGACGGTGAAGCGGGGCGCCCTCGAACTCGCCGACGCGTACCGGGCGTTCGGGCTGACCAGGGACGACTTCGAGCAGCGCTTCACCCGCCTCGCGGTGCTGCGCGCGGCGTCCGAGGCCGGCACCGTCGACGACACCCTGCGGTGGCGCCGGTGACCGCGGCCGGCGAACAGCCGGCGGCCACGCCGGGCGAGGAGATGTACGCGCTGGTGGAGCGGCTGTACCCGCTGTGCCGGAGCATCACGGGCGACGGGGTGCGCGCCACCCTGGACATCGTCGGCGAGTACGTCCCGCTGCAGGTGCACGAGGTGCCGACCGGGACGCAGGTGCTCGACTGGACGGTGCCGCGGGAGTGGAACATCCGGGACGCGTACATCGCCGACGGCGACGGCAACCGGGTGGTCGACTTCGCCGCGTCCAACCTGCACGTGCTCGGTTACAGCGTGCCGGTGTCGGCGACCATGCCCCTGTCCGAGCTGCGCGCGCACCTGCACACCCTGCCGGACCACCCGGCCTGGGTGCCGTACCGCACCAGCTACTACACGCCGGAGTGGGGGTTCTGCCTGGCCCAGGAGACCCTGGACGCGCTGCCGGACGGCGAGTACGAGGTGCGCATCGACTCCACGCTCGACGACGGCCACCTCACCTACGCCGAGCACGTGGTCCCCGGTCAGGTCCCCGACGAGGTCATCGTCTCCTGCCACGTCTGCCACCCGTCGCTGGCCAACGACAACCTGGCCGGCATCGCGGTGGCGACGTTCCTCGCCCGGGAGCTGGCGGAGCGGAGGCCGTACCACACCTACCGGTTCGTCTTCGCGCCCGGCACCATCGGGGCGATCACCTGGCTGGCCCGCAACGCGGAGAGGGTGGAGCGGGTCAAGCACGGACTGGTGCTGGCCTGCGCCGGCGACCCGGGCCGGCTGACGTACAAGCAGAGCAGGCGCGGCGACGCGGAGATCGACCGGGTGATGCGGCACGTGCTGGAGACCACGCAACGGCCGCACCGCATCACAGAGTTCACGCCGTACGGCTACGACGAGCGGCAGTTCTGCTCCCCCGGGTTCGACCTCGGCGTGGGCTCGCTCAGCCGGACCCCGTACGCGGGCTACCCGGAATACCACACCTCGGCGGACAACCTGGACTTCGTCTCCCCTCGCGCGATGGCGGACACGCTCGCCCTGTGCCGGGAGGCGTTCGCCGTGCTGGACCGCAACCGGCGGTACGTCAACCTCAGCCCCTACGGCGAACCGCAGCTGGGCCGACGGGGGTTGTACGACTCGCTCGGCGGGCGAAGCGACGCCAAGCAGGCCCAGATGGCCATGCTGTGGGTGCTCAGCCTCTCCGACGGCGAGCACAGTCTGCTGGACGTCGCCGAGCGCTCCGGGCTGCCGTTCGACACCGTCGCCGCCGCGGCCGACGCCCTGCACGACGCCGGGCTGATCAAGGCATGACGCCGACGACCGCCGAGGGGGAGGACCCGCGGACGACGGCACCGGCCGGATCCGCCAAGCGGGCCCTGGTCGGCCGGCTGTCCTGGGGACTGGCGGACCAGGCGGCCTCCAGCATGTCCAACTTCGCGGTGGGCATCTACGTGGCCCGCTCGCTGGGGGTGACCGCGTTCGGGGTGTTCAGCCTGGCCTGGGTGACCTACGGCGTGGTGCTCAACATCTCCCGCGGGCTGGCCACCGATCCGCTCGTGGTGCGCTTCAGCGGTGTGCCGGAGGCGTCCTGGCGCGGGGCGGTGGCCCGCTCGTCGGGTACCGCACTCGGTGTCGGTGCCGCCATCGGCGCGGTGTGCCTGGTGGCCGGGCCGGCCCTCGGCGGCGGTGTGGGGCCCGCGTTCGCCTGTCTCGGCGTCATGCTGCCGGGGCTGCTGCTCCAGGACGCCTGGCGGTTCTCGTTCTTCGCCGCCGGCGCCGGGCGCAAGGCGTTCGTCAACGACGTGGTGTGGGGCGTCGCGCTCGTCCCCGCCATGATTCTGGCGGCCCGCGTCGGCAGCGTGGCCGCCTTCGTGCTCGCCTGGGGCGCGTCCGCCACGGTGGCCGCGGGCTACGGCTACCTCCAGTCCGGTATCCGGCCCCGGGTGGCCGGGGCGCGCGGGTGGCTCCGCGAGCAGCGCGACCTCGGCTACCGGTACCTGGTCGAGAACACCTGCCTCAGCGGCGCGAGCCAGCTGCGGGCGTACGGGCTCGGCGCGATCGTCGGGGTCGGCGCGGTGGGCGCGGTGCGGGGCGCCGAGCTGCTGCTCGGCCCGTTCCTCGCCGTGCTGATGGGCCTGTCGCTGGTCACCGTGCCGGAGGCGGCACGGGTGCTGCGGCGGGCCCCGCACCGCCTCGGCTCGTTCTGTCTGCTATTGGGCGGCGGGCAGGCCGCCGGCGCGCTGCTGTGGGGCGGGGCGCTGCTGTTGCTGCCGGACCGGCTCGGCGCGCTGGTGCTCGGTGGGGTCTGGCACTCCGCCGCACAGCTCGTCGCGCCGGTCACCCTCGGCGTCGCGGGCGCGGGCCTCGGCACCGGCGCGGCGGCCGGGCTGCGCGCGCTCGGCGCGGCCCGGCGCAGCCTGCGCTCCCAGCTGTTCGCCTCCGCCGCGTACGTCGGCGGCGGGCTCGGCGGGGCGGCCGCCGCCGGCACCGTCGGCTCGGCCTGGGGCGTCGCCGCCGCGACCGTCAGCGGCTCGGCCGTGTGGTGGCTGCACCTGCGGTCCGCCCTGCGCGAGCGCCACCACGACTCCGTTCCCGAAGTGAGGACCCCATGACCGACCGCCCCAGGCTGAGCATCGGCCTGCCCGTCTACAACGGCGAGGAGTACCTGGCCGAGTCGTTCGACGCGCTGCTGGGCCAGACCTACGAGGACTTCGAGCTGGTCGTCTCCGACAACGCCTCGACCGACGGGACCGAGGACATCTGCCGCAAGTACGCCGCGCGGGACTCCCGTATCCGGTACATCCGGCTGCCCCGGAACGTCGGTGCCACGCCGAACCACAACTACGTCTTCACCGAGTGCCGCGGCGAACTGTTCAAGTGGGCCTCGCACGACGACCTGTACGCCCGCGATCTGCTGCGGCGCTGCGTCGAGGCGCTGGACGAGCGGCCGGAGGTGATCCTCGCGCACGCCGACCAGGCGGTCGTCGACGGCGACGGCCAGGTGAAGGTCCCGTACACGTACACGCTCGCCACCGCCTCGCCGCACGCCCCGGAGCGGTTCCGCAGCCTGCTGTTCGAGCCCGGCGGCGACGACTTCTACGGGGTGATCCGGGCCGACGTGCTGCGCCGGGTGAGGCCGCTGGACAGCTACCACCACGCGGACCGCACGTTCGTCGCCGAGATCGCCCTGCACGGGCGCTTCCACCAGGTGCCGGAGCTGCTGTACTTCCGCCGCGACCACCCCGCCCGCGCGGAGCGGGCGAACCCCTCCAAGCGCTCCCGGTGCGTCAACCTGGACCCGCGCCGGGCGGGCCCGCTGCACCCCACGCCCCGGCTGCTCGCCGAGTACGTCTGGGGCTTCGTCGCCGCGGTCCGGCGGGCGCCGCTGTCCGCGGCCGACCGGCGCTCCTGCTACCGCCATCTGGCCGCGTGGATGACCAGCCGGGCCCGGCCCGGCGCCGGCGAGCGGGTCGAGGACCGCGCCCCGGTCGACCCGTCCCTGCTCACCGTCTCCGTCGACGCACTCGTCGCCGGCCGTGAAGGGCGGCGGGCGTGAAGAGGGCGCTGAGTGTGGGGGTGTTCGGCCTGCTCGGCTCCGGCAACCTCGGCAACGACGGGTCGCTGGAGGCCGTGCTGGGGTACCTGCGGGCCGAGCACCCGGAGGCGGTCGTGGACGCGCTGTGCGGCGGACCCGAGGCCGTCGAGGCCCGGTTCTCGATCCCCGCGACACGGCTGCACTGGTACCGCGGGGAGTACCGGACCGCGTCACGGGCGGGTGCGATCGCGGCGAAGGGGGTCGGCAAGCTCGTCGACGTCCTCCGCACCGCCGCCTGGGTGCGCCGGCACGACGTGGTGATCGTGCCGGGCATGGGCGTCCTGGAGGCCACGCTGCCGCTGCGGCCGTGGGGGTTCCCGTACGCGCTGTTCCTGCTCTGCGCGAGCGGCCGGGTCTTCGGCACCCGGGTCGCGCTGGTCAGCGTCGGCGCCGCGCCGATCCGCGACCGGCCCACCCGGGCCCTGGTGCGCTGGTCGGCGCGGCTGGCCGCGTACCGGTCGTACCGGGACGCCCCGTCCCGAGACGCGATGCGGGCGATGGGCGTGGACACCGCGCGCGACGAGGTATACCCGGACCTCGCGTTCTGCCTGCCGACCCCGGAGCCGAGCGCGCCCTCGGGTGCGCCGGGCCCGGTCTGCGTCGGCGTCATGGACTTCCACGGCGGCAACGACGACCGTGCGCGGGCCGAGGAGATCTACCGGCGCTATCTCGACGGGACGATCCGGTTCGTGCGCGCGCTGGTCGAGGAGGGCAGGCCGGTCCGGCTGCTCACCGGCGACGAGTGCGACGCCTCGGTGGTCGCCGCGATCCTCGACGCGGTGGACTCGCCGCTGGTCACCGCCGCCGAGCCGGCCTCACTGGCCGACCTGATGAAGGAGATGGCGGCTGCCGACACCGTCGTGGCGGTCCGCTACCACAACCTGATCTGCGCGCTGAAGACCGGCACACCGGTGCTCGCCCTCTGCTATGCCGCGAAGAGCGACGCCCTCATGGAGCGGATGGGGCTGGGCGCGTACTGCCATCCGGCGCGCGAGGTCGACGCCGACCGGCTGCTGGAGCAGTTCCGTTCGCTGGAGCGGCGGTCGGCCGAGCTGCGGCAGGTCCTCGCCGAGCGGAACCAGGCAGCCGTCCGGCAGCTGGAACAGCAGTTCACCGCCTTGACCACCGCCCTGTTCCCGGCGGCCGACCACACCCACGCCCTGCGGGAGGCACCATGAAGGCGACCGAAGTCCCGGAGATCGCGGGCGCGTACCTCTTCGAGCCGACGCCGTACGCCGACGAACGCGGCTTCTTCTGCCGCACCTTCGACGCCGACGTGGTCCGCTCGGTGGGCCTGGACCCGCACGCGTTCGTCCAGGACAGCGTGTCCCGTTCGGTCCGGGGCGTGCTGCGCGGCCTGCACCTGCGCTCCGGGGCCGGCGAGGCCAAGCTGGTGCGGTGCTCGTACGGGAGGATCTTCGACGTCGTCGTGGACCTGCGCCCGGACTCGCCGACCTACCTGGGCCGCGCCTTCTTCGAACTGTCCGGCGAGACGCAGGCGACCCTGTACATCCCGGCGGGGTGCGCGCACGGCTTCCAGGCGCTGTCCGAGACCGCCGACACCTCGTACCGGATCGACCGCCCGCACGACCCGTCCGAGGACGTGACGATCGCCCACGACGACCCGGAGCTGGCCGTTCCCTGGCCGCTGCCGGTCACCTCGATGTCCCAGCGGGACCGGGAGGCGCCTAGCCTCGCCGAGGTCCTGAAGCACCAGGAAGGATGAAGTCGGCTTGGACACCGGAGAGTTCCACCTGCCCCGGTCGCGGGCGGCGAACGAACGACTGCACGACCTGGTCCCCGGGGGCGCGCACACCTACGCCAAGGGGGACGACCAGTACCCCGAGAACCTGGCCCCGGTCATCAGCCACGGCCGCGGTGCCCACGTGTGGGACATCGACGGCAACCGCTACGTCGAGTACGGCTCCGGCCTGCGGTCGGTCAGCCTCGGCCACGCCCACCCCCGCGTGGTCGAGGCGGTGCGGCGGGAACTCGACCGCGGCGGCAACTTCGTCCGGCCGTCCGTCGTGGAGCTGGAAGCCGCGGAGCGCTTCCTGGCCACGGTGCCGACCGCCGAGATGGTGAAGTTCGCGAAGAACGGCTCCGACGCCACCACCGCCGCGGTGCGCCTCGCCCGCGCCGCCACCGGGCGGCCGCGGGTGGCCCTCTGTGCCGACCACCCGTTCTTCTCCGTCGACGACTGGTTCATCGGCACCACGCCGATGTCCTCCGGCGTGCCGGCGGCGACCACCGAACTGACCGTGGCGTTCCCCTACGGGGACCTGGCCGCCACGGAGGAACTGCTCACCCGGTACGAGGGCGAGGTCGCCTGCCTGGTCCTGGAACCCGCCACCCACACGGAGCCGGAGCCCGGGTACCTCGCCGGCCTGCGCGAGCTGGCCGACCGGCACGGCTGCGTCCTCGTCTTCGACGAGATGATCACCGGCTTCCGCTGGTCCGAGGCGGGCGCCCAGGGCCTGTACGGCGTCGTCCCCGACCTCTCCACGTTCGGCAAGGCGCTGGGCAACGGATTCGCCGTCTCCGCGCTGGCGGGGCGCCGGGAGCTGATGGAGCGGGGCGGGCTGCGTCACTCGGGCGACCGGGTGTTCCTGCTGTCCACGACGCACGGTGCGGAGACGCACTCCCTGGCGGCCGCGACGGCCGTGCTCACCACGTACGTCGAGGAGGGCGTCACCGCGCGCCTGCACGCCCTCGGCGAGCGGTTGGCCGCCGGTGTCCGCGGCGCCGCGGCCGCCATGGGCGTCGGTGAGCACCTCGTGGTCCGGGGCCGGCCCAGCAACCTGGTCTTCGCCACCCTCGACGAGCGGGGGCGGCCGTCGCAGCGGTACCGCACCCTGTTCCTGCGCCGGCTGCTCACGGGCGGGGTGCTGGCGCCGTCGTTCGTGGTGAGCAGCGCGCTCAGCGACGCCGACATCGATCACACCGTGGACGTGGTGGCCGAGGCGTGTGCGGTGTACCGGAAGGCCCTGGACGCCGGCGACCCCACTCCATGGCTGGGCGGGCGACCCGTGAAGCCGGTGTTCCGCCGCTTGGCGTGACGTGACGGCGCGCCGTCAACGGCGGTCGGAGGAAGCGGAGTCGTCTCTCCGACCGCTCCTCCGGCCGGCCCCCGGACCAACCTGCCGGCCGGCCACCCGGTCGGCCATCCGATCGACCAGCCACGCGGTCGCCGGTATCACCACCAGCGCGGTGCACCAGCCGCCGAGGGCGTCGGTCGGGTAGTGGGCGCCCAGGGCGACCTCCGCCCAGCCCATGGCGGCGCCCGCCACCAGTGCCGCGGCGAGCACGAGTGAGGTGCCGCAGGCCCTGCCGAGGCCGAGCCGGCCGGCCTCGGGCAGCGCCACGGTGAGGGCGAGCGCGGTGAGGAAGGCGGTGTGCCCGCTCGGATACGACAGGTTGCCCTCGCCGTGGATGGTGCGTCCCACGAGGTGCTTGAGCAGCGTCGCCGCTCCCACGGCCGTGGCGGCGCCGGCGACGACGAGCACCGCCGCGCGCGGACGGCGAAGCAGCAGACAGCCCGTCACGACGGCCGCGACCAGCATCAGCGCTCCGGCGGGTTCCCCCAGGAAGTCCATGGCCAGAGCGACGCGCCGCCACGGCGGCCGCACACTGTCCGCCGTCGGCGGGACGATCCACCTGTCCGCTGTGCCGGGGCCGCCGTGGCCGGCGTACACCGCCCCGAGCGCGACGACCACCAGCGCGGCGAGGACCGCGACCAGTCCGAGCCACGCGCGCAACGGCCGGGGCAGCGTCGAGGATGCCGACCGGCCGCTCACACGCCCACCACGCCCGTCCGGCCCGCGGCCGGCCCCCGGAGCGCGCGCGCCTCCCGCCGTACACCGGCACAGGCCACCCGGCAGATGCGATGCACCGCGCCCTCCCGTGGGGGCTCGGCGTCCGGCCTGCCCCGCGCTCGCCCCAGTCTGTCCGCCACCCCGGCCGGGGCACGGGAGTTGGTCTCTGTTCGCCACCTTAACGAACGATTCCGCACGGCGGTTCCGAATGGCTCTTCCGGTGGTGCCGGCGTGGACGGCCGGCCACCGAGGCCGACGGACGCCCGGCGGCGACGGCGGCGTTGCGGGGCACGTTCCCGGCCGCCTCGGCCGGCCACCGCTCCGAGCGACCGGCAGCCGCCTCGTTCGGGCCCGCCGTCAGGCGCTGGAGCGGGGGACGAGACGGGTGGGGAGGATCAGCGGGGTGGGGTCCTGTCCGTCGATCAGCGCGACGAGCATCCGCGCCATCTCCCGGCCGAGAGCCGTGATGGGCTGATGGACGGTGGTGAGCGG
The DNA here is from genome assembly GCF_055639035.1 of Streptomyces sp. NPDC107654. Lineage (NCBI taxonomy): Bacteria > Bacillati > Actinomycetota > Actinomycetes > Kitasatosporales > Streptomycetaceae > Streptomyces > Streptomyces sp. NPDC107654. The sequence goes on from NZ_JBVKBI010000009.1 coordinate 184,805, forward strand.
CGGATCCGCGATCCGGGCGACGGTCAGGTCGTCGAAGCCCACCACGGCGACATCGGCGGGCACCGTTCGGCCGGCCTCCCGCAACGTGCGCAGCGCTCCCGCCCCCATGTTGTCGTTGGCGGCGAACACCCCGTCCACGTCGGGGTGGTGCGCCAGCAGTGCGGCCATGGCGGCGGCCCCGCTCGGCTCGGTGAAGTCCCCCTCCCACGGTGCGAACGGGTCGAGACCGGCCGCCAGCATGGCGTCCCGGTAGCCGCGGTAACGGGCGCGCCCGGCCTCGGTGTCCAGCCGCCCGCAGATCGCGGCCACGCGCGTCCGGCCGAGCGAGATCAGGTACTCGGTGGCCTCACGCGCCCCGCCGACGTTGTCGACGTCCACGTACCACCGGGGCGCCGGACCGACCGGGCGCCCGCCGAACACGACGGGTACCGCCGCCGCCCCGGCCATCCGCGCCAGCGGATCGTCCTCGCGCAGCGCCATCAGCATCACGCCGTCGGCCCCCCGGGACAGGAGGAGCCGCTCCACCCTCTCGCGGCCCCTGTCGGTGGCGGCCAGACACAGCATCAGGTGCAGGTCGGCCTCCTCCAGGGCGGCCGAGGCCCCCACGATCACCTGGGCGAAGAACGGATCCGCGAAGATCGAGGGGTCCTCTCCCGACACGACGAGGGCTGCCGCTCCGGTCTGGCGTGTGGCCAGTGCGCGGGCGGTCGGGTTGGGGACGTATCCGAGTTGCCGGACGGCCCGTTCGACCGCCTCCCGCTTGGCGCGGCTGACGTGCGGGGCGTTGTTGAGGGCACGTGAGGCCACGGAACGGGACACCCCCGCCAGACCGGCCACCTCGTCGAGCGTCGGGTGCCGACGCGCCGCGTCTTCCGCCATGGGCCACGAGCCTTTCCCCCTCGACCGGACGGGAAGCGTCTCACCCCGCCCCGCGCCGCCGCCACCCGTACGGTGCGGACGGCGGCCGGAACACGGCCGGTGGATCAGCACCTGGGAGCGCGACCTGGGAGCGCTTCCAGTTCCTTCCCGGGCGGTTGGGCCCCGTAACGCGCTCCGTGAGGAACGAGCCCTCGTACGCCGCCCCTTGACAGCTCTGGCGCCCCGCCACACGATACCGACCACACCCGGAAAGCCCTCCGACGATGGGAAGCGCTTCCAAGTGGGAGCGCTCCCAGGCCTCTGCCGGCCCGTGGGTGTGCCGTCCCCGGTGGAGCGATCGCCGACGCGACGGGACGTCGTACCACCGCACTTCCTCAGCGCGTCGCACGCTCGGGACCAGAGCGCGTGACGCATCCCCGCCCGGAAACCGAGGTACTCATGCGTCGCCGACTCCGCACCCTCGTCGCAGCGTTCTGCGCCCTGCCCCTCGCGCTCGCCTTCGCACCGTCCGCCCACGCCGCCGACCCGACCACCATGACCAACGGCTTCTACGTGGATCCCGACTCCAGCGCGAAGCGGTGGGTCGCCGCCCACCCCGGCGACGGCCGGGCCCCCGCGATCGACGCCTCGATCGCGGGCACCCCGGCGGCCCGCTGGTTCGGCTCCTGGAGCGGCGCCATCGGCACTGCCACGGGGGCGTACGCGGGAGCCGCGGACTCCCGGGACAAGCTGCCCGTCCTGGTCGCCTACAACATCTACAACCGCGACTACTGCGGCGGGCACTCCGCGGGCGGAGCCGCCTCGCCGTCCGCCTACGCGACCTGGATCGCCCAGTTCGCCGGCGGGATCGCGAGCCGCCCGGCCGTCGTCGTCCTCGAACCGGACTCCCTCGGGGACTACGGCTGCATGACGCCGGCCCAGATCGCCGAACGCCAGGGCATGCTCACCGGGGCCCTGGCCCAGTTCAACCGCCAGGCGCCCCACACCTGGGTGTACCTCGACGCCGGCAACCCGGGCTGGGCCGGCCCGGCGACGATGGCCCAGCGACTCCACGAAGCAGGCCTCCGACAGGCCCACGGGTTCTCGCTCAACATCTCCAACTACTTCTCCACGGCCGAGAACACCGCCTACGGCAACGCCGTCAACAGCGAACTCCAGGCCCGTTACGGCTACACCAAGCCGTTCGTCGTGGACACCAGCCGCAACGGCAACGGCTCCGACGGGCAGTGGTGCAACCCCTCCGGCCGCCGCATCGGCACGCCCAGCCGGCTGGGCGGAGGCGCCGAGATGCTCCTGTGGATCAAGACCCCGGGCGAGTCCGACGGCAACTGCGGCGTGGGAGCCGGCTCCTCGGCCGGCCAGTTCCTGCCGGAGGTCGCCTACAAGATGATCTACGGCTACTGACGGGCAGCGCACCCCATCTCCAGCGACTCCGAGGAGCAACCTTGAGAACACGCAGCTTCCGAGCCCGCGCGGCCTCCGTCCTCGCGGCGCTCGCCGCGTGCGCCGCCCTCACCACGGCACAGGCGCAGGCGCAGGCCGAACCAGCCCAGGACGGGATCACCCCGGCCACGAAGTTCTACGCGGACCCGCACAGCAAGGCGGCGAAGCAGGCGCTCGTGGACTTCGGGAACGGTGACATCGAGGACGCCACGAACATGGCCAGGCTCGCCAGCTGGCCGCAGGCCGAGTGGTTCACCGAGGGCACGCCCGCCGAGGTGCGCGTCGAGGCGAACCGACTCGTCCGCCGAGCCGGGGCCGTGAACCGGACCCCCGTCCTGGTCGCGTACAACGTCCCGGGCCGGGACTGCACGCAGTACTCCAGCGGCGGAGCGACGGACTCCGCCGCCTACCGACAGTGGATCGACGCCTTCGCGGCCGGCATCGGCGACCACAGGGCGGTGGTCGTCGTCGAACCGGACGGCGTGGCCATGCTCCCCCAGGACTGCGGTCCCGCCACCGACCCGACCGGCGAACTCACGGCCGCCCGCCTCGCCGACCTCGCCTACGCGGTCAGGACCCTGAAGGCCAACCCGCGCACCGCGGTCTACCTGGACTCGGGCAACGTCCAGTGGCGCTCCGTCGGCGACATGGCGCGGCGGCTGCTGGACGCCGGGGTCGAGTACGGCGACGGCTTCGCCCTCAACGTGTCCAACAACCACCCGACCGACCACAACGCCCGGTACGGCACCTGGACGGCCAAGTGCATGTGGTTCGCCACCGAGGGACCCGAGCAGGCACGCGGTCACACCGACTGGTGCGCCAGTCAGTACTACTCGTCCGCCGCCCCCAACGACGGCACCCCCGGCAACAGCGTCTCCTCCGCCGACCCCGCCACCTGGCGGTGGACCGACGCCTGGTTCGACCAGAACGTGGGCACCCCGCCCGCCGGCCGGCTGCGGCACTTCGTGATCGACACGAGCCGCAACGGCCGGGGCGCGTGGACCCCGGAGCCGGGCAAGTACAGCGGTGATCCGGAGGCTTGGTGCAACGCGCCGGGCCGCGGCCTCGGCCCGCGCCCCACCGCCGACACCGGCGTCCCCCTTGTCGACGCCTACCTGTGGATCAAGGTCCCCGGTGAGTCCGACGGCAGCTGCACACGGAACACCGGCGGCACGGTCGACCCGGAGTACGGCATCGTCGACCCGCCCGCCGGCGCCTGGTGGCCCGACCAGGTCCACGCGCTGGCCCGCAACGCGGCACCACGCCTGACGTTCAACCGCTGAGCCCGGTCCTTGTGCATCTGCCCTGCCCGCTGCGGCAGTTCAGGCCGTCGGCCCGCGTGGGTCGGCTCAGCCGAAGAACGTCAGCAGCTCCCGGGTCAGTTCCTCGGGCCTCTCCTGGGAGATGTAGTGGCCGGCGTCCTGGAGTTCCACGTAGCGCACGTCGGTGGCCTTGCCCTCCAGCAGGGCGGGGACGAAGGCGAAGTTCATCCCGCCCAGGGCCAGGACCGGCATGCTCAGCGGGGCGTAGGCGCGGGCGTCCTCGATGTCCTGGCCGAAGGTCTGGTACCAGGCGTTGGAGGCGCGGACCGCGCCGGGCTGTTCGTACGCGGCGGCGTAGAGGGCGCGGCTGGCCTCGTCGATCGCGTCCGGATCGAGGGCCTCCAGGCCGACGAGGTAGTCGATCAGGAGGCGGTAGCGGCCTTGGAGGAGCTGTTCGGGGAGCTCTTCGACCTGGTTGAAGGCGAACCACCACAGGTGGGGCCGGCCGGGCTGGGGCAGCATGCGGAGTTCGTTGAAGACGTCGCCGGGGTGGCCGACCTCCCACAGGGCGAGCTTGATGGTGGCCTCCGGGTGGTTGGCGGCGAAGGCGTAGGCGACCATGGCGCCGATGTCCTCGCCCGCGATGTGGGCCCGATCGTGGCCCAGGTGGCGGAGGAGCTCGTGGATGTCACGGGCCATCGTCTTCTTGTCGTACCCGCCGGCGGGCTTCGCGGAGCCGCCCATGCCTCGGTAGTCGACGGCGACGACCCGGTACCGCTCGGCCAGCGCGGGCATGATCTTGTGGAACTGCCACCAGGTCTGGGGCCAGCCCGACAGCAGGACCAGCGGTTCGCCGCTGTCTCCTGTCACGTAGTGCAGGCGGGTGCCGTTGACCTCGGCGTGGTGGTGCTCGAATCCTTCGAGGGCGGGCTCGGTGTAGGGGGGCGCGGTCATGGCGTGCGTGTCCTTGCGTGGGTCCGGTCGGTCACCGGGGGTCGGAACGTGGGGTGGGAACGTGGTCCGGGTCGGCGGGCGGGCCGACCCGGCCGGCGGGGGCAGGGCGTGCGTCGCCTTCGGGCGGAGGTGACCGGCCCGCGGGTCCGGAGCGGCCTGTCCCTCGCCCGCCCGGGGCGGCGGGCACACCCGCTGGACCGGCGAACGGTCAGGGAAGCAGGATGATCTTGCCGCGGTTGCGTCGGTGGTCGATGTCGTCCTGGGCCCGGGCCGCCTCGCTCAGGGGGTAGGTGCGCCAGATCTCGACGGTGAGACGTCCGGCGGCGGCGAGACCGGCGAGTTCGGGCAGTGCCTCGGGGGCGCGGTCGGCGGGGTCCGTGCCGGTGAAGCGCACCCCGTACCGAGCGGCGTTCATGTCGGCGATCGTGATGACGCGATCGGGTCCGCCGGCCAGCTCCACGGACTCGGGCAGGACACCGGCACCGGAGGTGTCGAACACCGCGTCCACGCCCTGCGGGGCCGCCGCGCGCACCCGCTCCGCCCAGCCCGGCCCGTACGTGACCGCCGTCGCACCGAGGCCGCTGACGCGGTCGAGGTCGCCGGCCCCCGCGGTGCCGACGACGGTGATGTCACGGGCGGCGGCGAGCTGCACGGCGATCGCGCCGACACTGCCGGCGGCGCCATGGACGAGCAGGGTCTGCCCGGAGTCGAGGCCGAGGTGCTTCAGCGCGCGGAAGGCGGTCTCCCCCACGGTCGGCAGCGCGGCGGCGACCTCCCAGGACAGTGCGGCCGGCTTGGCCACGGGGGCGGGCATCAGCGCGTACTCGGCGTAGGAGCCCGCCGGTGTGACGCCGAAGACCGCGTCGCCCACGGCGAAGCCGCTGACGTCGGATCCGACGGCGTCGACGACGCCCGCGGCGTCCACACCCGGCACGACGGGGAAGTCGACGGGGAAGAGGCCGGCCAGGTCACCCCGGCGCATCTTGTTGTCCAGGGGATTGATCCCCGCGGCCCTGACCTTGACCCGGACCTCGCCGGGCGCGGGCTCGGGCAGGGCGACCTCGGTGAGGGCGAGGACCTCGGGACCGCCGTAGCGGTCGAAGGTGACAGCGGTGGGCATGGGGGTCTCCTTACGGACAACGGTGGTGCGGAGAGAGGAACGAAAGCGCCGTGAAGTGCCGGCCCGGTGGGGCGGGCTCAGGCTGCGGCGGTGGTCTGGAAGGCGATCACGTAGGGCTGGCCGTCGCGCTGGAACTCCGGGATCACTCCCCGGCGGCTCATGGCGCCGGCGTCGGCCCGGAAGGCCTCGAACGCCTCACGGCTCGCCCACTGCGCGTAGTTGATCACCCTGGTGCCGTCCTGGCTGGTGTGCACGGTGGAGGAGACGAAACCCGGCCGGTGGCGCACCTCCTCCTCGACGAAGGTGCGGATCGCGTCCACCAGCTCCTCCCTGCGCTCGGCGGGGACGGTGAAGGACACCAGCACGGTGAAGGTGCCGGCGTCCGGATCGACGATGACGGCCACGATGGTCTCCCTTGCTCTGTCGAGACGGCCGGAGCCGACGACAATCACACAATCTGTATGAATCGAGTTAAACATACACCTCGTATGATTGTCGTGTGACTGACGCCTCCTCCGCCCGGCCCGACCTCTCCAACCCCCGGGTCCGCCGCACCCGCGACCGAGTGCTCACCGTCGCCCGCGAGCTGCTCGCGGACGTCGGGCCCACGGCACTGACCTACTCACTGCTCGCCGAGCGCGGCCAGGTCACCCGCCAGACCCTCTACCGGCACTGGCCCACCCGCGAAGCCCTTCTGGTCGACGTGATGCTCGAATCCGGCGACGGCTCCCTGTACCCCGAGCCCGGCAGCGACCCCCATGCCGTCGTCACCGCGTACCTGAAGAGCCTGCGGCACGGACTCGACGACCCCGCCACTGCCGGCGCGCTGATGGCCCTGGCCGCCCAGGCCGACCGCGACCCCGAAGCCGCACACGCCCTCGCGGGGATCAGCGAAGACCGCCACCAGGCCCTCAACCGGCTCCTCGAACCCTCCGGCACGCGGATCACCACCGCCGACTTCGCCCAGCTCGTCGGCCCCGTCATGTTCCAGCGCTTCCTCAGCCGCCGGCCCGTCACCGACGCCGACCTCGACCTCCTGGTCACCCGCTGGCTCGCCGGCGCGCGGCCACCGGGCGGCTCACCCGAACGTGCGTGAAGGTCCGGGGGCGGATGTCGTCCGCGCGGCGCCGCCCGTTCGACTGGACCGATACGTCCGCACGAACCGCCACTCGGTTCCGGTGAGGCTGATCGGCCGCACCGTGAGGGTGATGCTGCACGCCTCAGAGATCGTGGTCTACGACGGCCGCACGGAAGTCGCCCGGCACGAACGGCTGATCGCCAAGGGCCAGGCCGGGCTGGAACTGGACCACTACCGGCACTGGCCCGCAAACCCGGTGCGTTTCCCGGCGCGACCGCGCTGGAACAGGCCCGCTCCGCAGGCAAGTTCACCCCGTCCACGACGCGTGGTGGGCGGCGGCCTGCAAGGTCCACGGCGACCGCGACGGCACCCGGGCCCTGATCGAGGTCCTGCCGCTGGGTCGGCACCTTCACCACGAGCACCTGGTGGCCGGGCTCGCCGCCGCACTGCGGGCCGGGGCACTGACCTCGGATGCCGTCGCGCTGGAGGCCCGCAAGGCGGCCGAATCCGACGACACATCAGCCCCTGCCGTCGAGCCGGAGCCCGACCGGGCTGCGGTGACGTTCCTGACCGAGCGTCGCCTGGCCCACCTGCCGCCGGATACCCGGCCGCTGCCGTCGGTCGCGGCCTACGACCGATTGCTGCGACCGAGGCGGCCGGCCGACCGTTTCACTGCCGAGGGAGAGTTGCCGTGACCGTCAAACGCCACCGCGGACTGACCGAACAGGCCGCCGATGCCGAGGTCGACCAGGCATGCCGGATGCTGCGGCTGCCCACCATCCGGGCCCGGTTCCCCGACCTGGCCGAAGCCGCGGCCCGTGACCATCGATGAGCTGGGCTGCATGGAGCTGGACCGCAGGGGCGCTGAGCTGCTGTTCCAGGTTCTGACGGAACGTAAGGAGAAGAACAGCGTCGCCATCGCCTCGAACGAGAGTTTCAGCGGCTGGACCAAGACCTTCACCGACCCGAGGCTCTGCGCGGCCATCGCCGACCGGCTGACCTTCGGCGGCAACCTGATTCAGACCGGCACCGAATCCTACCGCCTCGCCATTACGCAGGCCCGTGCCGCGGCCCAGGACTCCGCCACAGGCTGAACCTTGCATGTGAATCGCCCACACCTGCCAGACTGGCCGCATGGGGAAGAACATGCCGGTGCGTCGCCTTGATCTGGGGTACTTCATCCGCCCCGCGTCGGAAACCGGCGGCCCGCAGCCGCGGGTCGAACCTGTGCTCGCCTACCTGGTGCAACACGATCACGGCCTGATCCTCTTCGATACTGGCATCGGCAAGGCGGACCCCGAGACCGAAGCCCACTACCGTCCCCGACGCCGGGGCCTGCAGGATGCCCTGTCCGCTGCCGGAGTCGCTCTTGACGACATCTCCCTCGTCGCGAACTGCCACCTCCACTTCGACCACTGCGGTGGAAACCCCCTCCTGGGCGGCAAGCCCATCCTGGTCCAGGACGTCGAGCTGGCCACTGCCCGCAGCGGCGACTACACCTTGGACGAGTTGATCGATTTCCCTGCCGCGTCCTATGAGGAACTCGCCGGTGAGGCGGAGGTCTGGCCGGGCGTCTGGATCATTCCGACACCAGGGCACACCCAAGGGCATCAGTCGCTGGTCCTCCGGCAAGCCGACGGCACGGTAGTCCTCGCCGGCCAGGCACACGACTTCGCCTCCCACTTCGCATCCGACCAGCTGGCCCGCCAAGCGGCACTTCACGGCGTGGAGCAGCCACTTCCCGCTTACCAGCACTGGCTGGAGCGACTCGCCGACTTCGACCCACGACGCGTTCTCTTCGCGCACGACTGCTCGGTCTGGGAACCGCCGCAGAGCACCCTCTAGGGCAGGTCGGACGACCCCAAACCGCATCGCCCAACCGGGCGCGGCCCCCACTGTCCACCGCTGCCAACGTCAACCGTCCCCACCGAAGTGGTGTCAGTCCTCATCGACATTTCGCGGCCCTGTGATCGGCAAGTGGTGTTCAGGCCCGTCGACAAGTGGTGTCCGTTTCCACCCACAAAGCCACGCACCCGCGCCGAGACGGGTGAGCAACGCGGCCAGACCGGCGTGCGCCACCAGGAACAGGCTGGCCTGCTCTTCCGCGGCCACCTCCAGGAGCCGTCGGTGCGCGTCCGCGGGGACGGTGAAGGCGACCGTGTCGCCGGTGGGGGGCGCCGGGCGCCCGGACGGCGCCCGCTCCACGCGGTCGGCGGGCAGCGGGATGCGTTCCGGCAGACCGTCCAAGGTCTTGTCCCAGTGGGCGAGCTGGCCGGTCCGCAGGGCGCTGGGGTCGTCGTCGGTGCCGAGCAGTTCGCGCTGCCACAGGGTGAAGTCGGCGTACTGGACGGGCAACGGGGGCCAGTCCGGGGCGTCACCACCGAGACGGGCCCGGTACGCGGTGCCGAGGTCGTCCAGCAGCCGGGGCAGCGAGGCGCGGTCGCAGGCGATGTGGTGGAGCAGCAGGAGCAAGGTCTGCACGCGCGAGGTCTCGGTGGTGAACAGGACCGCGCGAACGGGTAGTTCGCTCTCCAGGCGGAAGGGGCGGCCCGCCGCGGCGCTCAGCGCGGCCGGCAACCGGTCCGCGGTGACGGGCTCGACCGTGAGGACCGGGCGCGCGGCCGGCCGAGGAACGTCTCCTGGATCCGCGACTCCACCACCAGGGCGCCCAGATCACTGGCGTCGAGCCCCTCCTGTTCCAGGGCGCGCCGTGCGGCGCGTTCCGCGAGAGCGACGGAGTCGAGCCGGTCGTCCGCCCGGACCGTGTCGATGCCCAGGCCGTCCAGGGTGGCGCGCTCGGTCTCGTCGAACGCCTGTACACCGGAGACCGGCAGAGTGGGTTCGGGCAGGTACCAGGCGGCGCTGCGGACGGCGAGGGGTGCTGCTCCCTGCATATCGCCTCCGGGTGCGTGTGGTCGTCGGGACGTGCCCGATTCTTCCGACGGCCACTGACGCCGAACTGACGCGCCGCTGACGGCACCCGACACCGGCCTGCGTCGCGCACGGCGACCGTGGCGGGCACGTGCCTCCGGGCATGCCGGTGCGGCGGTCCCGGCGGCCACACCGGCGTGTTCAGCGCAGGGCGACGAGCGCGATGGCGGCGGCCGCGCAGACCAGTCCGGCGCCCTGGCGGCGGGTGAGCCGCTCGTGCAGGAAGGCCAGCGCCAGCAGCACCGGGACGGCCGGGTAGAGCGCGGACAGCACGGTGGCCACGGCCATCAACTGGTCGCGCGTCGCGGAGAGATACAGGATGACGGCGACCGTGCCGACCGCACCGGCCGCGGCGGCCACCGCCGCCGGCCGGCCGGGCATCCTCACCGGAGCCCGGTACAGGACGAGTACGACGGCGATCACCGCCACGGACGCGACCCGGCTGACGACGACCGGCCACAGGCCACCGTCCGCCCCCACCTGCGCCATCGCCAGGAACTGCACGCCGAACCCGGCGCTCGCCACCAGCGCCGCGGGCACTCCCGCGGTCACCGGCGGGTGGGTTCCCCGGTCCTGGCCCGGCCCGGACGCCTGCGCGACGAGCCACAACGCGGGGACGGCGGCCGCGATGCCGGCCCAGGCGACACCGGCGGGGCGTTCACCCAGGAAGGCCACGCCCACCAGGACGGGAAGGGCGACGGCACCCACGTCGCTGACCGGTACGACGACGCTCATCTGCCCCCGCGACATCGCCCGGTACAGGTACGCGACCCCGACGCCCGTACCGACGCCCGAGAGCGCCCCGAACCAGTAGTCGCCGGCCGTGCCGGGGCCTCCGGAGGACGACAGCGCCGGCAACACCGCCACGGCGGTCCCGGCGAGTTGTGCGTACAGGGCCACGGTGATTCCGTCGGCCCTGCGGGAGACGAGCCCGTTCACGAAGTGGGTGACACCGAAGCAGAGCGCGGAGGCCAGCGCCAGCGTCTCACCCACGCGAACTCCCGGCGGGCGTCGGGGTGTTCCGGGACGGCGAGGCATCGGCGCACAGAACCATACCGACGGCTCTACCCGGGATCCCGGTGACGATGACACCCGCGACGCGTCCGGGGCGTCCGGGCACCGCGCCGCCGGGCGACGACAAGCGCGAGGTAGCGCAACCCTCAGTCCGCGTCCTTCTTCCGGGCCGGCTTCTGCGGGGCCGTCTTCTGCCGGCCCGTCTTCTGCGGGGCCCCTTGAGCCTTCGGGGACTTGTGGGACCGCTTGCCGGCAGGGTTACCGGCGGAGTCCGCTCCCCTCTTGCCACGCGCTGCCGTTTCGGACGTTCGGGCGGCCTCACCGCCTGCTGCGCCCGGTGCTGCGTCGTCTGCGGGTGGGGGCGTGGTGCGGTGGACGGCTGTGCCGGTCGTCCGCTCCCGGCCGGACACGGCGGAGGCGGAGCTCGACGCTCGACCGGAGCCGGCACCGGGGCGGGGGGCATGAAGGCGTCCGGTGGGCTCGGCAGGGGCGGACCCGGCCGCGTCGCCGGGAGCGGACGCGTCCGGGGTGCCGGCTTTCCCGGAGGGGCTGCTCACCGCCCGTGCCGGCGTGTGGTGCGCGGATCCGTCGGACACGGCAGCGGACACGGCGACGGTGGCGGCCACGGCAGCCGCCAGCGCGGCGGCCGTACCGGCCACCCGGTGGCGTCCGCGCGCGGGCGGGGCCTCCGGCGCGGCCGTACCGGCAGCACGTGGCGCCTGCTGGTGCGTGCGGTCGACCCGCGCCGGTACCTGCCCGGGAAGCAGGCTCGTGACGCCGGCCGGGTGTGGGGCGGCCCTCGGACCGTTCGGCTCGGCCAGGGCGGCCAGCGCCCGGACGCAGTCGTCGGCTGACGGGCGGACCTGCGCGTCCAGCGCGGTCATGTCCCCCAGCAGGGCCGCGAACTCCTGCGGCAGGGACGCGGGCAGTTCGGGCCGCCGGTGCAGCCTCGCGATCGCGGCCTCCAGGGGAGCACCGTCGTATTCGAGTCGGCTCGTGAGGCATTCGAGGAGCACCAGCCCAAGGGCGTAGACGTCGGCGGACGGGCCGACGGGCCTCCCGAGCACCTGCTCGGGAGACAGATAGGCGGCCGTGCCGACGAGGGCGTCGGTGGCGGTACGGGTGGTGGCGTCCAGCAGCCGGGAGATGCCGAAGTCGGTCAGGTGGGGGCGGCCGGACGTGTCCAGGATGATGTTCGACGGTTTCACGTCTCGGTGCACGATCCCCGCGTCGTGCGCGTGGGCCAGGGCACGCGCGAGGCCGGCCCCGAGGGAAGCGGTCTCCCCAGGCGCCAGGGGGCCCTCGGCGATGCGCGCCTTCAACGTAGGGCCTTCGATGAGTTCCATCACCAGATAGGCACGTCCGTCGTGCCGGCCGGCGTCGTGGACGGTGACGAGGCCCGGGTGCCGCAACCGGGCGAGGATCACCGCCTCGTGGTGGAAGCCGTCCTCCCCGTCGTCCCCCGTGCCGACGTGGAAGACCTTGACGGCCACCGGTCGTCGCAGGCGCAGGTCGAAACCGCGGTGGACGTCGCCGGCGCCCCCCGAGCCGATGACCGCGTCCAGGCGGTAACGGCCGCCCAGCACGCGTGCGGAACACCGGAACGACGCCAGAGCCGACTGGCGGAGCCTCATCTGATCTCCCACTGCTTGTCCAGGTGCTGCCCAGGGGTGCGCCTGCGAGGGGGGCGCCGCACACGCGTACCCATGAGGTGCCGAAGTACCCCCGGGGTCACGTTCCGCGACTCGATCGATGAGGCTGCCGGTGCGGGTGCGCGGAATCTCGCGGTTCCCGCGCATTCCCGCTGTGCGCGATGTCGTGAGCCCTCGCACCCCGTTCCGGCGCAGGCGCTGAGGACGCGGTCGCCTACTGGTAGCAGGGAGGCGCGCACCGCACGGTGATCGTACCGTTCCCGCGGTCCGCCGTGGGGGTGCCGTGGGTGACGACCGTAGGGGTACGGCTGGTCTCCCAGGGCATGGGTACGGCCATGGCCTGCGGGCCGAGGGCGGTGAAGGCCGCGGTGGCCACGAACACCAAGGCCACCGCACGCTTGCACACGGTCATGGGAACTCCTCTACGAAATGGTGGGGTTGGGCCGCCGGAGCCTTCTCGGGGACGCTCACCCGGCCGACTGCCAGTCTCACCAGGCGCGTTCCTCCACGCCAAGGTGTCCGGCGTGGGCCTCGGCGGATCTCCCTACGATCACCGCGACCGGCGGACCCCGTTCCGCACCGGGTGGTCCGCAGCCCATCGCGTCGACGGGGCCTGACCAAGTGGCGAGAGGGGCGCCCCCGGGGCAGCCTGGGAAGGTCGATCGAACGACAGGACGGGAGACGCGCATGACCTCTGTACTCCGTCACCACTGCCTTCGCACGCTCGGCGCCGGTGCCCTCTCCGTGGCGCTGCTCTCCGGCGGGACGGCCGGAGCCCTGGCCGCATCCCCGGCCCCGGGCACCACGGCCTCGATCACCGTGAAGGCCGGGAAGACCGACGTGAAGGCCGGGGACAAAGTGACGTTCACCGGCCGCACCAAGGGCCTGAAAATCGGCTCCCCGCTCGTGCTCCAACACGAGAAGTCCGGCAAGTGGACCTCGCTCAAGGCGACCGCCAAGGTCCGGAAGGGCAGTTCGTACGCCCTGAACGCCAAGCTCAACACCAAGGGCACCGAACACCTGCGGATCGCGGGCGTGAGCGAGTCCGGGAAGGTCTTCTCGCCCACGGTCACGGTCAAGGTGAAGTAGGCCCCGCCCCGAAGGCGAGCAGTACGGCGACGAGTGTCTCCGGGACCCCCTCGGGCATGTGGTGTCCGGAGTCGACCGGAAAGCCCTCTGGTCGGCCTGCCGCCCGGTCGCTCCAGACCCCCGGCACGTCGCCGTAGAGGCCGGCATGCCGACGTGAACGGCCCACAGCACCTGCACGGGGCAGCCGATGCGCCGACCGGTCCGCCGGTCGGCGTCATCGCGTTCGCGGTCGATGCCGGGGCAGGCACGGGACTCCTCGCACAGGGTGCACGGTGGCCGGGTGGTGAACGGCGCGGCGGTAGTCGTCGTACGCGTCCGCGCCGATCTGCTCCGGCACGGGCGCGGCCGAGCAACAGCGCCAGAGCAAATGCCCTGTTTGCCCGCTTATCCTGTAGTGGTGGAGTCGTACCCAACTCCTTCGGGCAGCGACCAGGGCGACCGGACACCGCTGGTCACCGGGGTGCGCCCGGAGATCCTCGCTTCCTGGCAGCGCTCCCAGTCTCTCGGTATCGACCGCGAACGAGCGGCTCTGCCGATCGAGAGCGACCTGGATCCCGACTCCCGGCTGGTCAGGGCCGCGGCGCCGGTGCTGACCCGCTTGTACGAACGGTTCTCGGGCGTGCCGGTGACCGTGACACTGGCCGACTCGCGGGCGCACATCGTGGACCGCTGGGGCGACCCGGCGGGGCTGACTCTGATGGACGCCGCCTCCCTCGTGCCGGGCGCCAATGTCGACGAGCGGTTCATGGGCACCAGCAGCGTCAGCATGGTGCTCAGCACCAGGGCACCGTTCGTGGTCGTGGGCCACGAACACTTCCTGCACGACCTCAAGGAGCTCACCTGCATGGCCGCGCCGGTGCGCGACCCGGTCGGCGGCACCGTGCGGGGCGCCGTCAACCTCTCCGTGCCCAGGGAACTGGCCGACCCCGGCATGGCGCTGGTCCTTCAGGACGCCACCGAGCGCATCGGGGAACGCCTGCTCGAACTGGGCACGGCCCGCGAGCTCGAACTGACGCACTCGTTCCGCCGGGCCATGGAGCGTGGCGGGCACGCCGAGCTGGACCTCGACTCGGGAGAGCTGTCCCGGCGCGGCGGACCGCCGCCCCGGCTGGCCTCGCAGGAACGCCTGATCCTGCTGGAGCGTGCCGTCGAGCTGATCTCCTCGCCCGGCGAGGCATTCGCCGAGGTGCCGCTCGCGGGCAGCCGCCTGGCGGTCCTGCGCCGACGGGAACTGCACCACGGCGACGCGGAGGGGGCGGCGGTCGAGGTCACGTTCGAGGACGCCGGCGGTACGGGTCCGGCACGTCCGGCTGCCGCGACCGACTCCGGCCGTCGCGCGCCGCTTTCGAACCACCCCGCAGAGGCTGCGGGACCGCACCCCGCCGGAGCGACCGACGCGTGGCTGCTGCTCGTCGGCGAGCCGGGCGTCGGCCGGCTGGCCGCCGAGGCACGCGGACGGCTGGCCCTGCTGAACGAGGCGGGTGTCCGCCTCGGCACCGCCCTGGACCTGCGGCGTACCGCCGAGCAGCTGGCGGAGATCAGCGTGCCGCGCTTCGCCGACCTGGTCATCGTCGACCTGGTCGAAAGCGTCCTGGAGGGCGAGGAGCCGCCGCCCGGGCCACTGCGCCCCGACGTACCACTGCGCCGGGTGGCCGCCTGGGCCGGCGAGGACGCCCGCGACCTCCCGGCCGGCGGGGTGAACGAACCGACCGGCTACCCCGCCGGTACACCCCAGGCCCGGTGCCTGGAGACCGGGCAGCCGGTCACGGACTCGGTGGTGACCGCCGCCCTGGCCGGGCACCCGACCGGCGGGGCGCACCCCGTCGGCCTCCTCGGCGCGGGCGAGCACTCCTACCTGGGCGCTCCGCTGTCCGCACGGGGTTCCGTCCTCGGCCTGGCGGGGTTCTACCGCCGCGGCAGGACGAGGCCGTACGAACAGGACGACCTGACGCTCGCGGGCGAGCTGGCGGCCCGTGCCGCGATCGGCATGGACAACGCCCGCCGCTACGGCCGGGAACACCACGCCTCCCTCACCCTGCAACGCAGTCTGCTGCCGCACGCCCTGCCCCGGCTGGGCACCGTCGGCCTCGCCTCCCGCTATCTGCCCGCGGACGCCAGGTCGGGTGTGGGCGGGGACTGGTTCGACGCGATCCCGCTGTCCGGTATGCGCGTGGCGCTGGTCGTCGGTGACGTGCCCGGGAACGGGCTGCAGGCGGCGGCGACCATGGGCCGGCTGCGTACGGCGGTACGGACGCTGGCCGGTCTGGACCTGCTGCCCGAGGAGGTGCTGGCCCACCTGGACGACCTGGTCAGCCGCACCCCCGACGAGGAGGCCGACGAGGAGGACCCGGCAACGGGGACGACCTGCCTGTACGCGATCTACGACCCGGTGTCCTGCCGGTGCACGGCGGCCACGGCCGGTCATCCGCCGCCCGCCCTGCTGACGCCGGACGGGGAGGCACGGCTGATCGACCTCCCGACCGGCCCGCCCCTCGGGCTCGGCGGGATCCAGCCGTACGAGTCCGCCACCGTCGACTTGCCCGCGGGCAGTCTGCTGACGATGTACACCGACGGCCTGCTGAAGGAGAGCCGCGGTTACGAGGACACCGAAACACGCACCGCGCAACTGCTGGCCTCCCTGAAACTCGCCGGTCCGGAGCTGGAGGACACCTGCGACCGGGTCACGGGCACCCTGCTGTCCGGCGGCCCGTACGACGACGTGGCCCTGCTGATGGCCCGCGTGCACGCGCTGCCCGCGGACCGGGTGGCGTCCTGGGAATTCCCGTCCGACCCCGAGGCCGTGGCCCGGGCCAGGTCACTGACCCGGGCTCAGCTCGCCGCCTGGGGCATGTCGGAGCTGGACTTCAACACCGGGCTCGTGGTCAGCGAGCTGGTCACCAACGCCGTACGGTACGGCGGTCCGGGGCCGGTGGGCCTGCGGCTGCTGCGCGACGACTCGCTGATCTGCGAGGTCTCCGACGGCAGCAACACCTCTCCGCGTATCAGGCGCGCCGCCACGACCGAGGAGGGCGGGCGTGGCCTGTTCCTCGTGGCGCAGTTCACCAAGAGCTGGGGTGCCCGCTTCATGCCGCAGGGCAAGACGGTGTGGGCCGAGCAGATCCCGCAGCCGGAGCAGCCCGCACCCGAGACGGACGAGCAGACACTGCTGTCCCTGTTCGACGACCTCGGCTGACCGCCGGCCGGCAGGGCGAGGCCGGCGGTCGCCTCGCAGCCGCCGACGTCTGCGGCGCCGACCATGACGACTCCTGCGTCGGCCATGACGTTCCCGGCGTCGCTCACGGCGCGCGGGTACGGCCTGCTTGCGGTCGGTCAGTCGGGGACGGATTCCAGGGTGGCGTAGCTGTGCAGCACCCGGTCCGCTCCGGTCAGCGCCAGCATGCGCCGTACGCGTTCGCCGGGTGCGATCAGCGCCACGCGGGCACCGGTGCTCCGGGCCGTGCGGTAGACCGCGATCAGGCAGGTGAGCCCGGTGGAGTCCAGGAAGGGGACCTCGGACAGATCCACGAGCACGGTGTGCCCGCCGGTGAGCACCAGGGGTTGCAGAGCGTCGCCGAGGTCCGAGGCGGTGTGCAGGTCGAGGTCGCCCACGACCCTGACGAGGTGGCGGTCGGCGCTCAGACGGCGGACGTGCACCTGCAGGGTGTGCCGCCGACCGTGGAAGGCGGGCTGGTCGGTGTTCATCGCCGCTTCTTTCCGTGCGGGCCGGGGCTCACGGAGTCAGCTCCCGCTGACGGCCACCGCGCCACTCGGTGAGCAGAACGGTGGCGTCGTCGTCGAGCCGGCCCTCATGGTGTTCCATGACGGCCACCATCAGCCGGCGCAGGGTCTCGTGCAGGGTGTGCCGGCCCGAGTGATGACGGCGGATGAAGTCGACGAACCGGTCCCGGCCGAACTCCGTCCCGTCACTGCCGCGCGCCTCGACGACGCCGTCGGTGTACAGCAGCAGACGATCGCCGGGTTCGAGCTGCTCGGTGGCCACGGTGACCGACAGGGCGAGGTCGGCGCCCATGGGACCGGCCGGGGGGCAGACCAGTTGGGTGGTCCAGCGGTTGCCGCGGATCAGGAGGGGCAGGTGGTGACCGCGGTTGATCCAGGTCAGCCGGCCGCTTGTCATGTCCAGGTCGGCCAGGATGCCGGTGACGTAGCGGCTGGTGCCGAACTGCTCGATGAGCGTCTCCTCCACCAGCCGGCTGGTCTGGGCCAGCGAGGCACCCTGACGGCGCGCGTTGCGGCAGGCGGCCACGGCGACGTTCGCGGTGATGCCGGCGGTGGTGTCGTGACCCATGGCGTCGAAGACGCTCAGGTGCAGGGTGCTGCCGGCCACCGCGTAGTCGAAGGCGTCGCCGCCCACCTGATAGGCGGGCTCCATCACCGCGCCGACGGTGACGTCGTGCCCCGCGAAGGCGGGCGGCGGGGTGAGGTTCCACTGCATCTCGGCGGCCACGTTCATGGGCTCCGTACGCACCAGACGCGCGTAGGAGTCGCTGAACGACCGCTTGCTCAGCAACAGCAGGGCCGCCATCGAGGCCAGGTCGCGCACGGCGTGGCGGACGGACTCGTCGTCGGTGTCGGTGTCCGCCCGCAGCACGCCCAGCCGCTCCACACCATCGGTGATGGCCACCCACCACCGCCGGCCGCCCGGACGATCACTCGTCCCTTCCCGTCCCGGATCGGACAGCAGTTCCACGCGCCGGTAGGCCTGGCCGGGCAGACTGCCCGCAACGCTGAACTCCTGCCCGCCGTCTCCGGCACCCGGCCCCAGCCCCGTGAGCCGCCGCAGCACCGTCTCCCGGATGTCCACCACGAAGAGAGCCACGTCGTGCAGGCCCGCCACGGCGGCGTGCTCGGCGATCATCCCCGGGAGCTGTTCGAGCGTAGCCGTATGGCTGGCCTGCATCAGCCGCAGCAGCGACGCCGTGCTGCTGTCAGTCACCACCCGCACCCCCCTCGCCGCACGGCTGCGTACCCCATGAGCACACGTGCCACTTCACGCCTCTTTCCGGCCGCTGGGTCGTACCCCTCTTCGGGCACCACCCGGGTAGCACCACCCGGGTACCCCCCTCCCGAACCGCACGCGCAGCCCCGCGGCGGACATCCACCGGCAGGGCCGTCGGACCGCTGTCCTGACCCCGGCGGTGTCGGTCATGTCGTCTGCCGCTCCGGACCGCCGTCTCGCGGAGCGAGAGTGCGGGCGGCGTCATGGCGGGCCCGGGCGCGGCGGCCACGGTGCTTCACGCAGTGCCTGGTGAAGATGCGCGGCCTCGGCGGCACCGAGGACGCGGTGCTGCGGGACGCGGACCTGCTGGACCTCGTGCTCCCCTTGCTGCGTGGCGGCCAGGGTACGCCGATCTCAGGAGGCACCCCCGCACACATGCCTCCGCATCGGCCGCTTCACATCACCGTGGGACCAGGCAGGCAGCCGGCCCCACGGTGACCCCGGCACAGTTCCTCAGGGCCGGCAGGACGGCCGGACGCCGAGCAGCTCGGTCCGCAGGACGGGCGTGCCGTCGACGGGCGCCGGGTCCTGGGTGCTTGGCTCGATGCCGCCGGAAGCGATCTTGTCGAGCGTCTTCAGGCCGACGCTGCCGACCGTGCCGAACACCGTGTAGTTCGGTCGCAGCGCGGAGTCGCCATAGACGACGAAGAACTGCGAACCGTTCGTGTCGGGCCCGGCGTTGGCCATCGCCAGCAGACCGCGCCCGTAAAGGCGACGGACGCCGGACGGATCGCTCGGTGCCGGCGGCAGGTCCACCGGCAGCTCGTCCTTGTACGCGTACCCCGGACCACCCTCGCCGGTGCCGGTCGGGTCGCCGCACTGCAGGACCTTCAGCGTGGGATACGCCGTCAGACGATGGCACACCGTACGGTCGTAGAACCGGTGCCGCGCCAGGTGCAGGAAGCTCTGGACCGTGCACGGCGCCTTCGCCCGGTCCAGACGCAGGGGGAGCGGCCCCTGGCTGGTCGGGACAGCCATGTCGACCGTGCCGTGACCGGGGGTGTGCCGCGGGTCGGGCGGCAGGGGGACCGGCCGCGCCGCCGGCTCGTCCGGTGTCTGGGCGTACTGGCAGGGACCGTGCGTGGTGCGCGGCGGGGCGTCGGAAGCGTAGGCGGTGGTTCCGCCGCCGGACGCGACCAACGCTGCCGCCGCCAATGCGGTCATGAAAGCTCGGTTCATCCTGCACACCCTCCAGAAGATCGCCGGATTTCGGAGCGGTCGGAGTCTAAGGCGCGGTCCGGTGGGCGAGAACCCGCCCGCAGGCCACATCCGTCCCCACAACTTCGGCCCGCGGCCGCAGGCCACTTCCTTCGGATGCGGCACGGTACGACGACCTGTCCGGCTGGTTCTTCACGGCGGCCGGCACCGTCCTGCTCGGCTGCAGCACCCTGCGCGGCCCCGTTCCCGGGCAGGGCTTCGACACCCCGGTGGGGGCCCAGGACGGACGACCGCGAGCCCTGCGGCGCCCAGCAGGGCTGGTCCCCGCCCCGGCGCGCGGACGTCCACGATCGCGCTCCCGTGGCCCTCACCGGCCCCGGTGGGTACTCAGGGGCGGCTGGCCGGCGCCCTCGTCCGCCGGCAGGGGCGCCGGCTGCTCCGACGGCCGGGGGGCGGCGGAACCGGGGGCGGGTGTACGGGCGGTGGAGGGTCCGGTCCGGGACTCGCCCGTCCGGCGGGTTCGGTGCAGGGCCAGGTGCAGGACCGGGATCAGGACGCAGGTGACCGCGGCGCTGTGCCACAGCAGGGCATCGAGCCGGCCGGCCGTGAGGTACGCGCCCGCGGCGACCGCCGCCAGTGCGCACACCCCGCGGTCCACGATGCTCTCCACGGACAGCAGCGTGGCGCGTGGCGCGTCGGCGGGGACGGCGTCGTTGACGAGCTTGCGCTGCACCGGGTACACGAACCCGGTGATCGCGGCGAACGCGCACAGCAGCGCGACCACGGCCCACGGTGCGCCGAGGGTGGTGGCGGCGAGGGTCACGGCCAGCGCCACGCTCAGCAGGGACACCCACTGCGCGGCGGACAGCCGGCGGCTCAGCCAGCGCGGACGCGCCGACGCCACGGCCTCGGCGACCGTCATGGCCGCGAGTACGCCGCCGTGCGCACCCTCCCCGATGCCGTGGTCGAGGAGCACCGGCTGGAAGAGGTTGACCTGGCATATGCGGGCGAGCGTGAACACCGCGACGCCCTGCACCATGAGCAGCGGCAGCCACGGGGAGGCGCGCAGGGCCCGCAGGGCGGCCCCCGTGTCGTGCAGGAGGGTGCCGCGCCGCCGTCCGTTCCCGCGGGGCCCTGCGCCCGGCCGGGGGGCGAGGCGCGGCAGGGCCAGCGCGCACAGCAGCGACCCGGCGGCACAGGCGGCGCTGAGGACGTACGGGGCCGGCCGGGCCAGCGTCATCAGCGGGCCGACCAACGGCCAGCACAGGACCTTGGCGGCCAGCCCGAGGGAGCGCGCGGTGCCCTCGGCGCCCAGGTAGTGCGCGTCGGCCCCTTCGGCGCGCAGCGCGTCGTAGAGGTAGGCGCTCGCCGCGCCCGACGCGAGGGAGCGCCCGGCCGCGATGGCGAGGAAGTGCACGAGGAAGCCGGTGTAGGAGGGGGCGAGGGCGGGGGCCAGGTTGGCGGCCGTCATGACGACCGCCCCGGCGCGCAGGCAGTTGCGGGCGCCGATGCGGTCGGCGACCACGCCGGTCGGTATCTCGAAGAGGCAGAACGCGGTGTAGTAGATGCTCTGGATGCCGAAGATCTGGCCGTCGGACAGTCCGGCGTCGCGCTGGTAGGCGTAGAAGACGGGCATCCACCACAGCAGGTTGAACAGCAGCTGGAAGGCGTTGTTGAGGCGGATGACGCGGCGGGCGGCCGGGGTGGGGGCCGGGCCGGCGCGGCGGGCGGCGCGGGCGGGCACGGGACGGCTCACCGGGCGTAGGGGCGGATCTGGACCAGCCGGAAGTCCCCTTCGCCGGTCATCAGCCACTCGATGTCGAGGGCGTCGTCGGGGTCGTCGGCGCTGAAGTGGGACTGCAGCAGGCGTCCGGTGAGGGCCAGCCGGGCGAGCGCCGCGCGGGTGGGGGCGGGCAGGTCCGCGCCGGCGGTGCCGACGTCGAGCGTGCGCCCGCCGCCCTCGACGGTGTTGTACAGGTACTGCTGGGGCAGCACCGAGCCGTCCACGACGTGTTCGGGCGAGCCCGGGGCGCAGTTGACGTACACGTTGCGGAAGTCCTCGCGGCGGGTGGGGTTGCAGGTGACCAGGACGCCGCCGAGGCTCGCGGGCAGGTACTCCTGGACGATCACGCCCATGTAGGTGTCGTCCAGGCTGATGCCGACCTGGTGCCGCAGGCGCACGCTGCGCGGTGACAGCAGGGACGCCCACACCTGCCGCACCGCGTCCATGAGTTGTTCCGCTCCCCGCACGGTGGTCACGGAGTCGTAGATGCCGGCGGCGGAGAAGCCGGGCAGGTCCTCGGCGTTGGAGGAGGAGCGCACCACCATGCGGCGTCCGTCCGCGAGCAGCCGCGGCACCGCGGAGGTGATGGCGCGGGTCACGTCCGGGGGTACGGGCGTGGCCCGCACGAGCTGCTGGAGGTTCAGGCACAGGGGGTCGACGATGTCGAACGCCTCCAGTTCCAGGGCCATCTTCAGTTTGCCGATGCCTTGTTGGAGGGCGGGTGAGGAGGTGAGGAACAGGTGGTGCAGGCGGAAGGGCAGCGCCACGCCTTCGGGTGCGCGGACGGTGTCCGCCACGTACCGGGCGGCGGCCGCCCGGAGGTGCTCGCGTGCGGCGTCCCGCTCGCCGAGCCGTGCCGCCAGGTGGCCGAGGAGGTCGCGGCGCGGCGGGCGGGGCCGGGCGTGGAACACCGTCAGGTCGGCGGTACGGCTGTCGAGGACGTGGTGGAGTTCTCCCAGGTTGGCCGCCTTGGTGCCGTAACTGTCACGGTCGGAGCGCCGCAGCCGGTGCAGGGCCAGGACCGGGGCTTCTTCGAGCAGCGGTGTGTCGATGCGGATGCGCTGCTGGTGCCAGGCGGGCTTGGTCAGCGGGGGCGGCGCGGCGAGCGGCTCCAGGGTGACGGCGTCCTCGCTGACCCGGTAGCGCACCCAGGTGCCGTCCAGGCCGCCCCGCCCGTCGAGGGCGTCCGGGTCGTCCAGGGTGTCGAGGTCGCGCACGATGGCGTTCGGGATGCCCCAGCCGGAGGCGAGCACGTTGGTGTGGGACAGCGGGGTGATGGGCGTGGTGTTGATGAAGCCGGCCACCCTGGGCACGTCGTCGGGCACGCGGGGCATGGCGACGATGTCCGCCCAGCCGAGGTCGGAGGCGGCCGCCTCGTACGCCGCCGTGGTGCGGAAGTGCCGCAGACGGCCCTCGGCCTGCCCGGGGTTGAGGCAGGTACGGGTCCGCTCGCCGAACAGCTTGTGGCTGAGGACGCGGGGGACGACCGTCTCGGGGATCGAGGCGAGTTCCCCTTCCTGCCCGTGGTTGGCCGGCTTGAGCAGGAGCGGGAGGCGTCCGTCCACGCGTCCGCGCACGTAGAGGTAGAACTCCTCCAGCAGGGCGCCGTGCATGGTGTCGGCCTCGGTGGTCTCCAGGACCAGGAAGGGGCACTCCGTGCCGTCCGCCGCCCGGTCGGTGTGCAGGGACAGCACGCCCAGCAGGAAGCGGCGGTCGGGATCGGTGTACACGGAGGCGTTGAACGCGTCCAGGCGGGCGTCCAGTTCGTCCACCGTCATACCGAGGATGCGGGTGGCGATGTAGTTGACGTGGAAGGGGTGGACGCGGGTGTCGAGGAGGTGCCAGGTGCAGACGTGCCGGTCGACCACGACCTTCAGGTAGGGGTGCCCGGCGAGCACACCGGACAGGGTACGGAACAGTGGCAGCGTCAGGTTGGCGCCGACGACGGTGCGGTCCCCGCCCGTCTCGGCCGGGTCGGTGCGGTCAAGGGCGGAGGTCATGCCCGCGCTCCTTCCGTGGCGTGCAGGGGCAGGAGGTCCGGCAGGGCGTCCACGAGGGCACCGAGGTCGTGGACGACGGTCTGCGGCCGGTCCGCTGACAGCAGGCACAGCGCGGCCATGGTGTTGGCGCCCGCGGCCGGGTCGTAGACGGGGACGGGGGCGCCGTCCGGCAGCGAGCTGTCCTCCACGACGCGTAGCCTGCTGTGCGGTCCGACCGGGGCGGAGCGCACGACCGCGGTGGAGTCCCACAGGTGACGTCGCCGCCACGGCGCGCCCGCGCCGTCCACGGCGAGGACGACGAGGGAGCCGGCCGCGCTCCGGGCGTCCGCGGGGGTCAGCGCCCTGGCCGGCCAGTCGGGTGTGCCGCCGAGCAGCTGGTCGGTGAACAGGCCTATCAGGTCGAGTCCGAAGACCTCCTCGATCTGCGGCACGGTCATCGCGCCGCCGAAGCGCGCCGCCGTCTCGATCACCCACATGCGGCCGCCTGCCCCGAGCTTGATCTCCGTGTGGGTGCCGCAGTCCTCCAGGCCGAGCGCGTCCACGGCCCGCCGGGCCAGCGCCACGACCGCGTCCTGTGCCTCGCCGGTGATGGCGGCCGGTGTGATGCCGGCCCGTTCGGTGAACGGCGCGACGGTCGGCATCCGGCCGCTCACGCAGATTGGGCGGAAGACGCCCTGCGCGACCACGCCCTCGACGCTGACGTAGTCTCCCCAGCCCGGTCCCTCGAACCACTCCCCCGCGCAGCCGGTGACGATCTCCTCGACGAGGAAGTCCTCGTTGGCGCCGGCGACATGGAGTTCGGCGTATCCCAGGCCCGCCGACTCCCTCATCACCTCGCGGGAACGGGCCCACGCGGCCGGGGCGTCGGCGGAGGCCGCGATGATCTGGTGCGCGGTCGAGCCGGCGCTCCAGGCCGCCTTCAGCAGCAGGGGGCACTCCAGCTCACGCGTGGCGTTTCGCAGTCGGTCCACCGTGGCGACGGGCCGGAAGCGGGGCTGGGGGATGCCCCGGCGTTCCCAGGCCGTGCGCATGAGCCGCTTGTCGCGGGCGAGGGCCGCGGCCGGGCCCGCCCCGCGCAGCCCGAGCCGGCGGGCCGCCTCGGCGACCGCGACCACCGCGTACTCCGAGAAGGTGACCACCGCGTCGGCGCCCACCTCGCGGGCCCGGGAGGTGATGGACGTGACCAGGTCGTCCGTCCCCGCGTCTCCGGCGGTGACGGACGAGGCACACCACGAGCGGGTGCGCGCCACGCTGCCGGCGGGCAGTTCGCTCAGTGCCAGCAGGTGCACCTCGGCCCTCGCGGCCACCCTGGGCAGGGCGTACCCGACCGGGGGACCACCCTTGGCATGCACGTACAGCACCTTCGCCACGGGACTTCAACTCCTCTTCTTGGGCGGCTTGCTCGGGTGTCACTTCGCGCGGACGGACGGCGGGGCAGCGCGCGGCGACGAGGCGGCGGGGTTCCGGCGCGCCGGACTCTGTCTCCGCGCCTGACGTACGGGCCGCCGTACGGCCTGTCGTCCGTGTGCGCCGTGGGGCGCTTCCCGTCCAGCGAAGCAGTCGGGTTTCCCGGCTCTCGCCGCTTTGAGCGCGGTCGTCTCAGGCACATGCCTGAGTGGACTCGCGGCCCGGGTGCCACACGGGTAGGGGGACGACCGCATGGCTGGGCATGTACGGGACACGCATGAGATGTCACACACCGTGACACCCGTACGTGATTCAAGGAGTTGGGCTGTGGACGAGGCCGATTTCAAGACACTGCTCGCCCGTCTGCCGGTGTCCTGGTGGGAGACG
Source organism: Streptomyces sp. NPDC107654 (assembly GCF_055639035.1). Taxonomy (NCBI): domain Bacteria; kingdom Bacillati; phylum Actinomycetota; class Actinomycetes; order Kitasatosporales; family Streptomycetaceae; genus Streptomyces; species Streptomyces sp. NPDC107654. The sequence goes on from NZ_JBVKBI010000009.1 coordinate 209,979, forward strand.
GACGCCGACTCGGGGCGGGTCCACAGCGGGGGCGGCGCCTTCACCGACGCACACACGGCACACCGTTTCCTGGAAGCCCTTTCGGCGCAGGCCGGGGATCCGCCGACCGCCCGGTGGTGTGACGGCGCACGGCTCGGCGAGGGTGCCCGGCCCGGCGACGGCGCACCGTCGGGAGACGGCCCCCGCCGCACCCGGTTCGAGGGCCGCACCTTCGACGTCATCTGGTCGGCCCGGGGTGGCGACGCCCGGCGTCGTGGCAGCCGGGGCATGGCGGTGGAGGTGGGCGGCGGCGCGCCGGCGGGCGCGGACGCCTACGCGTCGTTCGCCGATCTGAGTCCGGCGGCGATGTTCGTGCGCGACGCCGCCGGGTGCTACGTGTGGGCCAACCACGCCTACGCCCACCTGTACGGCACCACCCGCGACCGCATGGTCGGCCGTCACCTCGGCGAGTTCGACGCCCCGGACGACGCTGCACGGTTCCTGGCGCTCGACGACGAGGTCCTCACCGACGGCCGCTCCGTGCGCCACACGCTCACCTACCGGCGCCCGGACGGCTCGCCCGGTTACGCGGCCGGATACCGCTTCCCCGTGTCCTGGGGGGCCCTGCGCTGTGTGGCGGGCACCTATGTGGACGTCAGCGAGTACACCCACGCGCTGGACGACAGACGCCGGGCCGAGGAGGACCTGCGTGCCCTGCGGGACCACAGCGGTCTGCCCTGCGTACGGCTGTCCGCGGACGGGGTGGTGGGTGAAGCGAGCCCCGCGGCCGCCGAGTTACTGCGTCTGCGGCTGTGCGACCTGGTGGGCTCGCCGGCCGGCGCCTTCCTGGCGGAGACCCCGGAACGCGCCGCGCTGCACGCCGTCTGGAGCGAGCTGACCGGCGGGCGGCGCAGGAACGCGCAGTCCAGTGCCGTGCTCGTCGACGGGGCCCGGCGCCTGCGCCGCGTGTGGGTCCACCTCAGCGTCGTCAACCACACCCGGGGGCGGGACGCGGGCGTGTGGGCGGTCGTCACGCGGCTCGGCCTGAGCCACGAGCCGCATCCGGCGCTCACTCCGGCCCAGGTGCGGATCCTCGCCCTGCTGGCCGCGGGCTACGACAACGCCGGTGTCGCCGCGGCGCTGCGTCTGTCGCGGCAGACGGTCGACTACCACCTCGCCCGCCTCCGGCGTCTGCTGGACGCCCCCACCCGTCCTGCGCTGGTGGCGCGCGCCTACGCGCTGGGCATCCTCTCCCCGCACTCCTGGCCGCCGCGCTCCACCACGGCGGCGCATCCGCTCAGCCCCGTCTGACCGGCCGTGTTCCCCGTACCCCTCGGGTTCCGGTCGGCCGCCCATGCGTGCCAAGACGAACCGTGAGGTCGCCGCCGCTCCGCGGGTGAGCGAGCGGTCGGTGGAGCGGTGGCGCCGGGACTGTCGCGAGCACGGCGAGGCCGGGGTCCTGTCGCAGGGCTCGGGTGCGGGGCCGGGGTTCCGGGCGGGTGTCGACGGGGGGGCATTGCCTGCCTCAAGGCGGGCCGGCGATCCCGGTACATCCATGCGATCCGCGAGCATCGGGGCCGTAAGGACGAGCCGAAGGGCTTCGGCCGGCGGGACTTCCGCGATCTGGCCGTCCGCGCCCGTACCCGGCTCGGGGGCCCGATCCTGCTGGTCCGGGACGACGTCCGCCCTCCACCTGGCCGCCCGTACAGCGGAGTTCACGCGCGAGGTTGATGACACCCCGCTAACGCAGCCTTGGCAAGTGGAGTTCCCCGGCACGATCCGCAAGGATCCCGACAGCGATGAAAGGGTCATCACCGCGTTCGTTCAGTCCTTCGACATCTGCTTCGTGCAGAGCCCCGGAACCGCGCGTTCCTTCGGTCGCGAGGTCGTGGGCGTCACCGTGAACAAAGTGCGGAGTAGAAGCGCGGATCTCACCGTCACGCTGTTCATCCGGGACGACGATGGCAATGACCCCTTCCAGGGAAACGTCACCGTCGTGGCCATGGCGGACCTGGAGCCCGTCTCTGCGCATTCCGCCTCCAACTAGTCGCGGTCGTTCGTGAGGGCCCGTCAGCGAGCTGGACGGGCCCTCACGAACGACCGTAACCAGTCGGGTCACCCGGGGTCGAGAACGGGTGATGACGTGGTCTTTGGTCAGCACCGAACCAGCACGGGAGTCAGGGCACGGCACCCCCAGACCATGCCCGCGCAGAGCAACTCGAACAGCGCTCTTCGCAGCCTCAATGCGGCCGCCTCCGAGGCCCCCGCAGCGCTTTCATGGTGTACGCGCGCACTCCGATGCCCAAAACTATGGTGTCCCACCACATACGCCCCTGACCTGCACGTTCCTACGGTGTGGCGACACGCAAACGTCCCCGTCGAACGTCAGGAAGTGCTGCCGATGTCCTCCCCTGCGACCGCTCCACCAGCCCCGTCCAGCCTCCCCCGCATCGTCGCCGCCAGCCTCATCGGCACCACCATCGAGTGGTACGACTTCTTCCTCTACGGCTCGGCCGCCGCGCTGGTGTTCAACAGGTTGTTCTTCCCCGACTCGGACCCGCTCGTCGGCACGTTGCTGTCGTTCCTGACGTACGCCGTCGGGTTCGCGGCCCGGCCGCTGGGGGCGCTCGTGTTCGGGCACTACGGTGACCGGCTGGGGCGGAAGAAGCTGCTGGTGCTGAGCCTGGTGCTGATGGGCGGGGCCACGTTCGCCATCGGGCTGCTGCCCACGCACGCCACCGTCGGGGCCGCCGCGCCGGTGCTGCTCACCGTGCTGCGGCTGGTGCAGGGCTTCGCGCTCGGCGGGGAGTGGGGCGGCGCCGTCCTGCTCGTGTCGGAGCACGGGGACGCGCGGCGGCGCGGCTTCTGGGCCTCCTGGCCGCAGACCGGCGCGCCCGCCGGGCAGTTGCTCGCGACGGGTGTGCTGTCGCTGCTCACCGCCGTACTGTCGGACGACGCCTTCGGCACCTGGGGCTGGCGGGTTCCGTTCCTGCTCTCCGGGGTGCTCGTGCTCGTCGGGCTGTGGATCCGCCTGTCCGTCGACGAGTCGCCCGTCTTCAAGGAGGCGCTGGAGCGGGCTGAGGCGCGTCGGTCGGACGCGGAGGAGAAGCTGCCGCTCGTCTCCGTGCTGCGGTACCACTGGCGGGACGTGCTGGTGGCGATGGGCGCCCGGATGGCGGAGAACATCAGCTACTACGTCATCACCGCCTTCATCCTCGTGTACGCCACCACCTCGGCCGGCGTCTCCAAGCAGACCGCGCTCAACGCCGTCCTCATCGGCTCCGCCGTGCACTTCGCCGTCATCCCGGCCTGGGGCGCGCTGTCCGACCGGGTCGGGCGTCGGCCCGTGTACCTGCTGGGTGCGGCCGGGGTCGGGCTGTGGATGTTCCCGTTCTTCGCGCTGGTGGACTCCGGCTCGTTCGGGTCCCTGATTCTGGCCGTCACCGTCGGGCTCGTGCTGCACGGCGCCATGTACGCGCCCCAGGCCGCGTTCTTCGCCGAGATGTTCGCGACCCGGATGCGGTACTCGGGCGCGTCCATCGGCGCCCAGTTCGCCTCCGTGGCGGCCGGTGCGCCCGCTCCGCTCATCGCCACCGCGCTGCTCTCGGACTACGACAGCTCCACCCCGATCGCGCTGTACGTGATCGCCGCCGCCGTGCTGACCCTGGTCGCGGTGGCCGTCTCGCGCGAGACCCGGCACCGGGACCTCGCGCAGGTCGACGGGGAGGACGCGGAGGCCTCCGGGGCGGCGGCGCCGGCCGCCGAGGCCCGGACGGTCTGACCTACGCCGTCACCCACGCCGCGCTGACCAGCCTCGGGGGGCTGGTCAGCGCCGTCCCGGCGTGGCCAACCGGTGCAGCCGCAGAGCGAGTTGGATCTCCAAGGCCCGCTCGGGCGTCTGCCAGTCCGCGCCGAGCAGGCGGCCGACGCGCTCCAGCCGCTGCGCCACCGTGTTCACGTGGACGTGCAGCGCGTCCTTGGTGCGCGCCGGGCTCATCCCGCCCTCGAAGTACGCGTCCAGCGTGCGCACCAGTTCCGTGCCGCGCCGCTCGTCGTACGTCACCACCGGGCCGATGGTGCGCTCGACGAAGCCCGCGATGTCCCGTTCGCCCGCGAGGAGCAGGCCGAGGAAGCCGAAGTCCTCGGCCGCCGCGCCGTCCCCCGCCCGGCCCAGCAGGCGCAGCGCGTCCAGGCAGCGGCGGCCCTCGGCGTACGCGGCGGCCACCGCCTCGGGGTGCACGGCGAGGTCCGTGACGGGTGCCGAGGCGCCGACCGTGACCGGCTGGTGGACGGCCGTGCCCAGATGGCGGGCGGTGCGGCGGGCCACGTCGGTGGCGGTGTCGCGGGCTGCGAGCGGCAGCAGCAGGACGGTGCCGCCGTCGCGCGCGGCGGCCAGACCGTGCCGGGTGGCCGCGAGGTGGGACGCGGCGGACCACAGCCGGCGGCGGGCCGCTGCCTCCTCCTCGGCGTCGGCCGCCGGACCGTCGAGGCGGGCGGCGAGGACGACATGGGTGGCGTCCAGGTCCGCCTGGAGGCGGCCGGCGCGTTCGCGCAGCAGACGGGGGTCGCGGTCGCGGGCGTCGAGCAGGTCGTCCAGCAGCTCGCCCCGGACGCGCTGTTCGGCCTCGGCGGCGGAACGGCGGGCGAGCAGCAGCAGGGAGGTGACCATCGCCGCGCGCTCCAGGGTGCGCTGGTCGACCGGGTCGAGGCCGGGATGGCCGCGCAGGACCAGCGCGCCGAGGAGTTCCCCGCCGGCGGCCACCGCGGCGATCCAGTCGCTGCCGTGCCGTACGGCGTGTCCCTCGACGCGGGACGCCTCCAGCGCCTCGGCCGGTGCCGCGGCGGCCTCGGCGAATCCGACGGTTCCGTCGAGGACCTGGGAGACGGCGGCGGCCACGTCGTGCACACCGCCGCCGCGCAGCACGAGTTCGGCGAGCCGGTCGTGGACCTCGGACGCGCGCTCGATGGCGGCGCTGCGGTCCCGGATGATCCCGTTGGCGCGCTCCAGGCCGGCCAGGGCGGCCCTGGTCTCGGTGAGCAGGTTGGCGGTGTCGATGGCCGCGGCGGCGAGCGCGGCGAAGGAGCCGAGCAGGGCGATCTGCTCGCGTTCGAAGACCCGCGCGCGCCGGTCCGCCGCGAAGAGGACGCCGATCACGTGCGGGCCGAGCATCAGGGGGACGCCGAGGATGGCGACCAGGCCCTCGTCGTGGACACCGGCGTCGATGGCGCGGGTGTGCTGGAAGCGGCCGTCCTGGAAGTAGTCGTCGGTGACGTACGGCCGCGCGGTCTGGGCGACGAGGCCGCCGAGCCCCTCCCCCATGCCGAGGCGCAGCTGCTGGAAGCGCGCGGAGACGGAACCCTCGGTGACCCGCATGTAGGTGTCGCCGCGCGCCGGGTCGTTGAGGCTGAGGTAGGCGACGTCGGTGCCGAGCAGGGAGCGGGCGCGCTGCACGATCGCCTGCAGGACGGCGTCGAGATCGCGGAGTCCGGCGAGGTCGTGCGCGGTCTCGAAGAGCGCCGACAGCTCCGCCTCGCGCCGTCTGCGCCCCTCCAGCTCCGCGCGTACGCGCAGGGCGCGCAGTCTGGCCTCTTCCAGCGCGGCGATCCGGCCGGCGGGCTCGCCCGCGGCCCGGGCGAGCAGGACGGGCTGCTCGTAGGCCTCCACGGAGGCGTCGCGGGCCAGCAGGTCGAGGTACGGGGCCTCGGCGCTGCCGCTGGGTGCCGACTGCAGGTGATCGCGGGACATGGTCACAGGATTCCGTATGGGCCACCCGGCCCGGCAGGCCTGTGGACAACCTCCGGAGGCGGAGCGGGGAGGACAGCCGGGGCGGGGAGGAAAGCCGGGGCGGCGGGCGGAGCCTGGGCCGGGAGGGCAGTTGCAGTGGGCACCGGGAGCGGGGCGGGCAGGGCGGCCGGGGTGAGGGCCGGCGCCGCGGCGGGGCGAGCAGCCGAAGTGCGCGCCGGGAGCGGAGCGACGAGCGGGGCCACAAGCGGAGCACCGGCGGGAGGGACCACCGGAGTCGGCGCCGGAGCCGCGGCGGGGAGAATCACCGGAGTGGGCACCGGAAGCGGGGCGGGGAGGGCGGCCGGCGTCGCCGGGCCGGTCAGTGGGCCGTCCACCCGCCGTCCAGGACGAGGGAGGTGCCGGTGACGAAGGACGCCTGCGGGCTGCACAGGTAGGCCACGGCCTCGGCGACCTCCTCCGGTTCGATGAGCCGCCGCAGGGCGCTGTCCTTCAGCAGGACCTCGGAGAGCACACGTTCCTCCGGGATGCCGTGTGCCTGTGCCTGGTCGGTGATCTGCTTCTCGACCAGTGGGGTGCGCACATAGGCCGGGTTCACACAGTTTGAGGTCACCCCATGGGCGGCGCCTTCGAGTGCTGCCGTCTTGGACAGGCCTTCGAGACCGTGTTTGGCGGCCACATAGGCGGACTTGAAGGCGGAGGCGCGCAGACCATGGACGGAGGACACGTTCACGATCCGGCCCCAGCCTTGCGCGTACATGTGCGGGAGGGCGCCGCGGATGAGGCGGAACGGAGCCTCCAGCATCACGGTGAGCACCGTGTGGAACACCTCGGGCGGGAACTCCTCGATGGGCCGCACGAGTTGCAGCCCGGCGTTGTTGACCAGCACATCGGTGCCGGCGGCGGCGCGTTCGGCGGCGTCCAGGTCGGTGAGGTCCACGACCAGCGGTACGACGGTGCCCGCGAGGCCGCCGGCCCGCTCCGCCTGCTGGGCCAGCTCGGCCAGGCCGGCCGCGTCCCGGTCGACGGCGCGCACCTCGGCCCCGGCGGCGGCCAGCCGCAGCGCGCAGGCGCGGCCGATGCCGCTGGCGGCACCGGTGACGAGCGCGGTACGGCCGCCGAGGTCGAGGGCGAGAGCCTGGGATCGGGGTTCGGGACCGGGCAGGGGGGTGGGCGAGGTCATGTGCCGACCCTAAGCCGCGCCCAAGGGTCACCACATGTGGTGACCGCCCATACTTCAGCCAGCGGTCATAGGGTCAAACCATGTGGGTGCCTCCGACATGGCTTGCTTGATCCGAAAGACGGCGAACTCGTGCAGTTCGGGCAGCGCGTCCACCGCGAACCAGCCGACGTCCAGCGACTCGTCGTCGTTGACCCGGGCCTCCCCGCCCACGGCACGGCAGCGGATGGTGATGTCCATGTACTGGCAGGTGTCGCCGTTGGGATAGGTCACCGGCTCCACTGCCTGGACCAGGACGACGCGCTCGGCGACGCAGTGCACCGCCGTCTCCTCGAAGACCTCCCGCACGGCGCAGGCCGCGGGCTGCTCGCCCGGCTCGGGGATGCCGCCGATCACCGCCCACTTGCGCGTGTCGGTCCGTCTGCCGAGCAGCACCCTGCCCTCGTCGTCGAAGACGATCGCGGTGACCCCGGGGAGCCACAGCAGCTGACGGCCGGCGGAGGCCCTGAGCGTGCGGATGAAGTCGGGAGTAGCCATGCGCCGACCCTAACGGGCCGGCGCACCGCGCCCCGCGGGGTTCGGGGGTCGTACAGCGGTCGTACGGCTACGCGTCACCGGCGCGCCGGGAGCGCAGTCCGGAGCCGACCGCCCAGCCGATCCCGCCCGCGGCGGCCAGCACCAGGGCGATCTCGGGGAGGATGCCCAGTGCGGTGGCGGGGGTGGTGGACGTCCGCAGCGGCACCTTCTGGACGAGGTAGGCGGGCACGAACATGCCGGTCTTCCGGGTGATCCGCCCGTCCGGCATGATGACCGCGCTGACGCCGCTGGTCACCGGCACGGTGACGGTGCGGCTGTGCTCGACGGCACGGATGCGGGACATGGCGAGCTGCTGGTAGGTCATCTCGCTGCGGTCGAAGGTGGCGTTGTTGCTCGGCACGGAGATCATCTCCGCCCCGTGCGTCACGGTGTCCCGCACGGCCCAGTCGAAGGCCGCCTCGTAGCAGGTGGCCAGGCCGACCTTGGCGCCGTCGATGTCGAACACGCCCGGCCTGGTGCCCCGGCTGAAGTCCTGGTGGGCCATCTCGGTCCACTGCTTGTTGATCGCCCCGACCAGCGAGCGCAGCGGGAGGAACTCGCCGAAGGGCTGGATCTGCCGCTTGTCGTAGGTCTGCGTCGGCCCCTTGACCGGGTCCCACAGGATCTGCTCGTTGAGCAGCCTGCCGTCCTTCTCCACGACTGCGCCCACGGAGACGGGCACACCGATGTCCTTGGCCGCCTCCGCGATGACCGCGGCGGCGTCCGGGTACGCGAAGGGGTCGATGTCGGAGGAGTTCTCCGGCCACAGGACGTAGTCCGGCTTGGCCACCTTGCCCGCCCTGACGTCGGCCGCGAGCTTGTGCGTCTCGCGCGCGTGGTAGTCGAGCACGGCCCGCCGCTGGGCGTTGAACTCCAGCCCGGAACGCGGCACGTTGCCCTGGACGACCGCCACGGTGGCGGTGCCGTCCTCCGCCTCGTCGCTCACCAGCGCGCGGGCCGCGACCGCGCCGATCACCGGTACGGCGAGGCTCAGCAGCGCGACGGCCGCGGCGGACCGCCGCAGGGTCCCGCTCCGGCGCCGCTCCGCGAGCAGCCGTCCGGCCTCGTACAGGCCGAACCCGCACAGGACGACCGCGAAGCCGAGCACCGGGGTGCCGCCGACCGCGGCGAGCGGCAGGAAGACGCCGTCCGCCTGGCCGAACGCGATCTTGCCCCAGGGGAAGCCGTCGAAGGGCAGGCGCGCGCGGACCGCTTCGCCCGCCACCCACACGGCGGCCGCCCACACCGGCCAGGCGGGCAGCCTGGAGACGGCGGCGACACCCACGCCGACCAGCGCGACGAAGAGCGCCTCGATGGCGACCAGGGCCAGCCAGGGGCCGGGACCGACCTCCACGCCGGTCCACACCAGCAGCGGCAGCAGGAAGCCCAGCCCGAAGAGGTAACCGAGGCCGAGGGCCGCCTTCCAGCTCCGGTCGCGCAGCACCCAGGCGAAGCCGGCGAAGGCGGGCAGGGCCAGCCACCACAGGGCGCGCGGCGGGAAGCTGACGTAGAGCAGCACTCCCCAGAGCGCGGAGGCGGCGGCCGGGACCAGGCGCAGCAGCCGGCCGGCGCGCGCCCCGGGGGCGGGGCTCGGCTGGAGCCGGTCCGGCTGGTCCACGGAAGTAGCGGTGACGGTCACCCGGGTGAGTGTACGGCGGCCGGCGTCACCCCCGACAGCACGGCCCGGCACCGGAACCTCGGCGGTTGTCGCTGGTGGGCGCCCTTTCCCCGGCACCGTCGGCCGGATGTCCGGCCGACGGTGACCGCCCCGGACGGGGACGGTGACCCCGGGTGGAAAGGCCGCCGGTATGTGCCGGAATCTCGGTGTTCCTCCGCGCCTCGTCCCCAAACCGCCCCGGAGCCGTTACGGTGTGCCCAGCCTCGGCGGCGCGGCCGGACCCGGCACGCGGCCGTGGGCTGCCACAGGTCGGGGGACCGGGGTGCGAGGGGCGACGGGTGGGGTCGACGGGGACGGGATCCGCGACCGGTGCGTACGGTGCGGACACCTACATCACGCGAAGAAACGTTTCCGACGGGACGGGCATGATCCTCTTGGGGGCCTGCGCCGGGTGGTCGCTGATCACCGCGGCGGCTCACGGCGGACGGCCCGAGGGCGTCTTGCTCGCCGTGCTCGCCGTGGCCGGCGGGTATGCCGCGGGCCGGGTCTCCGGCGCGCTGCTGCCGGTGGCGGCACCCTGCGCCGGCGCGGCCGCGGGCCTCGCCCTGGCCGTGGCGCCGCCCGGCTTCTCCCCCGGCCCCTGGTACGCCGCCCCGCCCGGGCACGCCGGTGCCACGGCCGCGCTGCTGGCGCTGGCCACCGGGGCCGCGTGCTGTGCCGCCTGGGCCACGGCCGTACCGGCCCTCCGGCTCGGGCTGCGCGCGCTGGCCTGCGCCGTCGTGGCGGCCGGGGCCGCGCTGGGGTCGGTGGCCGGGTGCGCGGCCGGCCTCGTCGTCCTGCTGTGCTCACTCGTCGCGGGCGCGGCGCGCGGCCGGGCCGTGTGGCTGGCGGCTCCGGTCGCGGCGGCGGCTCTGCTGACGGCGACGGTCTGGGCGACCGCCGCCGGGGTCCTGCCCGACGGTCTCACCGGGGCGCTCGAAGGCCGGTTCCCCGCGCCCCGGCTACGGCTGTGGCGGGACGCCCTCGCGCTGGCGGGCCGGAACAGCGGCCTGGGGGTGGGCCCCGGGCGCTTCGGCGAGCTGAGCGCCACGTCCCCGCCCCTGCCGGCCGAGGGCAGACCCCACTCCGCCCCGCTCCAGCAGGCGGCCGAACAGGGCCTGGTCGGAGTGCTCCTGCTGGTCGCGGTGTTCTGCTGGGTCCTGTACGCCCTGTGGCGCACCCCCCGCTCCACACCGATCGCCCTCACCGCTGGCACCACCCTGACCGTGCTGGCCGCCCTCGCCGCCGTGAGCAACGCCCTGAGCTTCACGTCCGTGACCGCGGGCGCGGCCCTCCTGGCCGGCTGGGCCACGGCCCGGCCGTGGGCGGGCGTCGCGGGGGGACCGTGAGCAGCGGGCGCGGGGAACGGTGGGGTGTGTGAACAGCGGGCGTCGCCACGTCAGCGCGAGCGGGCGGGCTCGCCGCGGAACCGTGAAGCGCGGATGTGCCCGTTCAGGCGGCCGTGCCGGGGCGGATCGTGCGCAGACGGTCCCTGATGGCCCGCACCGCCGCCTCGGCGTTGTCCACGGTGATGGTGAACGTGTGGCCGTCCCACAGACGCAGCACGATGCCCTCGCCACGGCGTACGACGACCGCGGTGCCCTTCTCGGGGCGCCAGCGGTAGCCCCAGCCGCCCCAGTGGCGGGGGGTGACGAGGGCGGTGAAGTCGGCGCCGGCCACGTGGGAGAGCGGGATGCGGCGGCGTGGCAGCCCCATGTGTCCGCAGCGCACCTCGACGCACTCCTTGTCGAGCTTGAGGTCGACGTGCACGAAGGCGAGCGTGCCGAAGAGGACCAGCAGACCGGCCGCGATGCAGCCCACGACGGACATCACCAGCGGGGCGATGCCGGAGCTCCAGGCCGAGTCGACGGCCAGCTGGACGCCGAGCGCCATGCAGGCGGCGCCGGCCAGCGCCAGCAGCCACTGGACCCGGTTGGTGGCGCGTCCCGTCCAGACGTCCGGGTGCGGATTGTCGTCGGCCTCGGGGTGGTGCCTCATGTTTACGAGGTTACTCAGGTTTCGCTGCGCGGGTAGTCGCTCGCACAGGGTGACTCCTCCGGGCGGCCCAGACACCGGTCCGGCCGCGCCGGACGGCCACCGCGCGGCCGGTGCCGGCCGGTGCCGGCCGCGGCCGGTGTCAGCTGCGGTCGGCGAGCGGGCCGGTGGCCGGGAGCAGCCGCCCCTCGGCGTAGTGCAGCGCGGGCGCGGGCAGCGGTCCCGGCCGGCCGCTCAGCAGGACCGTGAGCGTGCCCTCGGCGGCGGCGTCGGGCGCGGGCAGCTCGCCGAGCCGGCGCAGGGCCTGGGCGGCCACCGCTCCGGCGGATCCGTGCAGCACCAGCGGGGCGGCGCCGGGACGCTGGAGGGCGGTGCGGATACGTTCCGCCACCAGCTCGTAGTGGGTGCAGCCCAGGACGACGGTCGTGACATCGTCGGGTGTCAGTTCGGCCGCCGCGGCGACGGCCGCGTCGATGGCCGCCTCGTCCGCGTGCTCGACGGCCTCGGCGAGCCCCCAGCACGGCACCTCGGCCACCCGCACACCACCGGCGAACTCCTCGATCAGGCCGCGCTGGTAGGCGCTGCCCGTCGTGGCGGGGGTGGCCCAGATGGCGACGGGTCCGCCGCCGGCCGCGGCCGGCTTGATCGCCGGGACCGTGCCGATGACCGGGATACCGGGCTCCAGGCGGGCGCGGAGCGCGGTCAGGGAGTTCACGGTGGCGGTGTTGCAGCCGATGATCAGCGCGTCGGGCCGGTGGGCCGCGGCGGCCTCGGCGACGTCCAGCGCACGCCGGGTGACGTCCTCGGGGGTACGCGGACCCCAGGGCATGCCGTCCGGGTCCAGGGAGAGCACGAGGTCCGCGTCGGGCCGCAGGCGCCGTACCGCGGCGGTGGCCGCCAGCAGGCCGATTCCGGAGTCCATGAGCGCGATCTTCACCCGGCCACGATAGACGATGCGGCCTCGTGGCCCGGCCGGGTGGGGCAGACTGCGGCCGTGGACGCCTTCCTGTGGATCACCGTCGTATCACTGGTCTCCTGGTGCTGGCTGCTGCTCGGCCAGGGCTTCTTCTGGCGTACGGACGTCCGGCTGCCCGGACGCCGGGAGCCGGAGGAGTGGCCGTCGGTCTGTGTGGTCGTACCGGCCCGTGACGAGGCGGCCGTGCTGCCCGAGAGCCTGCCGTCGCTGCTGACGCAGGACTATCCGGGGCGCGCGGAGGTCTTCCTGGTGGACGACGGGAGCACGGACGGCACCGGGGAGCTGGCCCGGGAGCTGTCCCGGCGGCTCGGCGGGCTGCCGCTCACGGTGGGCTCGCCGGGTGAGCCGCCGGCGGGCTGGACCGGCAAGCTGTGGGCGGTGCGGTACGGCATCGGCCTGGCACGCGCGCGTGACCCCGAGTACCTGCTGCTGACCGACGCGGACATCGCGCACGCGCCGGACAGCCTGCGGGAGCTGGTGGCGGCGGCCCGCACCGGGGGCTTCGACGTGGTGTCGCAGATGGCGCGGCTGCGGGTGGCGAGCCCGTGGGAGCGGCTCGTGGTCCCGGCGTTCGTGTACTTCTTCGCGCAGCTGTATCCCTTCCGGTGGATCGGCCGGCCGGGCTCGCGCACGGCCGCGGCGGCGGGCGGCTGTGTGCTGCTGCGCGCGGAGACGGCCGAGAAGGCGCGCGTTCCGGAGGCGATCCGGCACGCCGTCATCGACGACGTGGCGCTCGCGCGCGCGGTGAAGGGCTCGGGGGGCCGGGTCTGGCTGGGGCTGGCCGACCGGGTCGACAGCGTCCGCCCCTATCCGCGGCTGGCCGACCTGTGGCGGATGGTCTCGCGCAGCGCCTACGCCCAGCTGCGGCACAACCCGCTGCTGCTGCTCGGTACGGTCGCCGGGCTGGCGCTGGTGTACCTGGTGCCGCCGGCCGCGGTGGCCGTGGGCGTGGCCGGCGGCGGGGCGGCGACCGCGCTCGTCGGTGCGGCGGCGTGGGCGGTGATGGCGGGAACGTACCTGCCGATGCTGCGCTACTACCGGCAGCCGCTGTGGCTCGCCCCGCTCCTGCCGTTCACCGCGTTCCTGTACCTGCTGATGACGGTCGACTCCGCCGTGCAGCACTACCGGGGGCGCGGGGCCGCGTGGAAGGGCCGCACCTACGCCCGCCCGGACGCCGTGCCCGACGAGGGCTGAGCGCGGTTCACTTGCGGCCGGGCGTCCAGTTCATGCCCCAGCCGTAGGCGCGGTCCATGGTCCGCTGCGGGCTCGATCCGCGCTCGGGCACCAGGTACCGCGCCTCGCGCTGGACGAGGAGGTCGCCGCCGGTGTTGGTGATCAGCGCGAGCGCGCACACCGGGGAGGCGACGGTGCACTCGTCCAGCGAGAACTCGATGGGGGCGCCGTACTGCGGCTGGAGGGTGACGGTGGCGTGCAGGTCCTCGAAGGAGCGGGCGCCCTCGTAGATGGTGACGAAGACGAGGATGCGCCGGAAGTCCCGGGCGTGGTCGAGGTTGATGGTGAGGTTCTCGCCGGTCGCCACGGCTCCGGAGCGGTCGTCGCCGTCGAGGTGGATGTACGGCGGCCGGTGCAGCGAGCCGAAGGCGTTGCCGAGGGCCTGTACGACTCCCTTGCGGCCGTCGGTGAGTTCGTACAGCGCGCACAGGTCGAGGTCGACGTTGTCGCCGCCGCCGCTCCATCGGCCCCAGCCCGTGGACGGCCTGCGCATCTGCCAGTTGAGGTTCACCCGCATCGCGCCGGAGGTACCGCCCTGCTTGGCCAGCGAGACGGACGGGGCCGCCTTGGTGAGGGTGACCTTGGACAGGCGCACCGGCTGGGCTGCGGGGGCGGGCGGGGCCGCGGGCTGCGGGGGCGGGACGGCGGCCGAGGGGGACGGCGCGGGCGGGGCGGCGGCCGACGGAGGCGGCGGGGTCGCGGCGGGCCGGGATGGTGGGGTGGCCCGGGCCGGGGCGGTGGGCGGGGCGGCGTGCTGCGGTTCGTCCACGGTGATGCCGAAGTCCGTCGCCAGGCCCTCGAGTCCGCTGCTGTAGCCCTGGCCGACGGCACGGAACTTCCAGCCGCCCTCACGGCGGTACAGCTCGCCGAGCACGAAGGCCGTCTCCACGGTCGCGCCGGGGTTGTCGAAACGGGCGACGACCTGCCCCGAGGCCGCGTCGGTCAGCTCGATGTAGAGGCCGGGGACCCGGCCGAACGTTCCGCCGTCGGCGGAGGCGGCCAGGACGATCCGCTCGACGGCGCCCTCCACGCGCGCGAGGTCGGCCAGCAGGGTGTCGGTGACGCGTTCACCGGCCGACCGCTTGCCCTCGTGACGGACCGCGCCGGAGGCGTGCGCGGGCTGGTTGTAGAAGACGAAGTCCCCGTCCGAGCGGACCTTTCCGGCGGCCAGCAGCAGTGCCGAGGCGTCGGCGTCCGGCACTCCGGGGCCGGAGCGCCAGCCGAGTTCCACCCGCAGTGCCGTCGTCGGCACCGGTGTGTTCGATCCCTTCGACATTGACATGTCCGCCCCCTCGCGTGTCGGTTTCCGGGTTCCGGTCTCCGGGTTCCGCCTCCCGGTCCGAGTCGTCCCGGCCCGTGCGATCCCTACCCGCACAACCTATTCCCGGGGACGGCGCACGCCCATGAACGGCACAGGAAGATCGCCGGTCAACCGCCGGTAACCCGAGAGGAACTCGGCTTTTACACGATCCAAACATTGATCGGCGTCCCTTTTTGCCAAGTTCGCTCGGATTGAGGATCCCAGGCACCCGCCGACACGGAAAACAACCCTCTTATCGGTCTCCCCAACCAGCACATCGTGGGCTTAACTTATGTGCCATGACCTCCCCCCGCTCCACCTATGGCGGCGGCTACTACTCCGCCTCCTTCCCGGACACCCCGATCTACGACTCGCTCGTGGCCGAGCGGGGTACCCCGCAGATCGCCCCGATCCGGGTCCCCGCCGCCTACGACACGGGCAGCAGCCTGCCCGCCCTGCCGTCGGCCCTCCCCGCCCTCCCGGCGGCCCCCGCCCAGCAGGCCGCCCCCGTCTACGGCTACCCGCAGACGCCGCAGCCCGCACCGCTGCAGCACGCGCCCACGGCGTACATCCCGCAGCAGGCGAGCGCCCCGCGCGGCTATCCCGGTCCGCAGGCGCCGCAGCCCCAGCGGCCGATGCAGGGGGGCAACGGGTACGAGGCCATGCGCCCGGCCGCGCCCCGCCCCGCCCCGGCTCCCTACCAGGACCCGTACAACAACCAGCAGTACCGCGGCTACTGACGGCCGACCCGTGCTGTCGGTGCCACCTGGCACGATGGACGGCATGGGGAACGCCGAAGTGGAGTCGATCCACGTCCACCCGGTCAAGGCTTTCCGCGGCGTGTCGCTCCGGGAGGCCGTCGTGGAGCCCTGGGGCCTGGCCGGAGACCGACGCTGGACGCTGATCGACGACGGGGGAAAGGTCGTCACACAGCGCGAGGAGCCGCGCCTCGCACTTGCCGCCGCCGAGCCTCTGCCCGGCGGCGGCGTTCGTCTGTCCGCGCCCGGGCTGGCGCCGCTGACGGTCGAGGTGCCGGAGCCCGCGCGGACCGTGCCGGCGAACGTGTTCGGCACCAAGGTGGAGGGGGTCCCGGCGGCCGCGGCCGCGCACGCCTGGTGCAGCACCTATCTGGGGGCCGAGGTCCGCCTGGTCCACATGGACGATCCGGCCACCCGCCGCCCGGTCGACCCCGACCACGCACTGCCCGGCGAGACGGTGAGCTTCGCCGACGGCTACCCCCTGCTGGTGACCACGCTCGGCTCGCTGGACGCCCTGAACTCCCTGATCGCCGAGGGCCCGCACGCCGCCGAGGGCCCGCTGCCCATGAACCGGTTCCGGCCCAACGTCGTCGTCGCCGGCACCGCGCCCTGGGCCGAGGACCGCTGGACGCGGATCTCCATCGGTGAGGTGGTCTTCCGGGCCCCGAAGCCCAGCGGACGGTGTGTCGTGACCACCACCGATCAGACCACGGCCGTACGCGGCAAGGAACCGCTCCACACCCTCGCCCGCCACCGCCGGACGGACGGAAGGCTGCTGTTCGGCCAGAACCTCGTCCCGCTCTCCCCCGGCACCGTCAGAGTCGGCGACCCGGTACGCGTCCTGGCGTGACAACCGGCGCGCGAAGCGATCCGGTGACGATCCGGGGGACGGGAACCGGGGACGCGGCCCGCACGTTGACGAAGCATGAGAAATTCGTGAGAGGCCGCGTGCGCCGGGGGATGTGACGGGGGCCGGAAGGGGGTGGGGACATGCGAGCACTCAGCGGGCTGTGGCGCTGGCGCGGCAATCCGCTGCGCCGTGGGACGGATCTGGCCGAGGCCTGGGTGGCCCTCGTGGCGCTGGTGCTGATCGCCGTGGCCGCGCCCGTGACCGGCCGGCTGGCCGGTGCCGCCGCCCAGGACTCGCTCCAGCGGTCGGCACGGCACCAGCAGCACGCCCGCCACCAGGTCACCGCCACCGTGGTACGGGCCCTGGGCGGAACCGTGCCGGAAGCCGACCCGGACACCAGCTCCGCGCGCGAGGTCCGCAGCCGCGTCCTCGCGGACTGGACCGCGCCGGACGGCACCCCGCGGCACGGCCCGGTCCTCGCCGACCTCAGGATTCCGCACCGAGGGGACCGCTTCAGGCTCTGGACCGACCCGCGCGGACGAATAACGACCCGCCCGCTGGACTCCGCCACGGCGACGACGTACGCCGTCCTCGCCGGGTTCGGCGCGGCCCTGCTGACGGCGGGCCTGGTCGAGACCGGCCGGCGCATCACCGTCTGGCGCCTGGTCCGCAGACGGTACGCGCGCTGGGACCAGGCCTGGGACCGGGCGGGCCCGGACTGGGGCAAGGCGGGCACCGGCAGCTGACGGCCTTGCGGCTCCGGTCAACCCGGCGCGCACGCACACGCTACGGTGGACCGGCCGAAGCGCTTTCGGCGACAACCCGCGGGTGCGTGAACCCCGGGGCGCGCGGATCCACCGGGGCGCGAACGCGCTCACACCGCCGAGGGCGGGCACGGTCACGGCCGGGCACCGGCGGCCGCGTCCCGACGGTCAGCGAGCCATCAGTACGACGAGGTGGGGGCACGGCAACGCCATGGCACAGGGCACGGTCCAGGTGACGCACACCGGTACGTCGCGGTGGCGGCGCCGCACGGGTGAGTACGCTTCGCTCGCCGCCGCCCTGGAGGCCGCCGCCGACGGCGACGTCCTCACCATCGCCCCGGGCACCTACCGGGAGAACCTCGTCCTCGAACGGGCGGTGACGCTCCGTGGGCCCGAGGGCTCCCCGGGTTCGGTGCGGATCGCGCCGGCGGACGGGGCTCCGCTGACCGTGCGGGCCTCGGCCGTCGTGCAGGACGTGCACGTGGAGGGGCAGGACGCGGCGGCGCCCGCGCTGCTGGTCGAGGAGGGCACACCCGAGCTGCTGGACGTGCGGATCGTCACCCGGTCCGCCGTCGGCGTCGAGGTGCGCGGCGGCGCCCGGCCCACCGTGCGCCGCTGCACCGTCGACAACCCGGCCGGCATCGGCATCGCCGTACTCGACGCCGCCGGCGGGGTGTTCGAGGAGTGCGAGGTCGTCGCCGCCGGGCAGGCGGGCGTGGCCGTCCGCGGCGGGGCCCGTCCGCGGCTGGAGCGCTGCCGGGTGCACCACGCCTCCGGCACCGGAGTGACCGTCACCGGTGAGAACTCCTCGCTGGAGGCGGTGGGCTGCGAGATCTACGAGGTACGCGGTTCCGGAGTGCAGGTCACCCAGCGGGCCGCCGCGCAGCTCACCGACTGCGATGTGCACCGCACCACCGCCGACGGCATCACCCTGGACACCGACGCGGTGCTCACGCTCGCCGACTGCCGCCTCCACGACATCCCGGAGAACGCGGTCGACCTGCGCTCCCGCTCGGTGCTCACGCTGACCCGGACGACGGTCCGTCGGTTCGGGCGCAACGGCCTGTCGGTGTGGGACCCGGGGACCCGGGTGGACGCCAACCAGTGCGAGATCTTCGACAGCACCGGCGACTATCCTGCGGTGTGGGTGAGCGACGGGGCGACCGCCGTGCTCGACTCCTGCCGGGTGCACGACGTGCCGGACGCGCTGTTCGTGCTGGACCGCGGCTCGCGCGCGGACGTCGTGGACAGCGATCTGTCGCAGGTGCGCAACACGGCCGTGTCGGTGAGCGACGGGGCGACCGCGCAGCTGGACGACTGCCGGATCAGGGAGGCGGCCACCGGTGCCTGGTTCCGCGACCACGGCAGCGGCGGCACGCTCGACAACTGCACCCTGGACGGCACCCAGACCGGGGTGATCGTCACCAAGGGCGCCGACCCCACCATCGAGCGCTGCACGGTGGACTCCCCTTCCGAGGCCGGTTTCTACGTCTCCGCGGGCGGCCGGGGCAGTTTCCTGCACTGCCGGGTCACCGGCAGCGGCGGCTACGGCTTCCATGTGATCGACGGCTGCCGTACGACGCTGCGCCGATGCCGTACGGAGCGCTGTGCGCGCGGTGGGTACGAGTTCGCCGAGGGCGGACCGGACGCGGGGTCCGGGAGCGGACCGGTCGTGGAGGACTGCACCAGCGACGAGAGCGGCGGGCTGCGGGGGCCCGCGGTGCGGGAGGCGGCCGTGGAGACGGCGACGCGGTCCGCCGGGCTGCTGGGCTCGTTCCCCGGGCAGCGGGCGGCGGAGCAGCAGCCGGTCGCCGCCGCGGAGCCGGAGCACGCGCAGCGCACCTCGAAGGACGTGCTCGGCGAACTCGACGCGCTGGTGGGCCTGGAGAGTGTCAAGCGTGAGGTGCGGGCGCTGACCGACATGATCGAGGTGGGCCGGCGCCGGCAGCGGGCGGGGCTGAAGGCGGCCTCCGTCAAACGGCACCTGGTCTTCACCGGCTCCCCGGGAACCGGCAAGACGACGGTCGCCCGCCTCTACGGCGAGATCCTCGCCTCGCTGGACGTGCTGGAGAAGGGCCACCTGGTGGAGGTGTCCCGGGTCGACCTGGTCGGCGAGCACATCGGTTCCACGGCGATCCGCACCCAGGAGGCCTTCGAACGGGCGCGCGGCGGTGTGCTGTTCATCGACGAGGCCTACGCCCTCTCCCCGGAGGACGCCGGGCGGGACTTCGGCAAGGAGGCCATCGACACGCTGGTGAAGCTGATGGAGGACCACCGGGACGCGGTGGTGGTGATCGTCGCCGGGTACACCGCGGAGATGGAACGCTTCCTGTCCGTCAACCCGGGTGTGGCGTCCCGCTTCTCCCGCACCATCACCTTCGGCGACTACGGCCCCGAGGAGCTGCTGCGGATCGTGGAGCAGCAGGCCGACGAGCACGAGTACCGGCTGGCGCCGGGGGCGTCCGAGGCGCTGCTCAAGTACTTCACCGCGATCCCGAAGGGCCCGGCGTTCGGCAACGGCCGCACCGCCCGGCAGACCTTCGAGGCGATGGTGGAGCGCCACGCGAGCCGCGTCGCCCAGCTGCCCGACCCGACCACCGACGACCTGACCCTGCTGTTCGCGGAGGATCTGCCGGAGCTGCCCTGACCGTCCCGGCGGACTCAGCCGGAGGCTCCCCGTTCCGGGCGCTGGGCCGGTACCTCCGGGCGCAGCCGGGTCAGGAGGCGGGCGCGTTCGCGGCTGAAGGCGGGGTCCGACTGGTAGTCGGAGTGGCCGAGGATCGGGGCCGGGAGCGGGTGGTCCGGAGTGCGGCCGTAGGCGAGCGGGTCCCGCAGGGGCTCGTGGTCCACGTCGGGGGCGGTGTCGTCGGCGACGCGGACGGGGCCGCCGATGGGGTCGGTGCGCCGGTACAGGTTGCGCCAGCAGGCGATGTCGTGGTGCAGGGCGGCGAGCGCGGGCGGGCCGAAGTGGGCCGGGAACCAGCGGCCGTAGAGGCGTTCCAGCGGGGAACCGTAAGTGAGCAGGGCGACCCGCCCGCGGACGGACGGCGGTAACTGCCAGGCCGCCGCGGCGGCGAGGACGCTGCCCTGGGAGTGGCCGGACAGGACCAGCTTTCCTTGGGTGCGCCGGGTCCAGGTGGCCATGCGCCAGGTGAGGTCCGGCACCGCGCGCTCGGCGTAGCACGGCGGGGCGAAGGGGTGGGCGGCGCGGGGCCAGAAGGTGCCGACGTCCCAGAGGATGCCGATGGTGCGCCGCGCGGAGGCGTCCTTGTAGGCGCGCCGGCCCCACGTCACGAACAGCAGGAAGCCGAGTCCGACCAGCCAGGAGCCCACCGCCTGCGAGGTCGCGGCCACGGCCTGGACGAGGTGGTGGGCGTGCCGGGCCGCTCCGTCGGGTGTCTTCCGGGTGGCCAGGGCCCCGGCCAGCGCCGCGCTGCCCAGCACGAGGGTGGTGGCGGTGAGCACGCCGATGAGGAGGGGTGCCCGGTCGGTGAGGCCGGCCATGGCCCGGGCGTGGGCGATGGCGCGGGTGCGGGAGGCGTCCTCGGGCTCGCCGGGGTGCTCGCCGCGGACCTGGTCGCGTTCGGCGCGGGCGAGCCGGGCCGTGCGCAGCCCGAGCCCGGCGGCCAGCAGGAGCAGGACCGCGAGGGTCGGCGGGATGGCGGAGGCCTGCCAGGTCAGCAGGACGGGCGGCCCGGTGAGCAGGGCGCGGGTACCGTCCAGCCAGTCGGCGACCCGCTGCGCGACCCCGCCGGAGACCACTCCGCCCAGCGCGCAGGCGAGCAGTGCGACGGCGGGTCCGCCGAGGCCGCGCAGCGCGGCGCGCGGATCGGGGCGGCGCCGGTACAGGTAGCGGGCGACGACGGCGAGGGCGACGACGAGCAGGCCCTGGGCCAGCATGAGGGCACCGAAGGCCGGGTCGCCGGGCAGCCGGCCCGTGGACCGCCAGCCGGGCCGGGACCAGCCGGCGTAGACCATGCCGAGCAGCAGCAGGGCCAGCGCGGCGAGCTTCAGGGAACGGACGAGGTGCCGGTCGAGCCGCTGGTCGAGCCGGTTCTCGCTGCGGCCCCGGCGGCAGACCACTCCCACCACCGCCGCCCCGCAGGCGAGCAGGGCCGCGGTCAGCAGCCAGCCGAGCAGGTCCAGGAGCGGGGGGCCGCCGGGCCGGTGGTCGAAGCGGGTCGCCGGAGTGGTGACGGCGCCGGCCACGGTGAGCAGGCCGGCCGCGGTGTGGGCCGCGCGCAGCCGGGCGACCAGACGGCGGCCGTACCAGAAGCCGGGCCGGACCAGTGCGCTGCCGTGGTCGTCGGGCCCGGGGGCACCGGAATCCGCCGCGGGGTCGGGCTCGGGGGACAGCGGCAGGTGGGACTCGTAGGCGCGCCAGGTGCGGTGCGAGAGGTACCAGAGGAGCCCGGTCAGCGCGGCGGGCAGGGTGGCGGCGAGGGCGAGGCGGCGGCCGGGGGCGCTCCACCAGCCGCCGGCGGCGGGCGACAGGAAGTCCAGCCAGGAGTGGCGGCGGACGCAGGCCTGGACGCCGGCGCACTGCCAGGCGACCAGGTCGAGGGCCACCTCGCAGGCGGCGGCCACCAGCAGCGCGGTCAGGGTGAGGGCGGCCAGGCGCACGAGGAGGCCGTAGAGCCGGACGGTGCGCGGGCGGGCGGGTGCGGCGGGGCGCATCCAGTGGGCGAGGTTGACCACCATGAACGGCAGCAGTAACAGCCACAGGGCACGGCTGCCGTCGCCGGAGGTGAGGTTGCACCAGACGTAGGCCTCCCGGACCGGTTCGCCGTGGGGGGCCCGGCCGGCCGCGGCGGCCTCGGTGTCCTCGGTCCGCCGGAAGACGGCGGCGGTGTCGTCGCCGGTGACCCGGACGGTGCGCGGGTCGCCGAGCATCTTCTCCGGGGTGGTGCCACCGACCCCGTGCACCAGCAGTTCCAGCTCGTCCCCCGGCTCCGCGGGCCGGCCCGGGCACGGCCCGGCCGTACGCTCCCCGTACTCCCCCGGTGCGGCCGTCCGGTCTCCGTGTTCCCCCGGCCCGGCCTCGCGGTCTCCGTACGTCCCCTGCCCGGCCGTGTGGTCCGTGTGCTGCCCGGTGGGGTGGTCCTGTGCACGTTCCACTGTTCTCGCACTTCCCCCGTGACGCCCTGACGTCTGTGTCGTGCGCGGTTCAGGATGTCCTCTCCGGCGGTCGCGTACACCTGCCGTCACCGAATCTCCCCCGAACCGTGTCACGGCGGACGGTCCGGCAGGTGGTGGCGCAACCGGGACCGAGCCATGAAAGGATGGGACGCCCGCGCACCGCCGGACGGATGGACTTCCTGGTCGGGGCCGGTACGCCGGGCGTCGGACGGTTGGCGGCGAAAGGACCGGAGCGTACGTGAGTGAGAATCAGAACCTCCTCGCGGAGCAGCGGCGCGCCCTGATCCTGGACGAGGTCCGGCGCCGGGGCGGGGTGCGGGTCAACGAGCTGACCCGCAAGCTCGGCGTCTCGGACATGACCGTGCGCCGCGACCTGGACGCGCTCGCCCGCCAGGGGATGCTGGAGAAGGTGCACGGCGGTGCCGTGCCGGTGGTCGAGGCGAGCACGCACGAGCCGGGGTTCGAGGCGAAGTCGGGACTGGAGCTGACCGCCAAGGAGGACATCGCGCGCGCCGCGGCCCGTCTGGTCGTCCCGGGGGCGGCGATCGCCCTGTCCGGTGGGACGACGACGTACGCGCTCGCCCAGCACCTGCTGGAGGTTCCCGATCTGACCGTGGTGACGAACTCGGTGCGGGTAGCGGACGTCTTCCACGCGGCCCAGCGCACGTCCGGGCAGCGGCAGGGCTCGGCCACGGTGGTGCTGACCGGCGGGGTGCGCACCCCCTCGGACTCGTTGGTGGGGCCGGTGGCCGACCAGGCGATCGCCGCGCTCCACTTCGATCTGCTCTTCCTCGGTGTGCACGGCATATCGGTGGAGGCGGGTCTGTCCACGCCCAACCTCGCGGAGGCCGAGACCAACCGGCGGCTGGTGCACTCGGCGCGTCGGGTGGTGGTGGTCGCGGATCACACCAAGTGGGGTGTGGTGGGCCTGAGCTCGTTCGCCGCGCTGGAGCAGGTGGACACGCTGGTGACCGATGCGGGGCTGCCGGCCGAGGCGCGGGCGGAGATCTCCGAGCACCTGCGGGTGGTGGTGGCGGGCGAGCCGGAGGACGAGGACGGCACAGACAGCTGAGAAGCCGTCAGCTATCGTGACGGTGTCCGGTCAATCGCAGTGCACGACCGTCACGAGGGGATGTCGTCCATGGCTCGTCGTCTGCGTCCGGTGGAGATCGACTTCGTCGACACCGCGCCGGTGCGCCTGGTCTTCGCGCGGAACATCGCCGCCCCTCCCGAGCAGGTCTTCCGCGCGCTCGCCGAGGACGTGCCCGGCTGGACGCAGTGGTTCTCCGCGGTGACGTACGCCCGGGCCACCGACGGCGGCGCCGGGCGGGAGATCCGGCTGCGGGGCGGGACGCGGTTCACGGAGACGGTGCTGGTGGCGAAGGCACCCGAGGTGTACGCCTACCGCGTCGACACCGCCACCGTGCCGGGCGCCCGCGCCCTGGCCGAGGAGTGGCGCCTGGCCCCGCACGGCACGGGCACACGCGTGCGGTGGACGTTCGCCGCCGACGGGACGGCGCCGTTCCGGTTCGTCCTGCTGCTGGGCCGGCCCGGGCTCAAGCGCGCCTTCCGTGACGCGGTGACCTCCTTGGACCGGCGCCTGTCCGGGCGCTGACCAGTCGTCGCCGCGGGCGTGCCGCCCTCGGTCACCGCCGCCGCCATCGGCTCCGCGTCCGGTGCGCGGACGTCGGCCGGGCGGGATGCGGCGGACAGCGAGTTGAGCAGGCCGCCGGGGGCGGCGGACGACGGGCCCGGGCCCAGTCGTCGACGGCCGCGTGCAGCTCGTGAGCGGGGACGCCCCTCTGCGGGACGGACAGGGGCCGGGCCCGCGCCGCGCCGAGGGCCCGGCCGGTGAGGACCGGTTCGCGGACCCCGGCGGCGCCGACCTCGTTGACGAGCCGGTGAGACCGGTGAGAGTGGGGTGGGGCGGGACGGTCAGGCGGGCCACACGCCCGTTGCCAGGAACGAGTCGAGCACCGCCGTGTACGGCGTGATGTCCAGGCCCTGCTCCGCGAGCCACGTGTCCGAGTAGTACTTGTCCAGGTAGCGGTCGCCCGGGTCGCACAGCAGGGTGACGACACTGCCGGTGCGCCCCGCGGCCACCATCTCGGCGACGATCTTCAGCGCGCTCCACAGGCCGGTCCCCGTGGAGCCGCCCGCCTTGCGGCCGATCGCACCCTCCAGGGCCCGTACGGCGGCGACGCTGGCCGCGTCCGGGACCTTCATCATCCGGTCGATCGCCCCGGGCACGAAGCTCGGTTCCATGCGCGGCCGGCCGATGCCCTCGATCCGGGAGCCGCAGTCGCAGGTGACGTGCGGGTCGCCGGTGGTCCAGCCCTCGAAGAAACAGGAGTTGTCCGGGTCGGCGACACAGATCCGGGTGTCGTACTGCATGTAGTGGACGTAGCGGGCGAGGGTCGCGGAGGTGCCGCCGGTGCCCGCCGTGGCGACGATCCAGGCCGGCTCCGGGAACCGCTCCAGGTGCAGCTGGCGGAAGATCGATTCGGCGATGTTGTTGTTGCCGCGCCAGTCCGTGGCCCGTTCCGCGTACGTGAACTGGTCCATGTAGTGGCCGCCGGTCTCCGCCGCCAGGCGGGCGGACTCCTCGTACATCTTCCGGGAGTCGTCCACGAAGTGGCACTGTCCGCCGTGGAACTCGATGAGGCGGATCTTCTCGGCGCTCGTCGTGCGCGGCATGACCGCGATGAAGGGCACACCGATCAGCTTCGCGAAGTACGCCTCGGACACCGCCGTCGAGCCGCTGGACGCCTCGATCACCGGGCGGTCCGGACGGATCCAGCCATTGCAGAGGCCGTAGAGGAACAGGGAGCGGGCGAGCCGGTGCTTGAGGCTGCCGGTGGGGTGGGTGGACTCGTCCTTGAGGTAGAGGTCGATGCCCCACTGCTCGGGCAGCGGGAAACGCAGCAGGTGCGTGTCGGCGGAGCGGTTGGCGTCCGCCTGCACCTTGCGGACGGCGTCTTTCAGCCATGCGCGGTAGGCGGCGTCGCTGCGGTCGACATCGAGGGTGGCGCCGGTCCTGGTCTGGGGAGTGGTGCTCACGGCAAGGCTCCTTACGCTCGTCGCCGACGGCGCCTCACGCGAGCCGGCAGATCGAGCATAGGCAGCTTTCACCCGCTTCCCACCTGCATAAACGCATCTTTGGGCGGCTCAAAGACACCCTGGGGCACACGCGTGCGAGCCATCCGGGGGCGCATGGGCGGAAGTGCTCCCGGCGGATGTCGCAGGCGCCCCGTGCGTACTGGTGCTCCACGCCGGAGCGCGGCAGACTGCACGCGACGGGACCACCGTCCCGGACGGGGGCGCACACGGAACCACGGGAAGACCGTAAGGGGGCGGCGACACATGGCGGAGCCCGAGTTCAGCGCCACAGGCGTGCGCATCGGCAAACGTCTGCGTTCGCTCACCCGGGCCGGGGAGGTCCGGATCAGCGACGGCCGGCTGCAGCTGCTGACGAGCTACGGCAGCGAGATAGACAGCGCGCCGGTGCAGGCGGTACGCGCGTCCAAGCCATGGTTCGTGCCGGACGACCGGGCGCTGGCCGACGTCAACGGCACCCGGTACCTGCTGACACTGGGCGACCAGGACCCCGCTCCGGGGCAGCCGGGGCCGCCGGCGGCGCGGCGGTTCGTCGAGGCGGTGCGCCGGGCGGCGGGACGCGGCGGCTGAGAGGCGTCCCGCCGCGTGGCGGTACAGCGGGTGCGGCGCGCCGTGCACGGCGGGCCTCGCACAGTGAGCCGCGTGGGCCGCGTACGGCACGGGCCGCGCACGCTGAGCCTTGTGGGGCCGAGTACGGTACGGGCCGCGCACGGCGAGCCGCGTGCGGCGCGCGCCGTACGGCGTGGGCCGCGTACGACGTCGGGTCCTGGACACCACGCGTCCGGGCGCCGCTCACGGCGTGCAGCGGTCGGTCGCGGCGAGTTGCGGGAGCGCATCCGCTGCGTCACGCTGGTCTCACGTCACTCTGGGTTTACCGGCGATAACGCTGCGAACCAGCCCGCCGGCCACGACAGCAGGCGGACGTTTGGACGCAAGCACCCTGCTGGATCCGTTGTTCTCCGTGTTCTTCCGGTTCCTCCGGACCTCACATCGGGGAGTCGCAGCCGTGACCAGTCATCCAAGCAGGCACTGCACGGTGGAGCTCCAAGCCCTGCCGTCGCGGATCGGCCAGGTCCGCAGAATCGTATCTGCGCAGTTGCGCTACTGGCATCTGGACCCGTTGATAGACCGGGCCGCGCTCGGTGTGACGGAGTTGCTGAGCAACGTCCACCGGCACGCCAGGCCCGACAAGTCGTGCACCGTCGAACTGGAGTTGCTGCCGGACCGGCTCACGGTCTCGGTCCGCGACCACGATCCGCGTCTCCCGGTGCCGGCCGACACCCCGGACGGCACGGACACCGGTCCGCTCGCCACCTGCGGGCGGGGCCTGGCGATGGTGGCCGCGGTGAGCGAGAGCTGGGGCGCCCGGCCGGACGGCGAGAACGGGAAGGTCGTCTGGTTCACCCTGCCGGCCACGGCCCCGCTCCGCGGCCGTCCGGAAGCAGCGCCCCGGGGGCTGACCCGGACCGCACCCGCCCCGGCGCGTACGCCGGCACCGGTCGCCGCGCCCGTCAGGGCCGGGGTCGGTGCGCCGGCGGAGGCCCGGTCCCCCGTGCCCGTGGGCGCCGGTGCGGCCCCCGTGGCCGCGAGCGGTGCGGTCGGGGCTGCGGCTCCCGGTGGCGCTGTCGCCGCGGGCGGGGGAGGCACGACCCCCGTCACCACGACGCCCTCGAACCCACGGCCGGCCGTTCACCGATGACCGGGCGGCGCCTCCACCGGAGGGCGCCTCCCGCCGAGGGGCGCCTTCCCGCGGCGAGCCCCGGGCCCCGAGCCCCCGCTCGCTCCCCCTGGCAGCCCCGCCTGTCGTGACGGCCATGACAGCCGGGGCAGGCGGGACGACCGGGCGCCCCGGATCGCCGGTACAGCACGGAACCAACTCGCCCACGCGGACCGCGGCCCCCGCCGCGGTCGTCGTCATGCCGTAACGCCGCCCCTGCCGCCGCGGCCGAACTGCTCCTCCAGGACGGACAGTCGGCGCCAGTACTCGTCCTCGTCGATCTCGCCGGAGGCGAAGCGGCGGCCGAGGACGGCGAGCGGTGAGTCGCCGGCCGGGCGTCCCGCGTCCACCGGCCGCCGGGAAGTGCCGCGTCCGCGCCAGGCGGTGCGGCGCAGGACGGTGACGGCGCCGATCACGACGGCCGCCCAGACCAGCGGGAGGAACAGGATCCAGGGGCCGGGGCCGGAGCCGCCGTCCCAGTGCGCCAGGGTCTGCATGTCGGGTCTCTCCCTCGTCGGGTCGGGTCTTTCGGTGCTGTCCCGAGGCTCGCTCCGACAGGGGGTCCCCGTCGTCGTGCGGGCGGCGGCGATTCCTGTACCACCCGGGGAGTACGGCCATACCGTCCTCCTGCTCCTCCCAGGGGCTGGCAAGCTGTAACTACTAGTATGTACAGTGGGCGCATGAGCACTTCGGAACGGCTGATCGAGTCCACCCGCGAGCTGCTGTGGGAGCGCGGGTACGTGGGCACCAGCCCCAAGGCGATCCTGGAGCGCGCGGGGGCCGGCCAGGGGAGCATGTACCACCACTTCAAGGGCAAGCCCGATCTCGCCCTGGCCGCGATCCGGCGCACCGCCGGGGAGCTGCGGGCCACCGCCGAGGCCGTGCTCGCCGGACCCGGCACGCCGTACGAGCGCATCGAGGCGTATCTGCTGCGCGAGCGTGACGTGCTGCGCGGCTGCCCGGTCGGCCGGCTGACCATGGACCCGGATGTGATGGCGAGCGAGGAACTGCGCGCTCCGGTCGACGAGACGATCGCCGCCATCCGCGAACGGATCGCCAAACTGGTCGAAGAGGGCAAGCGGCAGGGGCAGTTCGCGCCCGGACTGGACGGACAGGAGATCGCCGCCGCCGTCCTCGCGACCGTGCAGGGCGGTTACGTCCTCGCCCGCGCGTCCGGATCGCCCGCCGCCTTCGACGCGGGCGTCCGGGGACTGCTCGCCCTGCTCGCGCCCCGGACGCCCGCGCAGGAGAACTGAGTCACGTGCACGTCACCACACGCCGCCCCGACACCCGCAGGGCCCGGCGGAGACCTCCACCGGCGCCGACCGGCCGGACGAACCGGTCGCGCCGCCCGCCCCCTCCCGGCTGCGGATGTCCAACGTCCACTTCGCCCCGGGCGCGCACACCACCCGGCACGCGCAGGGCAGGTGCTGCACGTTCTGGAGGGCGTGGGGGCTGGTGCGGTGCGGGTCCGGGAGATCCATTCGGGCGGGCGACACGGTGTGGATCGAGCCGGACGGACGGCACTGGCACGGCGCCGGGCCCCGCACCTTCATGACCCACCTCGCCGCCGAGGACGGCACGACGACCGAGTGGCACGCGCACGTGTCCGACCACCCCGCCCGAGAACCGAGAAGGGAACCGCGAGAGTGCACGCCATGCAGTACGAGTTCACCCTGCCCGCCGACTACGACATGGGGGTCGTCCGTGCCCGCGTCGCCCGGGTCGGGCATCTGCTGGACGGCTGGGACGGCCTCGGTGTCAAGACGTACATGATGCGCGAGAGCGGGGTGAACGGCTCCCCGGTGAACCAGTACGGCCCGTTCTACCTCTGGAACACCATGGAGGGCATGAACCGCTTCCTGTGGGACGGGGCCTTCCAGGGGCCCGTCGACGACTTCGGGCGGCCGGCCGTCCGGCAGTGGACCGGCCTGGCGTTCCAGGAGGGCACCGCGACCGCCTCCCCGCCGGCGTTCGCCGTGCGTCGACGCCGACCAGTGCCGGAGGGCGTGGAGTTGGCGTCGTACATGGCGGACGCGGTGGCCGAGACGGAGCGGCTCGCGGCCGAGGACGGCGCGGTGCTCGCGGCCGCGGCCGTGGACACGCGCGCCTGGGAGCTGGTGCACTTCTCCCTCTGGGAACACACCGCGCCGAAAGCCGACGGCGACCTCTTCGAGGTGCTGCACCTCTCCGCGCCCGGCCGGGACCGGCTCCCCCGTGGACGGCAGTGGTGACCCGCGTCCGTACGGTCCTCGGTGACGTCCCGCCCGGCGAGCTGGGCGTGTGCGACGCCCACGACCATCTCTTCCTGCGCACCCCGCACCTTCCGGCGCTGGACGACGTCTCCGCCGCGCGGGCCGAGCTGGCGGCCTTCCGCGCGGCGGGCGGCGCGGCCGTCGTGCAGTGGACGCCGTACGGCATGGGACGGCACGCAGCGGAGCTGGGGGCGCTGTCCCGGTCGACCGGCGTACGGATCGTCTGCGCCACCGGGCTGCACCAGGCGACGCACTACGACCCCGAGGCACTCGCCCGGCTGCGGGGCGGGCGGCTCGCCGGGCTGTTCGTGGCGGAACTCACCGAGGGCATCGCCGCGACCGGGGTGCGGGCCGGACTGATCAAGGTGGCCGGCGGCTTCCACGGGCTCGACGCGCACGCCCGCTGGACGATGACGGCGGCGGCGGAGGCCCACCACGCCACCGGCGCGCCCGTCGCCGTCCACCTGGAGCAGGGCACCGGCGCCTTGGACGTACTCGACCTGCTGTGCGGTGAGTTGGGCGTGCCGGGCGAGCGGGTGGTCCTGGGCCATCTCAACCGCTTCCCCGACGCCGTGGTGCACCGGCGGGCCGCCGAGTCCGGGTGCTGGCTGGCCTTCGACGGGCCCTCCCGCGCCCATCACGCCACCGACTGGCGGATGCCGGAGGTGGTACGGGCCCTGGCGGACGGCGGGTTCGCCGACCGGCTGCTGCTCGGCGGGGACACGGTGGTGCCGGCGGCCCGGTCGGTCGACGGGGGGCCCGGGATGCCGTACCTGCTGCGCCGGGTGCGGCAGCGGCTGGCGGAGGAGCTCGGCACCGAGTTGGTGGAGCGCATCCTCACGGAGCACCCGGGGCGGGCGTTCGGGGTCGACTGGAAGAGCTGAGCGGGCCGTGGCCCGATCCGGTGGATCCGTGTCCTCGCGGGTGGTTCCGGCCGTCGGCCGGGGCCCGCAGGATGGCGGGCGACGACCGTCGACCACCGCCCGGAGGGACGAGAGCATGGCACTGGAGATGCGCGCCCGCTGCGAACGCTGCGAGACCACCGCGCTGCCGCCGGACGGCCCGGCCCGCATCTGCTCGTACGAGTGCACGTTCTGCGAGGCGTGCGCGGCGGAACTGGGGCAGGTCTGCCCCAACTGCGGGGGCGGGCTCCTGCCGCGTCCGCTCCGTGCGCCCGCGGCCCGGGCCTCGGTGGGCCGCGCCGGGATCACCGGGGTGGGCTAGGTCGTGTCCTGGTGGCGCGGTTGTGCGACGGCACCGGGGAGCCGCCGGAGGTCCTCCTCGCGCCGCGCGGGTCCCTGACGGCCGCGGAACCGGCCGGGCGCCATCCGGGCGTGCGGGTGTGTGCCGGCAACCGGGACGGGGTGGACCGCTCCGACCGGTGATCCGGCTGACCGTCGTACCGTCGGACCGGAACCCAGGGTCCGGAACCCGGGGTCCGGGGTCCGGCTAGGCTGCCCCGGCCAGTGCGCCCAGCGGGTCGTCCAGGACCGGCTGCCAGGCCAGTTCGGCCGCGCCGACCAGGCTGTTGTGGTCCAGGGTGCACGGCAGGATGGGCACGCCGCCGCTCTGGCCCCACAGGCTGCGGTCGGCGACCACCGCGCGCAGCCGGCCCGGGTCGGCGTCCAGCAGGGTGCGGTGCAGTCCGCCGAGGATGATGCGGTCGGGGTTCAGGATGTTGACCAGGCCGGCGAGGCCCAGGCCGAGGCGGTCGATGAGGGCCTCCGCGGCCGTGCGGACGTCCGGGTCGTCGTACCGGGTGCGCAGCAGGTCGTTGGCCTGCTGGAGCAGCGACATCTCCGGGCCGGGCTCCCGGCCCGCCTCGACCAGCAGCGCCAGCGGGTCCGCCTCGACGTCCAGGCAGCCGCGGCTGCCGCAGTGGCAGGGGCGGCCCTCCGGGTTGACGGTGAGGTGGCCGACCTCCAGCGCGAGACCCGAACTGCCGGTGTGCAGACGGCCGTCCAGGACGAGCGCGCCGCCGACCCCCCGGTGCCCGGTGGCCACGCACAGCAGGTCGCGTGCGCCCCGGCCGGCGCCGTGCCGGTGTTCGGCGAGCGCGGCGAGGTTGACGTCGTTGCCGGCGAAGGCCGGCCCGGTGATGCCGGCCGCGTGCACGCGCTCGGCGAAGGTCTCCCGGACGGGGGCGCCGACGGGCCAGGCCAGGTGCAGCGGGTTGAGGGCCAGGCCGGCGGGTTCGGCGACGGCGGACGGTACGGCGAGTCCGGCGCCGACGCAGTGCCGGCCGGTGGTGCGCAGCAGCTCCGCGCCCGCCTCGACCACGGAGCCGAGCACCTTCGCCGGGTCGGCGTCGACGGTCTCGCAGCCGGGTGCGGTCGCCACGATCCGTCCGCCGAGGCCGACCAGCGCGGCCCGGAAACCGTCGGCGTGGATCTGCGCGGCGAGGACGACGGGACCGTCCTCGGCCACCTCCAGCCGGTGGGACGGCCGTCCCTGGGAACCGGCCGCCGAGCCGGGCCGGGCGTCCACCCGGATCAGGCCCAGCGCCTCCAGCTCGGCGGCCACCGCGCCGGCCGTGGCCCGGGTGACGCCGAGTTCGGCGGTGAGCACGGCGCGGGTCGGCGCCCGCCCGGTGTGCACCAGCTCCAGCGCGGGCCCCAGCGCCCCGCGCCCCCGGTCCAGCCGCGCCCGTGAGGTGGTCCTCTCCCCCGCTGTCCGGGGATCCGCCTTGCCGCTCATGAGGGCGAGTCTCCCATGATCCGTACCCGGAGTGGCCTGCACCGCCGGCTACAGGCCGCTCACCCGAAGGGTGATGTTCAGCCGGCCGACGAGACCCAGCCAGGCCGGGGCCGTGCCCGGGCGGACGCGGGGCACGCCGTGGTAGGCGAGCCTGGACGGGCCGCCGAAGACGAACAGGTCCCCGCTGCGCAGCTCGACGTCGGTGTACGGCTTCGTGCGCGTCTCGGTGTTGCCGAAGCGGAACACGCAGCTGTCGCCGAGGCTCAGCGAGACCACGGGCGCGTCCGTCTTCTCGTCGGCGTCGCGGTGCATGCCCATGCGGGCGTCGCCGTCGTAGAAGTTGATCAGCGCGATGTCGTACGGCGCGGCCGGTACGGAGTCCGGGCCGAGCGCGTCGGCCACCGCTCGGCGGCCCAGCGCGCCGAGCCAGTCCGGGAAGGGCTTGACCGGGCTGCCGTCGCCGTCGACGGCGGTGCGGGCGTAGGCGTAGGGGTGCCAGTGCCAGCCGAGGCAGACCTGGCGGGCGGTCATGGTGCCGCCGCCCGGGGTGCGGACCGTGCGCAGCCCGGCGGGGGGCCTGGCCCAGTCCCGGCAGGCGGTGAGCAGGGCGCGCTGCCGCCCGGCGTCCAGCCAGTCCACGACGTGCACGGCGCCCGGAGCGACTTCCGTGCGCTCTCGGGGGAACAGCTCCTCCTCCATGCCCCCATCCTGCCCCACCGGCTCTGATCTGCGGTTCCGATAGCCTGGACGCACGATGAGCGACCGTATGACGACACCGTGGGGCGAGGTCGAGCTGACCCGTTTCCCCGACGACCCCCGCGACCGGCTGCGCGCCTGGGACGCCTCCGACGCGTATCTGCTGCGCCATCTCGCCGAGGAGAAGGTGCCGCTCACGGGCACGGTCGTGGTGCTCGGGGACCGCTGGGGCGCGCTGGTGACGGCGCTGGCGGAGCACCGTCCGACGCAGATCACCGACTCCTTCCTCGGCCAGGAGGCGACCCGGGCGAACCTGGCGCGGGCCGGCGTGGAGCCGGGTGCGGTGCGGCTGCTCACCACGCGTGACGCGCCACCGGAGCGGGTGGACGTGCTGCTGGTGCGGGTGCCGAAGAGCCTGGCGCTGCTGGAGGACCAGCTGCTGCGGCTGGCGCCGGCGGTGCACGCGGGCACGGTCGTGGTCGGCACCGGGATGGTGAAGGAGATCCACACCTCGACGCTCCGGCTGTTCGAGCGGATCCTCGGGCCGACCCGGACCTCGCCGGCCCGGCAGAAGGCCCGGCTGATCTTCTGCACCCCGGACCCGGCGCTGGAGCGGCCGGTGAACCCGTGGCCGTACAGCTACGCCCTGCCGGAGGGCGTCGGCGCGGTGTCGGGGCGGACGGTGTTCAACCACGCGGGCGTGTTCTGCGCCGACCGGCTGGACATCGGCACCCGTTTCTTCCTCCGGCACCTGCCGGGGCCGGGCGCCGGGCGCGTGGTGGACCTCGGCTGCGGCAACGGCGTGGTCGGTACGGCGGTGGCGCTGGCCGATCCGGCGGCCGAGGTGTTGTTCGTGGACGAGTCGTTCCAGGCGGTGGCCTCGGCGGAGGCGACGTACAAGGCGAACGGCGTGCCGGGGCATGCCGAGTTCCGGGTCGGGGACGGGCTGGCCGGGGTGGCGCCGGGCAGTGTGGACCTGGTGCTGAACAACCCGCCGTTCCACTCCCACCAGGCGACCACGGACGCGACGGCGTGGCGGATGTTCACGGGGGCGTTGCGCGCGCTGCGGCCGGGGGGTGAGCTGTGGGTGATCGGGAACCGGCACCTGGGGTACCACGTGAAGCTGAGGCGGTTGTTCGGCAACAGTGAACTGGTCGCCAGTGACCCGAAGTTCGTGGTGCTGAAGGCGGTCAAGAGGGGCTGAGCCCCGGGCCGCGCGGTCGGACGGTCAGGCGGGTGCGCGGGACAGGACCCCGATGATCCGGCGTACCTCCCGGGCCATCGCCTCCCGGCCCACGCTCAGGTACTTCCGGGAGTCGACGGCCTCCGGGTGGGCCGCGAGGTAGGCGCGGATCGCCCCGGTCATGGCGCTGTTCAGGGCGGTCCCGACGTTGACCTTGGCGATGCCGCCGCCGACGGCCGCGAGCAGTCCGTCGTCCGGCACCCCGGAGGAGCCGTGCAGGACGAGCGGCACGGTCAGCGCCGTGGACAGCCGCTTCAGCAGGGCGAGGTCGAGGACGGCGGTGCGGGTGGTCATGGCGTGCACGCTGCCGATGGCGACGGCCAGGGCGTCGACGTCGGTGCCGGCCACGAAGTCCCGCGCCCGGCCGGGATCGGTGCGGGCGCCGGGCGCGTGCGCGTCCAACGCGGGCTCGGCGGACGTCCCCCACCCGCCCGGTCCGCCCTTGCCGCCGATCTGTCCCAACTCCGCCTCTATCCAGAGCCCTTGGGCGTGCGCCCAGTCGGCCGCGGCCCGGGTCGAGGCGAGGTTGTCGGTGTACGGCAGGCGGGCCGCGTCGTACATCACCGAGCTGAACCCGGCGCCGGGTGCCTGGCGCAGCAGGTCGTCGCTCTGCACGTGGTCCAGGTGCAACGCGACGGGGACGGCGGCCCCTTCGGCGGCGGCGACGGCGGCACGGGCCAGCGGGAGCAACCGTCCGTAGCGGAACCTGACGGCGTTCTCGCTGACCTGGAGGACGACGGGGGAACCGGCGGCCTCGGCGCCGGCGATGACGGCCTCGATGTGTTCCAGGGTGATGACGTTGAACGCGGCGACGGCGGAGCGGGCGGCGGCGGCCCGGGTGACCAGCTCGCCGGTGGACGCGAGGGGCACGTGGGTGTCCTTCCGGGACGGGTCCGGTGGATTCCAGGGGGTTTTACGGGACTTCCAGTGGGACTTCCGGGGAACTTCCGGGGAGGGACGAGGGTCGGTTTCAGGAGGCGAGGATCACCGAGCGGGTGAGGTGCCGCGGCCGGTCGGGGTCGAGTCCCCGGGCGGCGGCGACGGCGACCGCGAGCCGCTGGACCCGGACGAGTTCGGCGAGCGGGTCGAGGCCGCCCTCGATCCACAACGCTCCGGTG
Organism: Streptomyces sp. NPDC107654; assembly: GCF_055639035.1. Lineage (NCBI taxonomy): Bacteria > Bacillati > Actinomycetota > Actinomycetes > Kitasatosporales > Streptomycetaceae > Streptomyces > Streptomyces sp. NPDC107654. The sequence goes on from NZ_JBVKBI010000009.1 coordinate 244,972, forward strand.
GAGCGGACCTGTTCGGCGAGTCCACCGGGTGCCCTGCCGAGCATCCAGGTGGCGGTGCCCTCGGTGGTGACGCTGATCGGGCCGTGCCGGTACTCCATCGCCGGGTAGGCCTCGGTCCAGGAGAGGGAGGCCTCGCGCATCTTCAGTCCGGCCTCGCTCGCGAGACCGACGGTCCAGTCGCGGCCGAGAAAGGTGAACTGCGTGCAGTGCACGAACCCTTCGGGCAGGGGGGTGGCGAGGGCGGTGCGCGCGTCGGTGACGACGGCGTCGGTGTGCAAACCGAGGTGGGCCCTCAGGAGGGTGAAGGCGGTGGTCGCGAACCGGGTCTGGACGACGGAGCGTTCGTCGGCGAAGTCGAGGACGACGAGGTCGTCGGCGGCGGACGCGACCGGGGTGTCCGGGTCGGCGGTGACGGCGGTGGTGCGCGTGCGCCCGGCCAACGCGCCCAGCAGTTCCAGCACTTCGGTGGTGGTGCCGGAGCGGGTGAGGGCGAGGACCCGGTCGTACGAGCGGCCGTGCGGGAACTCGGAGGCGGCGAACGCGTCGGTCTCGCCCTGCCCGGCGCCCTCACGCAGCGCGGCCACCGCCTGGGCCATGAAGTACGAGGTCCCGCACCCCACGACGGCGACCCGCTCCCCCGGCTCCGGCAGCGCGCCGCGGTGCCGCCCGGCCTGCTCGGCCGCCCGTATCCAGCACTCGGGCTGACTGTTCAGCTCGTTCTCGACATGGGTCATGGCCCACACCCTCCCCTGGCTGATTGTTCCTGCAAGATATAGCCAGCTTTCGAGCACTATCAAGCATGCGGACGGCTTCAGCGGGTGCGCTAAGGTCGCCGGGAGACCGAGGACGGTCGGAGAATCGAGCACGGACGAGCGCGGCTCGCTCGCGGAACGACCACGGAACGACCGCGGAGGGATCGCGGACGGGCCGCGGAACGATCGGGGAACGGAGGCGGCGGATGTCCCGGGACGCCCGCTGGAAGGCGCTGCTGGAACTGCTCGTGGAACGGGGCCGGCTGGAGGTCGAGGAGGCGGCGGCCGAGCTGGCGGTCTCGGCGGCCACGATCCGCCGCGACTTCGACCGGCTCGCCGAGCAGCAGATGCTGGTCCGCACCCGGGGCGGCGCGGTGGTGCACGGCGTGTCCTACGAACTCCCGCTGCGCTACAAGACGGCCCGGCGCGCCTCGGAGAAGCAGCGCATCGCCAAGGCGGTGGCCGAACTGGTCGCGCCGGGCGAGGCGGTGGGACTGACCGGCGGTACGACCACGACGGAGGTGGCCCGTGCCCTGGCGGTCCGCGGTGACCTCGCCTCCGGCGCACCGGCCCTGACCGTCGTCACCAACGCCCTCAACATCGCCAACGAGCTCGCCGTCCGCCCCCAGTTCAAGATCGTGGTGACGGGCGGGGTGGCGCGTGCGCAGTCGTACGAGCTGATCGGCCCGCTCGCGGACGGTGTGCTGAGCCAGATCACGCTCGACGTGGCGGTGCTGGGCGTCGTCGGCTTCGACGTCACGCACGGGGCGGCGGCGCACGACGAGGCGGAGGCCGCGATCAACCGGTTGCTGTGCGAGCGGGCCGAGCGGGTCGTGGTGGCCGCCGACTCCAGCAAGCTGGGCCGGCGCGCGTTCGCCCGGATCTGCGGGGCCGAGCTGGTGGACACGCTGGTGACGGACACGGCGGTGGCCGAGGAGACGGTACGGCGGTTCGAGGAGGCGGGCGTGCGGGTGCTGGCGGTGTGAGCAGACGGTGGTCCCCGCTGCCGCCCGGCTCAGATACCGCCGAGGTCGGCCTTCACGAACCCCGCGCCCCGCTGGTCGTTGCAGCCCGTCACCGGCCGGTCGGCCGGGTCCGGCCACGTCTGCGGCGCCTGGAGCGCCACGCTCACCAGCGTCAGCAGCAGGTCGACGTCGCTCGCGGCGTCCAGGCGCAGGGTCACCCACTGCGAACCGGGCACGATCCTGATCGCGCCCGCGTCCCGGAGATCCTTGGCGAACCGCCGGATGGCCCGGTTGGTGAGCCGGAGATCGACATCACGCTCGGAGTGGAAGTGGACGACCTCTCCCTGGGCCGAACTCACCGCCCGTCCGAGACCGCAGCTCGGGACGGCCCGTCTCAGGTCCGGCCAGGTCGCCAGTTGCGCGAGCGCGCGCGAGGCCAACGTCATGGGCCCATCATGGCGCGCTCACCCGCCCGCAACCAGCTCGTGAGCGAGCATTAACCGACCTGTATCCACAGCGCGTTCAGGAATCCGCACACAGCTCCCCCCATCGAACAAGCCCCCTCGAGGCCGGCCCGCCCGCCCCACCTCCCGCAACGCGCCACTCCGGCCCCTCAACACGCCGCTTCAGCCCCTCAACGCGCCGCTTCGGCCGGCCCACGCCTCGCTTCGGCCCGCCCCAACGCTCCACTTCCCTCCGGCCAACCCCCACTTCCGCCAGGCCAACGCGTCACTTCGACCGAGCCGACGTCCCACTCCGCACCCGGTCACCGCCTCACCCGGTCACCGCCTCGTCACCATCACCGCCTCGCTTGGAGCCGGCCGATCGCAGCCCGGCCCCCTTGCAGGCCTCCCCGCCGCCCCCTACCCTGGTTTTGTGCCGCAAATAAACAAAACCCGTTCGCACAGTGTCGTGCCGGGTCGGAACCTCGCAACGCTGCGGGTCGCGATCACCGCCTTCTTCGCGCTGGACGGTTTCCTGTTCGCGGGATGGGTCGTGCGCATCCCCGACATCAAGCACCAGACGCACGCCTCCGCCGGGGCCCTCGGACTCGCGTTGCTCGGGGTGTCCGCGGGGGCCGTGCTCACCATGACGCTGACCGGCCGGCTGTGCCGGCGCTACGGCAGTCATCCGGTGACCGTGGTCTGCATGGTCGTGCTCGCGCTCAGTGTCGCGCTGCCTCCGCTGACCCGCTCGGCACCGGTGCTGGGCGCCGTGCTGCTGTTGTTCGGCGCGGCCTACGGCGGGGTCAACGTCGCCTTCAACAGTGCCGCCGTCGACCTGGTCGCCGCGCTGCGCAAGCCGGTCATGCCGAGTTTCCACGCGGCGTTCAGTCTGGGCGGCATGGTCGGCGCGGGGCTCGGCGGGCTGGTCGCCGGCGTCCTCTCCCCCGCCCGCCATCTGCTGGGGCTGTCCGTGATCGGACTGCTCGTCACCGCCGTCGCCGGACGGACCCTGCTGCGCCACGAACCGCCGGTACCGCCGGAGCGGGCGCCCGCGCCGGGGGCGGAGCCGGGCGTCGGGACGGCAGGGAGGCCGGGCGGACGCGGGCTGGTCGTCGTGCTCGGACTCGTCGCACTGTGCACGGCCTACGGAGAGGGCGCGATGGCCGACTGGGGCGCGCTCCACCTCCAGCAGGACCTCGCGGCCTCCGCCGGCACCGCGGCCGCAGGATACGCGTGTTTCGCACTCGCCATGACCGTCGGCCGGCTGACCGGGTCGGCGCTGCTGGGCCGCCTGGGCCGGGCCCGTACCGTGATCGCCGGCGGCACCGTCGCCGCGGCCGGCATGCTGCTCGGCTCGCTCGCGCCCTCCGTGGGGGCGGCGCTGGCCGGATTCGCGGTCACCGGGCTCGGACTCGCCAACCTCTTCCCGGTCGCCGTGGAACGGGCGGGTGCGCTGGCCGGCCCGTCCGGTGTCGCCGTCGCGTCCACCCTGGGCTACGGCGGCATGCTCCTGGGGCCGCCCGCCATCGGGTTCATGGCCGACTGGTTCTCCCTGCCCGCCGCCCTCACCAGCGTGGCCGCGCTCGCCGCCGTGGCCGCCGTCATCGGGGTGACGACGCGACGGGCGCTGGGCCGCTGACCCGCCAACCGTTCGGCCACGACGCTCCGTTGACTGCAGTGAACGGCCGTGCGACGGTGAGGGCGCGCTGCTTTGGAAACCCTGGGAACGGGAGGCGGACCGCTGTGACCTTCGGAGACGAGGACTCGCGCCAGGCCATGGAGCGAAGCCTGACGCCCGACCGGATCGAGTGGTTCGAGAAGGAGTTCGCCGCCCGGCCGGCGAACCGGCTGATGCAGAACGCGGTCACCCAGACGCCCGTGGACGACGTGGCGCTGGACCGGCGGGTGCTCACCGGCATCGACCGCTCGGTCTCCCACCACCTCGACGACTGGAAGGTCACCAACCAGCGGCAGAGCGGGCGTTGCTGGATGTTCGCCGGGCTCAACCTGCTCCGCGTCGGGGCGGCCCGGAAGCTGGGCGTGAAGGACTTCGAGTTCTCGCAGAACCACCTCCTGTGGTGGGACAAGTTCGAGCGGGCCAACCACTTCCTCGAAGCGATCCTCGAGACCTCGGACCGGGACGTGGACGACCGCACGGTGGCACACCTGCTGGCGGATCCGATCGGTGACGGCGGCCAGTGGAACATGTTCGTGGCCCTGGTCGCCAAGCACGGTCTGGTCCCGAAGTCGGCCATGCCGGAGACCGACAGCTCCTCCTCGACCCGGGCGATGAACCGCGCCCTGAAGACCCTGCTCCGCCAGGGCGCCCGCGACCTGCGCCGGCTGGCTCCCGAAGGGGCTGCGGCGCAGCGGGGGCAGAAGCGGGAGGTGCTGGCCGCCGTCCACCGGGTGCTCAGCATCCACCTCGGCACCCCTCCGCAGCGGTTCCTGTGGCAGTGGGAGGACCAGAACCGGGAGTTCCACCGCGACGGCTGGCTCACCCCGGCGGAGTTCGCCGCCTCCTATGTGCAGCTCCCTCTGGAGGAGTACGTCTGCCTCGTGCACGACCCCCGGGAGTCCAGCCCCATGGGTCGTACCTTCACCGTCGAGTACCTGGGCAACGTCGTGGACGCTCCGCCGGTGGTCTATCTCAACGCGCCGATGGAGCTGCTGAAGCGGCTGGCCATGGAGGCGGTCGTCGGCGGTGAGCCGGTGTGGTTCGGCTGCGACGTGGCCAAGATGATGCGCGCGGACGCCGGGGTCTGGGACGCCGCGCTCTACGACTACGCGGCCGTCTACGACGCCCCGTTCACCCTCGACAAGGCCGACCGGCTGCTCCACCACGACACGCAGATGACCCACGCGATGCTGTTCACCGGCGTCGACGTGGTGGACGGGAGCCCGCGCCGGTGGCGGGTGGAGAACAGCTGGGGTGAGGACAAGGCCGACAAGGGCTTCTGGACCATGAACGACTCGTGGTTCGATGAACACGTCTTCGAGATCGCGGTGCGGCGCTCCGCACTGCCGCCCGAGCCGGCTGCCGCCCTCGACGGACCGCCGATCGTCCTTCCCGCCTGGGACCCGATGGGCGCCCTCGCGCACTGAGCAGGCCCGCGGGGCCGGGGTCCCGCGGATCGACGAGGACGCCCCACCCCGGGGCACTCCCGGGTTTCCGGGTGTCAGCCCTGTTCCCGCTCCACCGGAAGCCACAGCTCGGCGTCGGCCTCGGTCCTGTCCTGCGACAGGCGGGTGCGCAGGATCTCGGGGCCGGGGCGGCTGCGGTACGGGTTGGCCGGGAACCACTCCGTGAACACGTCCCGCCACAGCTCCTGGATGGCCTGCGGAACCGGCCCGGACGTGGCGAAGACCGCCCAGGTGCCGGCCGTGACCGGGAGGACCGCGGTGCCGTCGGGGGCGGGCGCCGAGGTGACCACCGCCTGGTAGTAGTCGAGTTCGGTGCCCTCGGCGCGGCTCGGGTCCAGGTCGTCGCAGACCGCGACGATCCCCTGCGGCTCCTGGTCCGCCAGCTCCTCCAGGCCCCGCAGGACCTCCGGGTCGATCCCGCTGACGAAGTCGATGATCGCCTGGTTCGGCCCCGTGTGCACCAGGGGTACCCGGGCCTTGAGGCCGACGACGTTGAAGTCCGGCCTGTCCACGACGCGATAGCGCATGCTGCTGCTCCCTTCGACGGTGAGGCGGAAGGACAACCGGGCCTGGGAGACGAGCGCGGCACCGGTGCGCCGGGCCTCGCCCGGCCCGACCCCGTGCACGGCGCGGAACGCCCGGGCGAACGCCTCGCCCGAGCCGTAGCCGTGGCGCACCGCGATCTCCAGGAGCGACTCACGCCCCGCGAGCACCTGGGCACCCGCGACCGTGAGCCGGCGTCGTCGTATGTACTCCGACAGCGGCATCCCCGCGAGCGCGGAGAACATCCGGCGCAGGTGGTACTCCGAGGTGGCCGCGACGCGCGCCAGTTCGGCCGCGTCGATCTCCTGGTCGAGACGGTGCTCGATGTGTTCCAGCATCTGGTTGAGACGCTCCAGCACTCCCGGTCCCCTTCCTCTTTCGTGATCACCACGCTAGGGAGCGGGCCCCCAGCCCGACCCGACATCCTGTGCCCGATCGGGTCGGGTCCGGAAAACCACGCGGGCGGAAGCGCGCTCCATCCGGCACACTCACCCCATGGAGACTGCCGAGTTCCTTGAGATCCTGGACCGCGAGGGCCGGTTGCTGGCGGCCGCGGCCGGTATGGCGGGTACGGACGCCAAGGTGCCGACGTGCCCGGAGTGGCAGGTGCGGGACCTGGTCCGGCACACCGGCACGGTGCACCGGTGGGCCACCGCGCTCGTCGCCGGCGGACACACCGCACCCCGGCCCCTCGGTGACCCGCCGGAGCTGGACGGCGCCGAGCTGGTGGACTGGTACCGGGACAGCCACCGGCTGCTCGTGGACACGCTGGCCGCCGCACCCGCCGACGTGGAGTGCTGGACCTTCCACCCCGCGCCGAACCCCTCGCCGCTCGCGTTCTGGACCCGGCGGCAGGCCCACGAGACGACCGTGCACCGCTACGACGCCGAGGCGGCACGCGGCGGTACGCCGTCCCCGATCGCGCGGGACTTCGCGGTCGACGGCATCGACGAACTGCTGCGCGGCTTCCACGCCCGCTCCCGGAGCCGGCTGCGCAGCGAGGAGCCGCGCGTGCTGCGGGTGCGCGCGGTGGACGCCGGCCCGGACGCGGTGTGGACCGTACGGATCACGGCCGAGCCGCCGGTGACCGTGCGGGCGGAGGACGGGCCGGCCGAGGCCGAACTGTCCGGTCCGGCCGAGCTGGTGTACCTGGCGCTGTGGAACCGGACGGCGCCGCCACGGGTGACGGGCGATCCCGCGCTCGCCGCCCTGTGGCGGGAGCGCTCCGGGATCTGAGGCCCGGTCAGCCGGTCTCGGACAGCATCCGGGCCAGCACCGCGCGCTGCACCGGCCGTACCTCGCCGTGCAGCGCGCGTCCCTTCGCGGTGAGCGCCACCCGCACCCCGCGCCGGTCCTCCGTGCACATCGCCCGCTCGACCAGGCCGTCCTTCTCCAGCCGGCCGACGAGCCGGGACAGCGCGCTCTGGCTGAGATGGACCCGGTCGGAGATCTCCTGCACCCGGTAGGCGCAGCCGCCGTCCGCCGCCGCGCCCTCGGCGAGCAGGTCGAGGACCTCGAAGTCGCTCGCGCACAGGCCGTGCCCGTGCAGCTCCCGGTCGAGTTCGCACTGGGTGCGGGCGTGCAGGGCCAGGATGTCCCGCCACTGTTCCGCGAGTGCCTGTTCGGGCTGCTTCTTCGCCGCCATGACCGCACCGTAGCAGAGAAACCAGTTCATTGCAGCGTCATTAAATGCGCTTGCATTTCATGCATGCGCATGTAATCTCGTCGGCATGACCTCTCCGCTCACCCCCGCCACGGCCCCCTCCCCGGCGGTCCGCTGGACCGCCCGGCTGTGGGGGACCCTGCTGGTGCTGTGCGCCGCGATGTTCCTGGACGCGCTGGACGTGTCGATGGTCGGCGTCGCACTGCCGTCCATCGGCGCCGACCTCGGCATGTCGACGTCGGCCCTGCAGTGGGTCGTCAGCGGCTACATCCTGGGGTACGGCGGCCTGCTCCTCCTCGGGGGCCGCACCGCCGACCTGCTCGGCCGGCGCCGGGTGTTCCTGGCGGCGCTCGGCGTCTTCGCGCTGGCCTCGCTGCTCGGCGGGCTCGTGGACTCCGGTCCGCTGCTGATCGCCAGCCGTTTCGTCAAGGGCCTCAGCGCCGCCTTCACCGCACCGGCGGGTCTGTCGATCATCACCACGACGTTCCCGGAGGGCCCGCTGCGCAACCGGGCCCTGTCGATCTACACCACCTGCGCCGCCGCCGGATACTCCATGGGCCTGGTCTTCTCCGGCCTGCTCACCGAGGCCGGTTGGCGGTTCACCATGCTGCTGCCCGCCCCCGTCGCCCTGCTCGCGCTGCTCGTGGGCATGAAGCTGCTGCCGCGCGGCGAGCCCGAACGCGACCACGGCGGTTACGACGTCCCGGGCGCCGTCCTCGGCACCGTCTCCATGCTGCTGCTGGTGTTCACCGTCGTCCAGGCACCCGAGGCCGGCTGGGCCTCGGCCCGGACACTCCTGTCCTTCGCCGCCGTGGCCGTCATGCTGGTCGCCTTCGTGCGCGTCGAGCTGCGCAGCCCGAGCCCGCTGGTCCGGCTCGGGGTGCTGCGCTCCGGGCCGCAGGTCCGGGCCCAGCTGGGCGCGTTGACGTTCGTCGGCAGCTACACGGGGTTCCAGTTCCTGGTCACGCTCTCCATGCAGCAGGTGCTGGGCTGGTCGGCCCTGCACACGGCGCTGGCGTTCCTCCCGGCGGGCGCGCTGGTGGCGCTCTCCGCGACCAAGGTCGGGGACGTCATCGACCGGTTCGGCACCGCGCGGCTGATCGCGCTCGGCTTCGTCCTGCTGGCGGTGGGATACGTGCTGTTCCTGCGCATCGACCTGCACCCGGCCTACGCGGCCGTGATCCTGCCGACCATGCTGCTGGTCGGCTCCGGTTTCGCCCTGACCTTCCCCTCCCTCAACGTCCAGGCCACCAACGGCGTGGACGAGCGCGAACAGGGCATGGTCTCCGGTCTGCTGAACACCTCGGTGCAGCTGGGCGGCGCGCTCTTCCTGGCCGTCGTGACGGCGGTGGTGACCGCGCACGCTCCCGGGAAGGCCACCCCGCAAGCCGTCCTGGACAGCTACCGGCCCGGCCTGGCCGTGATCACGGTCGTCGCCCTGGCCGGGCTGCTGCTGTCGCTCACCGGCCTGCGCCGGTCCCGGCCGGGCCGGTCCGTCGTGGTCGCCAGGTCCACCGTGAAGGAGGCGGACGCGGACCGCGCACCGGTCCGCGACTGACGGCGAGCGAACCGAAGGGCGCGCCGGCACCGGCCGCGGCGTCCCGGAGGTGAGCCGCCGCGACCAGGGGGAACCGCCTCCACGCCTGCGCCCGGCGGGAGTTGCTTGCCCGCCGGGCGCACGTCTGTGAAACTGACGGAATGTACGCATACGGGGGCCGCCGGACCAAGGCGGAGCAGGACGCGGCGACGGTCGAGATCGGCTACGCACTGGTCAGCGCGGGGTTCGCGGCAGCGGTGCTGTTCGGGGCCGTGGCCGGCCCCGCGTTCCTCTTCGACCTGCCCGATCTCCTGTCCGAGGTCCTGCTGCGGTTCGGCACGGTCCTCGCGCCGGTGGTGTTCCTGGCCCGGGTGGTCAGCGTGCTGGTCCGTTTCCGGCAGACGGCTCAGCCCAGCCAGCCGGGCCGCACCAACCCCGACTCGTAGGCGAGGACGACGAGTTGGGCGCGGTCCCGGGCGCCCAGCTTCACCATGGTCCGGCTCACGTGGGTCTTGGCGGTGAGCGGGCTGACCACCAGCCGGCGGGCGATCTCCTCGTTGGACAGTCCGATGCCGACCAGCGCCATCACCTCCCGCTCCCGTTCGGTGAGCCGGGAGAGCGCGTCCGCCGTGGCGGGTTCCTTGGAGCGGGCCGCGAACTCGGCGATCAACCGGCGGGTCACGCCCGGTGACAGCAGTGCGTCCCCGGCGACCACCGCCCGTACGGCGCGCAGGAGTTCGTCCGGTTCGGTGTCCTTCACGAGGAAGCCGGAGGCACCCGCGCGGATCGCCTCGAAGACGTACTCGTCCAGTTCGAAGGTGGTGAGCATGACCACCTTCACCTCCGCGAGGTCCGCCGCCGAGGTGATGCGCCGGGTCGCGGCGAGACCGTCCAGGTGCGGCATGCGGATGTCCATGAGGACGACGTCCGGTTGCAGTTCCCGCACCCGGCGCAGCGCCTCCTCGCCGTCGGCGGCCTCGCCGGCCACCTCGATGTCCGGCTGGGCGTCGAGCAGGGCCCTGAAACCGGCGCGCACCAGTGACTGGTCGTCGGCGAGCAGTACCCGGATCACTGGTCCTCCCCGAGGTCCGACGGCAGGACGGCGAGCACCCGGAAGCCGCCGTCGGGGCGCGGGCCCGCCTCGATGGTGCCACCCAGCGCGGCGGCCCGCTCCCGCATGCCGGCCAGCCCGTTCCCACTGCCGCCCGCGTCCGCACCGGTCGCCGGCCCGTCGTCGTCGATCCGCAGCCGCAGCACGCCGTCGCCGTACCCGAAGCGCACGCGCGCGTGCCGCGAACCGGAGTGCCGTACGACGTTGGTGAGGGCCTCCTGGAGGATGCGGAAGGCGGCCAGGTCGGCACCGGGCGGCAGCCGGGGCGGCTCGCCTTCGGTCTCGACGGTGAGGCCGGCCGCCGCGGCCTGCTGCACCAGCTCCGGAAGCCGGGCGAGGCCGGGCGCGGGGGCGCGGGGTGCGGCGCCCGGTGCGCGCAGGGCGCCGAGGACCTGGCGCACCTCGCCGAGCGCCTCCTTGCTGGCGGACCTGATGGTGGTGAGCGCGGCCCGGGCCTGCTCCGGGTCGCTGTCGAGCAGCGCGAGGCCCATGCTCGCCTGCACGTTGATGACGGAGATGCTGTGCGCGAGGACGTCGTGCAGGTCAGCCGGGCGAGGTGATCACCCGTACTCCCGGGGGAGTACGCGGCCCGGCACCGGGTCCCCGGGGGCGCTCAGCTGACGTCCTCGCAGGGCAGTCCGACGGAGGTGTACCTGCCGTTGTCCAGTTCCCAGCCCTCCGCACAGGTCTGGCCGGTCCCCCGGCCCTTCCCCGAGACACCGGGATAGGCGCTGTCCTTGCCCTCCACCCGCATGCCGGGGCCCCACACGTTGATGTGGCCGTAGAACCGGTTGGAGCCGCTGTAGTAGCCGCTCGTGGTGTAGCCGGACGCGTTCCCGACCACGTTGACGCAGACCTTGTGGTTGCATCCGTGCGCGTCCCGGTGTTCGGGGGCCTCGCTCACCCGGAGGCACACGTCCCGCGCGCACTTCCAGGCCGCGCCTGCGGGGGCCGTCTCGGCGCCTGCGCGGGCCGTCTCGGCGGCTCCGGCGGTCGTACCTGCCGTGATCAGAACGAACGCCGCCGCGGCGACGAGCAGAGAACGCATGGGACCTCCTGTGTGACCGGCTCAGAGAGCACTCTCGTGCCGAGTTAAGCCACAGCCGCGGCCCGCGCAGGGGAGATCCACCGCCAAACCACCCTGAAGGGGGCAACACGACGGAACCGGTGAGCGGTGGCGGGGCCCGGGCGGGCAGGGGCGGAGGCGTACGCCGTCCCGCTCACCCCCGTCCGAGCCCCACCCCCTCCGCCAGGCGGCCCGCCGCGTGCCGGAAGAACGTCTCGCGGTCCTCCACCACCCGGTTGAACTGGCCGAACAGTTCGAAGCCGACCAGCCCGAAGAGCTGGGCCCAGGCCGCCACCAGGGCCGCAGCGGCCTCGGCCGGCAGGTCGGGGGCGAGGTCGGCGGCGATGCGGGTGGCCTCGGGGCGCAGGCCGGCCGGCAGGGGGAGGGCGGTGAGGCCCGGGCCCTGGTGGGCGTCCCGGACGATGCCGATGAGGACCATGCCGACCCGGGCCGCGGGCGGCACGGTGGTCTCGGGGGCGGAGTAGCCGGGCACGGGAGAGCCGTAGAGGAGCGCGTACTCGTGCGGACGGCCGAGCGCCCAGCCCCGCACCGCCTCGCACACCGCGACCCAGCGGGCCGCCGGCGCCTCGTCGGCCGCGGCGTCGCGGGCCCGCTCGGCCGCCTCGCCGAGGGAGTCGTAGGCGTCGATGATCAGGGCGGTCAGCAGGTCGTCCCGGCTGGGGAAGTAGCGGTACAGGGCCGACGAGACCATGCCCAGTTCGCGCGCCACCGCCCGCAGCGACAGCTTCGCCGCCCCCTCCGCCGCCAGCTGACTGCGCGCCGCCTCCTTGATGGCCGCGGTGACTTCCTGCCTGGCCCGTGCTCGGGCGCCCTGTGCGGTGCTCATCCCAGCAGTGTGCCACGGAGGAGAGCAGTGCACACCAATGTGAGCGCCGCACCGAAAAGAGAGCACTGCTCTTGCTTTGGAGCACTCGCCTGCCCCACACTGGAGGCAAGCGAGAGCACCGCTCTCTCACATCGTGGGGGTCTCCATGTCGACGCACGTCATCAAGCCGGGCTGGTTCACGGTCCACGTCATGAACCGGGCCGTCTCCTGGCTGACCCGGCGCGGTATCAGCGTCTGGGGCTCCCGTGTCCTCGCGGTCCGGGGCCGCAAGAGCGGGCAGTGGCGCACCACGCCGGTGAACCTGCTGACGGTGGACGGCCGGCACTACCTGGTCGCCCCGCGCGGTCACGTCCAGTGGACGCGCAACGTGCGCGCGGCCGGCGGCGGCGAACTCCGCCTCGGCGACAACGTGGACGTCTTCACGGCCACCGAGGTCGCCGACGACGACAAGGTCCCGCTGCTGCGGGCCTACCTCAAGCGCTGGAAGGCGGAGGTCGGGGCCTTCTTCGACGGCGTCGGCCCCGACTCCCCGGAGGCGGAGCTGCGCCGGATCGCCCCCGACCACCCGGTCTTCCACGTCACCGTCAGGAACTGACGGGCTCCTCCGCAGGGGCGGCCTGTCCCCGGTCCAGAGCGGTCAGGGCGCGCTGGGCGAGCGGGTGGGAACGGACGATCTCGCCCAGCGAGGTCGAGCCCCGGGTGATGTCCCGGAAGGCCCGCCAGGCCGGGCGGAAGCCGGTGAGGGCCGCGTGGAAGAGGCCGGGGCGCTTCTCGAACACCGTCAGCAACCGCTTGCCCACGGCCATCTCGACGCCGAGCCCGGCCTTGATCGCGAACGCGTAGTTCAGGGCCTGGCGCCGGGCGTCCACGGCGTCGTGCGCCTCCGCGATGCGCACCGCCCACTCCCCCGCCAGCCGGCCCGAGCGCAGCGCGAAGGAGATGCCCTCGCGGGTCCACGGCTCCAGCAGACCGGCCGCGTCACCGCAGACCAGCACCCGGCCCCGGGAGAGCGGGGAGTCCTCGGCGCGGCAGCGGGTCAGGTGCCCGGAGGAGAGGGCGGGCTCGAAGCCGGCGAGGCCGAGGCGGGCGATGAAGTCCTCCAAGTACCGCTTGGTGGCGGCGCCTTCGCCGCGCGCGGAGATCACGCCGACGGTCAGTGTGTCGCCCTTCGGGAAGACCCAGCCGTAACTGCCCGGCATCGGGCCCCAGTCGATCTGGACCCGCCCCTTCCAGTCCTCGGCGACCGTCTCCGGCACCGGGATCTCCGCCTCCAGGCCGAGGTCCACCTGGTCGAGCTTCACACCGACGTGGGCCCCTATCCGGCTGGCGCTGCCGTCGGCCCCGACGACCGCGCGGGCCAGCACCGTCTCCCCGCCCTGCAGGACGACGGCGACCGTGCGGCGGTCGGGCACCGCCGAGCCGTGCTGCTCGACGCGCTGCACCGTGACGCCCGTCCGCAGCTCGGCGCCCGCCTTCTGGGCGTGCTCGACCAGCTGCTGGTCGAACTCGGCGCGGTTGATCAGCCCGAAGAGCGTCTGCCTGGAGCGGCGGGTGCGGGTGAAGCGGCCGTTGTTCGAGAAGGTGACCGCGTGCACCCGGTCCCGGAAGGGCAGCTCGAAGCCGGGCGGCAGGGCGTCGCGGGAGGGACCGATGATGCCGCCGCCGCACGTCTTGTAGCGCGGCAGCTCGGCCTTCTCCAGCACCAGCACGCGCCGTCCCGCGACCGCCGCCGCGTAGGCGGCCGAGGCGCCCGCGGGGCCCGCGCCCACCACGACGACGTCCCAGACCCGCTGCACGTCGTCCGCCGAAGAGTTCTCGCCGCTCACGATGGTCTACCGCTCCGATCAAAGCCGCTGCCAAGTGTCCTGTCGCATCCTACGGCGGCCGTCCGCGCAGGCCACTGTGGGAGGATCGGTGTCCTCACCCCGGACAACACCGGTGTACTCACCCCGTACAACGTCGCACCCACGAGGAGCGTGCCCATGCCGTCGAATCCGGTCGCCGAGACCGTCGCCTCGCTGCTGCCCCGGGCGAAGGCGGAGCTGGCCGAACTGGTCGCCTTCAAGTCGGTGGCGGACTTCACGCAGTTCCCGAAGAGCGAGAGCGACGCCGCCGCGGCCTGGATAGCCGACGCGCTGCGCGCCGAGGGCTTCACGGACGTGGCACTGCTGGACACCCCGGACGGCACGCGGTCCGTGTACGGCCACCTGCCGGGCCCGGAGGGCGCGAAGACGGTCCTCCTCTACGCCCACTACGACGTGCAGCCCCCGCTCGACGAGGCCGGCTGGGCCACCCCGCCGTTCGAGCTGACCGAGCGCGACGGCCGCTGGTACGGCCGCGGGACCGCCGACTGCAAGGGCGGCTTCATCATGCACCTGCTCGCGCTGCGCGCCCTCAAGGCGAACGGCGGCGTCCCGGTCGGCGTGAAGGTGATCGTGGAGGGCTCCGAGGAGCAGGGCACGGGCGGCCTGGAGCGGTACGCCGAGCAGCACCCCGAGCTGCTCGCGGCGGACACGATCGTCATCGGCGACGCGGGCAACTTCCGGGTCGGCCTGCCGACGGTGACCACCACCCTGCGCGGCATGACCCTGGTCCGGGTGCGGATCGACACCCTGGCCGGCAACCTGCACTCGGGCCAGTTCGGCGGTGCCGCCCCGGACGCGCTGGCCGCGCTGATCCGGGTGCTGGACTCGCTGCGCGCCGAGGACGGCTCGACCACGGTCGACGGCCTGGACTCCACGGCCGAGTGGGACGGCCTGGAGTACACCGAGGAGCAGTTCCGCGCGGACGCCCGGGTGCTGGACGGGGTCGGTCTGGTCGGCGGCGGCTCGGTCGCCGACCGCATCTGGGCCCGACCGGCGGTCACCGTCCTCGGCATCGACTGCCCGCCGGTCGTCGGCGCCACCCCGTCCGTGCAGTCGAGCGCCCGCGCCCTGGTCAGCCTGCGGGTGCCGCCGGGCGTGGACGCCGCCGAGGCCACCAAGCTGCTCCAGGCGCACATCGAGGCGCACACCCCGTGGGGCGCCCGGGTCGGCGTCGAGCAGATCGGACAGGGCCAGGCGTTCCGCGCCGACACCTCCAGCCCCGCCTACCAGGCGATGGCCGACGCGATGGCGGTGGCGTACCCGGGCGAGACCATGCAGTACGCCGGGCAGGGCGGCTCCATCCCGCTGTGCAACACCCTCGCCGGCCTGTACCCGCAGGCGGAGATCCTGCTCATCGGGCTGAGCGAGCCGGAGGCGCAGATCCACGCGGTCAACGAGAGCGTCTCCCCGGAGGAGCTGGAGCGGCTGTCGGTCGCGGAGGCGCTGTTCCTGCGCAATTACGCGGCGGGCTGAGCCCTTCTGCCCACGGCAGAGTGCCCTCGCCCCGGGGCGGGGGCCCTCCCTACCGTCGGCGCATGGACGTCATCGAACTGCTGCCCCGGCTGCACCTGCTCCGCTTCCCCGTCGGCCAGGCCTACCTCTGGAGCGACGACAGGGAACTGACCCTGATCGACGCCGGCCCCGTCGGAGCGGGGCGGCCGATCGCCGACGCGGTCACCGCGCTGGGGCACACACCCCGTGCCGTGCGACGTGTGGTGCTCACCCACTTCCACGAGGACCACGTGGGCGGGGCGGGCGAGTTCGCCGCGCTGAGCGGGGCGGAGGTGCTGGCGCACCGCCTGGACGCCCCGTTCGTCCGCGGGGAGCGGCCGGGTCCGCCGCCACGGTTGGAGGAGTGGGAGCGGCCCCTGCACGCGGCGGCTCTGCGCCAGTTGCCCCCGGGCCCCCCGCTGCCGCCGCCCGCGCTCACCGAGCTGTCCGACGGCGACGTGCTCGGCTTCGGCGGCGGCGCCCGCGTGGTGCACATCCCCGGGCACACCGACGGCAGCATCGCGGTGTTCCTGCCCGCGCACGGCGTGCTCTTCACCGGCGACACGGTGGCGGCGGCTCCGGAGGACGGCACGCCCGTCCCGGGGGTGCTGAACCTGGACCGCGCCCGGCTCCTCTCCTCCATACGGCGGTTGGCGGAACTCGGAGCGGAGGTCGCCTGCTTCGGCCACGGCGACCCGGTACTCTCCGACGCCACCGCCGTGCTCCGCTCGCTGAGCACGGCACCGCATCAGCCGACCGGCACCCCCGCCTCCGCATAGAGCGCCCTACCCCGCCCCTGCCCCGGCGCCAGCGCCCGCGCCCGCGCCCGCGCCCGCGCCCGCAAAGCCCAGCACAGACACTCACCGCAGACCGGACGGCAACACCCCGCACACCCACCTGCCCCGACCACGGGCCACCCGGCACTGCCCGACGCCACCGCCATGCTCCGCTCCCCGAGCACCGCACCGCATCAGCCGACCGGCACCCCCGCCTCCAGATAGAGCGCACTGCCCCGCTCCCGCGCCCGCAAGGCCCAGCGCAGACGCTCGTAGCGGACCGGTGGCAGCATCCCGGCGGCCTCCTCCTCGGTGGCGAACCGCCAGGCCCGCAGTTCCGGGCCGGGCAGCAGCACCCGGGAGGCCTCGCCGGGCTCCAGCCGGCCGCCGTCGAAAAGCAGCCGCAGCCCGCCGAATCCGGGCGGGGCGGGCCGCTCCCAGTCCACGACGAGCAGCCGGGGCACCGCCTGGAGGCGTATCCCGGTCTCCTCGGCGACCTCGCGCATCCCGGCGCGGGCCGGGGCCTCCCCCCGCTCCACCACACCGCCGGGGAACTCCCAGCCGGGTTTGTAGGTGGGGTCGACCAGCAGCACCCGGTCCTGTTCGTCGAAGAGCAGCACCCCGGCGGCGAGCGTCTCGGCGGTCGGCGCGGGGGTCTGCACGATGTCGCAGGCGGGTACGGCCCCGCTGCCGACGGCCTCGGCGATGCGGACGGCGGTCTCGTACGGGGTGAGGGCGCTGGTGTCGACGGGGTGGGCGTCGGCGGCGAGCCAGGAGGCGAGGGCGGCGCGGTAGGGCTCGATGTGGTCGTACGACCACTGCCGTGTGCGTATCTCGCCGTCGGGTGCGTCGGGCGGGGCGTCCCGCCCGGCTATCCGCTCGCGCAGGATCGTTTCGGCCGGGGCGAGGAGCAGATGGTGCACGGTGATCCGGCGGGCGGCGAGAGCGCCGAAGATCTCGTCGCGGTACTCCTGGCGGAGCAGGGTCATGGGCACCACGAGGGTGCCGCCCAGTTCGGCGAGCATCGCGGCGGCGGTGTCGACCACCAGCCGGCGCCAGATCTGCAGGTCCTGGAAGTCGCCGACCTCGGCGAGGTGCTTGGGCGGCAGCAGGTGCGTGAGCGCCCCGCCGATGACCTCGGGGTCGAAGAGCGCGCTGTTCGGGATCAGTTCGATCAGTTCGCGTGCCGTGGTGGTCTTCCCCGCACCGAACGCGCCGTTGATCCAGACGACGGTCACGGACTCCCCCTCTTCTGTTGGCCCCCTGAGGCTTGCCCGCTCCACCCTGCCACGGAAACCCGCTCCCGTTGAGGGCGCCTGTCCGCGCGCAGACGGGAGTGCCGGTGCCCCGGATGGCGGGGAGCACCGGCACGCACGCCGTACGCCGTCGGGTCAGTCGTCCCCGAGTGCCCGGTGGTCGACGTCCAGGCTGTCCTGGGCGACGAGGTGGCCGGCCCCGGTGAGGGTGTCCGAGACGTCGAGGCCGCCGAGCGGCCCCTCCTCCGTCGCGTGGGAGGGGGTGACGGCGGCCACGACGAATCCGGCGGCGAGGGTGGCGATGGCGAGCATGCTGCGCTTCTTCATGCCCGGATCAACTGCGCGGACGGCCGGGAGTCACGCGGAGCACGGCGGTTCCGTCCGCGCGTCCGTCGGCGCGGCCGCCACCGTCCGCCGCGCGGCGGACGCGTGAAACCTCGTGGCCCCCATGATCAACCAGCGGATAGTCTCCGGGAAGCCCGGTGGCGCCGGGACCGTCCGAGGTGACCGCAGGAAGGCAACGGCCATGACCAGCCCCCGCCCCACCACCACGCTCTGGCGTCCGACGGGCCCCGTGGAGCTGGAACTGGTCCGCGAGCTGGGGTGGCGGGCGTGGCCGCCGCGGCTTCCGGAGCAGCCGATCTTCTATCCGGTGCTGAACGAGGACTACGCGGTCCGCATCGCCCGGGACTGGAACGTCCGGCACGACGGCGCCGGTTTCGTCACCCGCTTCGAGGTCGACAGCGCCTTCCTCGCCCGCTACCCGGTCCGGCGGGCCGGCGGCGAGACCATCCTGGAACTGTGGGTACCGGCCGAGGAACTGGACGAGTTCAACGCGCACATCGTCGGCCGCATCGAGGTCGTGCACACGTTCCGGCCGGCCGAGGAGCACGCGTGAGCGGTATCCCCGCCTCCGGCGACGCGGCCCGGGGGGTACGTCGAGTACGTCGGGGACGTCGTGCGGTCGGCCGAGCGGCTGGTGCGGAGTGCGGCCGGACTGTCCGAGGGACAGCTGCGGGCACCCTCGGGCCTGGCGGCGTGGACCCGCGGTCATGTGCTCGCGCACGTCCGCCACAGCGTGGACGCCTACGTCTGGCTGCTGCGGCTCGCGCGCACCGGCCGTGAGCCCGGGCCGCGCGCGGACGCGGCGGCGTCGGCCGCGGCGGTCGAGCGGGACGCCGCACTGCCCGCCGGCCGGCTCGCCGCCCTGCTGCGGGACGCTCTGGACCGGTTCACGGCCGAGGCCCGTACGGCGCCCGCTCCGGCCTGGGACCGGCTCGTCCCGGCCCTGGCCGGCTGGCGCCACCCGGCCTGGTACCTGCTGCTGCGCTGCCTGCGCGAGCTGGAGACGCACCACCTGGACCTGGATCTCGGGTACGGCACCGCGAACTGGCCGGAACGGTACGTCCGCTGGGCGCTGGACGACACCCTCGGCACGCTCCGCGCGCAGGGGTTCCCGCTCGTCTCCGTGGCGGCCGACGACCTCGGCCGGCGCTGGTCCCTCGCGGCGGAGGGCCCGTCGGTCACCGGGGAGGGCCACCGGCTGCTCGGCTGGCTCACCGGCCGGCTGTCCGCCGAGGGTCTGGTCGTCGACGGCCCGGCGGAGCCGCTGCCCCGCCCGCCCGCCTGGCCCCGGCCGCCGCTGCCGGGCTGGGGCCGGGTCACCGACGCGGTGGAGGCCGGGCCGGGACGGAGTCACTGACGCCGTCCGGCACCCGAAGCCAACAGACCCGCACACCTCGGCTGCCGTCCTTTCCCGCCCTCTTCCAACAGACTCCGACACGTCCTACCGTAAACGCGCATCGATGACACGTACATGTCGTACGTGCCGTCATCCGGTTTCGCGAGTCGGAGGAACGTAACGATGCGTCACCCTCACACCCGCACGACCCGCACCACCCGCCGGAGAGTGGCCGGAGCCCTCGCCGCGGGGTTGCTGTGCGCGGCGGGCCTCGGCACCCCCGCCCTGGCAGCCCCCGCCCGCACTCCCGCGGCACCGGCCGCCCCCGCCCTCGCCGACGGCCTCGCGCTCACCCCGCCGATGGGCTTCAACAACTGGAACTCCACGCACTGCCGCGCCGAGTTCGACGAGTCCATGGTCAAGGGCGTCGCGGACCTCTTCGTCCGGAAGGGGCTGAAGGACGCGGGCTACCAGTACGTCAACCTGGACGACTGCTGGGCCCTGCCGGACCGCGACGCGAACGGCAGGCTGGTGCCCGACCCGGCCCGCTTCCCGCACGGGATCAAGGCGGTCGCGGACTACGTCCACGCCAAGGGTCTCAAGCTCGGCATCTACACCAGCGCCGGCACCAGGACCTGCAACAGCGCGGGCTTCCCCGGCGCGCTCGGCCACGAGTACAGCGACGCCCGGCAGTTCGCCGACTGGGGCGTCGACTACCTGAAGTACGACAACTGCAACAACCAGGGCGTGGACGCCCGGCAGCGCTACCAAACCATGCGGGACGCGCTGAAGGCGACCGGCCGGCCGATCGTCTACAGCATCTGCGAGTGGGGCGAGAACAAGCCCTGGCAGTGGGCCTCGGACGTCGGCCACCTGTGGCGGACCACCGGGGACATCAGCGACAACTGGGGTTCGATGCTGTCGATCCTCAAGCAGAACCTCCCCCTCGCGCCGTACGCCGGACCGGGCCACTGGAACGACCCGGACATGCTGGAGGTCGGCAACGGCGGCATGACGGACACCGAGTACCGCTCGCACTTCTCGCTCTGGTCGGTGATGGCCGCGCCGCTGCTCATCGGGACCGACCTGCGCAAGGCCTCCCAGTCGACCTACGACATCCTCGGCAACAAGGAGGTCGTCGCCGTCGACCAGGATCCGCTCGGCCGACAGGGCACGGTCGTCTCCTCCGCGGGCGGGCGCTGGGTCGTCGCCAAGGAGATGAAGGACGGCAGCCGCGCGGTGGCCCTGTTCAACGAGTCCGGCACCGCCCAGCGGATCGCCACCGGCGCGAGCGCCGTCGGCCTGCCCGACGCCGACGGCTACACCCTGCGCGACCTGTGGCAGCACCGCTCGTACAACACCGCGGGCATCATCGCCGCCACCGTCCCGGCCCACGGCACCGTCCTGCTGCGCGTCTCGGCCGACCCGCGCTGGGCCACCCACCCGCCCGCCGTCGAACTGGGTGTGGACGGCAGCCCGTTGCTGGAGGCGGCCACCCCGGCCACGCTGACCAGCACCGTCACCGACCTCGGCCGCACGGCCGCGCGGCAGGTGTCCGTGGCGCTGACCGGCCCCGCCGGCTGGACCGTACGGGCCACCTCGGCGAGTTCGACGCCCGCCCTCGCCACCGGCGGCACCCTGCGCACCGGCTGGCGGGTGACCGCCCCGGCCGGCACCCCGACCGGCTCCTACGCCCTCACGCTGCGCACGAGGTACCGCTCGCCGTCCGGCACGGCGGTCACCGGCAGCGTCCCGCTGACCGCGTCCGTCGTCACGGCACCGCCCGCGGGCACGTCGTACCTCGGCGACCTGCCCCTGCTGTCGGCGACCAACGGCTGGGGACCCGTGGAGCGCGACACCAGCAACGGGGAGAGCGCGGCGGGCGACGGCGCCCCGCTCACCGTCGGCGGGACCGTGTACGCCAAGGGCCTCGGCGTCCACGCCGTCAGCGACGTCTCCTTCTACACCGGCGAGGCCTGCGAGAAGGTCACGGCCGAGGTCGGCGTGGACGACGAGAAGGGCACCAAGGGCACCGTCGCCTTCGAGATCTGGGCGGACGGTACCCGGGCCGCCGCCACGGGCGTCCTGACCAACGCGTTGCCCGCCCAGCCGCTCAGCGCGGACATCAGCGGCGCCCAGGTGGTCCGGCTCGTCGTCACCGACGGCGGGGACGGCATCGACTCCGACCACGCGGACTGGGCGGACGCCAGGCTGGTCTGCTGACCGCCGGGAGCAGGGCCGGCACGCCGCGTGCGGTTTCCCGGCGTGCCACCCCCGCGCCGCGCGGGATGGTGACCCGGTGCGCCCGACGGTCACACGACGTACCCGGAGGTCCTTCGGTGCCACGGAGGACGCAGGTGGTGAAGGGGCCCGACGGGTGGTGGCGCGCACGGTCCGGGCACCGGACCTCGTTCGCGCTCCTCGCGCGGACGGAAGGCGGGCGCTAGCGGGCGGCCGCCGGTACCTCCGGGCGGCGGGCGAGGGCTGCCGCGGCGGCGCCGACCAGGCCGGCGTCGGTGCCCGTCTGCGCGGGTACGACGGTGAGCCGCTGTACGAAGGAGAGGGTCGCGTAGTCGGTGAGGGCCTTGCGCAGCGGCGTGAACAGGACCTCGCCCGCCTTGCCGACTCCCCCGCCGATCACCGCTATGTCGATCTCGACCAGGGTCGCGGTGGCCGCGATTCCGGCGGCCAGCGCCTGCGCCGCGCGCTCGAAGGAGGACACGGCGACCGGGTCGCCCGCACGGGCGGCGGCGGCCACCGCGGCGGCCGAGGTGTCACCGTCGGGTCCCGGGAGCCAGCCCTGCTCCAGGGCCCGGCGGGCGATGTTGGGCCCGCTCGCGATGCGCTCCACACAGCCGCGCGAGCCGCACGGGCAGGGGTCGCCGTCGAGGTCGACACTGATGTGACCGATGTGCCCTGCGTTGCCGGTCGGACCGGGATGCAGTCGGCCGCCCAGCACCAGGCCGCCGCCGACGCCGGTCGAGACGACCATGCACAGCGCGTTGTCGTGGCCGCGCGCGGCGCCCTGCCAGTGTTCGGCCGCCGTGATCGCGACACCGTCGCCGATCAGCTCCACCGGCAGGCCCCCGGTGAGCTCGCGGACCCGGTCGACGAGGGGGAAGTCGCGCCAGCCCGGCACGTTCACCGGGCTGACCGTGCCGGCCGATGCGTCCACCGGGCCCGCGCTGCCGATGCCGACGGAGCCCGCGCGTCCCCACAGGGGCGACCCGGCGAGGTCGCCGAGCACCTCCGCCACGGCCTGCATGACCGTTTCGCCGTCCTGCTGGGCGGGCGTGGCGCGCTGGGCTCTGGCCAGGATCCGTCCGGCGCCGTCCACCAGCGCGCCGGCGATCTTGGTGCCGCCGATGTCCAGGGCCGCCACGAGGTCGGTGTGCATCAGAGTCAGATCTCCCCGTTGAAGCTCGAGAACCAAGGAAAGGCAGGCCGGTCAAGCGGTGGGGGCGCAGGCCGGAGACAGCGGTGGACAGTCTCTCGCGCATCTGACAACGTTGTCCAGGCTCTATGCTCGACGCCACATCCTCATACAAGCCCACGGATCCCGCACCCCCGCCCCGGAAGAAACCCCGACGCGCCCACGGCCGTACCCCGGACCGGAGGGGCGGGAGCCGTCGACGGGACGGACGAGAGGTCCCTGGGCCGCGAGGGACGAGGGACCGTCGGCGAGACGGACGAGAGACAGGACAGACGCATCGTGCCCGAGACCACCCGCCGCGCAGACCGCCTCCCCGGGAGCCAGTACGGCAACCGACCGACCATGAAGGACGTGGCGGCACGCGCCGGGGTCGGGCTCAAGACGGTCTCCCGGGTGGTCAACGGCGAGCCCGGGGTCACGCCGGACACCGAGCGCCGGGTGCAGGAGGCGATCGAGGCGCTCGGCTTCCGCCGCAACGACAGCGCCCGGGTGCTGCGCAAGGGCCGGACGGCGAGCATCGGGCTGGTCCTGGAGGATCTCGCGGACCCGTTCTACGGCCCGCTCAGCCGGGCCGTGGAGGAGGTGGCCCGCGCCCACGGCGCCCTGCTGATCAACGGCTCCAGCGCCGAGGACCCCGAGCGTGAGCAGGAGCTGGCGCTGGCGCTGTGCGCCCGCCGGGTGGACGGTCTGGTGGTGATCCCGGCCGGCGACGACCACCGCTATCTGGAACCGGAGATGAGGGCCGGCGTGGCGACCGTGTTCGTGGACCGCCCGGCCGGCCGGATCGAGGCCGACGTGGTCCTGTCCGACAACCACGGCGGCGCCCGCGACGGCGTCGCCCACCTCATCGCGCACGGCCACCGCCGGATCGGGTTCATCGGCGACATGCCCCGCATCCACACCGCGGCCGAGCGGCTGCGCGGCTACCGGGCGGCGATGGAGGACGCGGGCATAGCCGTCGAGGAGCGGTGGATGTCCCTGGGGGCGACGAACCCGGAGCGGGTGCGCCGGGCCGCGGAGGAGATGCTGTCCGGTCCGGAGCCGGTCACGGCGGTCTTCGCCGGCAACAACCGGGTGACGGTCACCGTGGTCCGGGTGCTGGCCGAGCAGTCGCGCCGGGTCGCGCTCGTGGGCTTCGACGACATCGAGCTGGCCGATCTCCTCCAGCCGGGCGTCACGGTCGTCGCCCAGGACGCGGCGGCCCTCGGCCGTACCGCCGCCGAGCGCCTCTTCCGCCAGCTGGACGGCTCCCTCGTCGCACCCGAGCGCATCGAACTGCCGACCCGCCTGATCACCCGTGGCTCGGGCGAACTGCCGCCCGCGGACTGAACGGCCCGCCCTCGCGGAGCGGGCCTCGCGCAGCCGCCTCGCGGCACCGGCGCCCCGCCTCACGGACGCCGGTCCGGCGGGGTGCGGTCCGGACCGCTACTGGGCGGCGGCCGTCAGGTTGCCGCGGCGCGGGGACGCGAAGGTCTCCAGGTCGGCGCGGGTGAGGCCGGTGAGTCGGGCGACCTCGGCGATGTCGAGGGCGCCGCAGTCCAGGCCGCGCAGCAGGTAGCCGCTGAGGGCCTTGGCGGTGGCGGGCTCGTCCATGACGTCGCCGCCGGCCCGGTTGGCGTACCGGGTGAGCCGGGCCGCCGCCTGTTCGAAGCCCTCGCGGTAGAAGGCGAAGACGGCCGCGTAGCGGGTGGGGATGTGGCCGGGGTGCATGTCCCAGCCCTGGTAGTAGGCGCGGGCGAGGGCGCGGCGGGTGAGGCCGTAGTGGAGCCGCCAGGCGTCGTGGACCTTGGCGGTCGGGCCGACGGGGAGGACGTTGGTGGAGCCGTCGGAGACGCGCACGCCGGTGCCCGCCGCCGCGACCTGCATGACCGCCTTGGCGTGGTCGGCGGCCGGGTGGTCGCTGGCCTGGTGGGCGGCGGAGACCCCGAGGCAGGCGCTGTAGTCGAAGGTGCCGTAGTGCAGCCCGGTGGCGCGGCCCTCGGCGGCCTGGATCATGCGGGCGACGGTGGCGGTGCCGTCGGCGGCGAGGATGGCCTGGCTGGTCTCGATCTGGATCTCGAAGCCCAGGCGCCCGGCGTCCAGGCCGTGCGCCTTCTCGAAGGCCTCCAGGAGCCGTACGAAGGCGCCGACCTGCTCGGGGTAGGTCACCTTGGGCAGGGTGAGGACCAGCCCTTGGGGCAGGCCGCCGGCCTCCATCAGGCCGGTGAGGAAGACGTCGAGGGTGCGGATGCCCCGGTCGCGCACGGGGGCCTCCATGCACTTCATGCGGATGCCCATGTACGGCGCCGCCGTGCCGTCCCGGTACGCCTGCGCGATCAGGCGGGCCGCGCGGGCCGCCGTCTCGTCCTCCTCGGCGTCGGGACGGGGGCCGTACCCGTCCTCGAAGTCGACGCGCAGGTCCTCGATCGGCTCGCGCTCCAGCTTGGCGCGGACGCGGGAGTGGACCGCCTCGGCCAGCTCGTCGGAGAGACCGAGGACCGACGCGAAGGAGGAGGCGTCCGGGGCGTGTTCGTCGAGCAGGGCCAGCGCCTGGTCGCCCCAGGTGCGCAGGGTGCCGGCGGTGAAGGCGTCACCGGGGACGTACACGGTGTGGACGGGCTGCCGGGTGCCGGGGTCCCCGGGGTAGCGGCGCTCCAGCTCCGCGTCGACCGGTGCGAGGGAGGCGCTGATCTCCTCGCTGACGGCGCCCGCGAGGCTTGTCGCCACCTTCTCCTGCTGACCCATCCCACACCCTCCAAGCTTTCCGCTGTACGGAATCAACAATCCGTATGGCGAAGTTATCCGGCAACCTTCCCGCTGGTCAACACCGCCTTCGGTCCATTCCGCCCGCGTACCCCGGCATGTTCACCTCTCTCCGGCACCCTTCAGGCCGCACCCTGCTCTCGCACAGCGCACCCGTAACGAGTCGCCCGGAAGCCGCCGCAGAAGGAGCACCCGTGCCGATCCCCCGTCGCGTCACGCGCCGCATGGGCGTGGTGACCGCGCTCACGGCCTCGATCTCCGTTCCCCTGTCCAGTACAGCACTCTCCGCCGGCCCCGCCCCGGCGGGCGGACGGCGCGGTGGTCCGCTGCGCGTCATGTCGTTCAACCTCCGCTTCGCGAGCACCGCCGAGCCCCACAGCTGGGCCGCTCGCAGGCCCGTGACGCGCGCCCTGCTGCACCGCGAGCGCCCCCATGTCCTCGGCACCCAGGAGGGCCTCTACCAGCAACTGCGCCACATCGAGGCCGACCTGGGAGGGCACTGCGAGTGGATCGGCACCGGACGCGCGGGCGGCAGCCACGACGAGTTCACGGCGGTCTTCTACGACACCCGCCGGCTCACCCCGCGGGAGTACGACCACTTCTGGCTCTCCGACACGCCGGACGTGATCGGGTCCAACACCTGGGGCGGCGGCTCCGTCCGGATGGTGACCTGGGTCCGCTTCCGGGACCGGCTCGACGGCGACCGCGAGTTCTACTTCCTCAACACCCACCTCGACAACCGCAGTCAGGTCGCACGCGCGCGCGCCGCCCAGCTGATCGCAGAGCGCGTCGCCGGGCTCGACCGGTCGCTGCCGCTCGTCGTCACCGGTGACTTCAACGCGGCCGCCCACGGGAACCCGGTCTACGACACGATGCTGGGCGCCGGTCTGACCGACACCTGGGACACGGCGGCCGAGCGCGGCGCGCTGTACGGGACCTTCCACGGCTACCGGCCGCTGACGCCGGACGGCGACCGCATCGACTGGATCCTCGCCACCCCGGGCGTCACGGCACACCGGGCCTCGGTCAACACCTTCTCGGTGGACGGACGGTTCCCCAGCGACCACCTGCCGGTGCAGGCCTCGCTGACGCTGGGATGAGCGAAGGCCCCCGTGACCGTCGCTCCGGTCACGGGGGCCTCGTACGCCTGGCAGCGGCAGGGGATCAGCCCTTGCGGGTCTTGATCTCCTCGGTCAGCTGCGGGACGACCTCGAAGAGGTCGCCGACCACGCCGAAGTCGACCAGCTCGAAGATCGGGGCCTCGGCGTCCTTGTTGACGGCCACGATCGTCTTCGAGGTCTGCATACCGGCGCGGTGCTGGATCGCACCGGAGATGCCGTTGGCGATGTACAGCTGCGGGGAGACCGACTTACCGGTCTGGCCGACCTGGTTGGTGTGCGGGTACCAGCCGGCGTCGACGGCGGCACGCGAGGCGCCGACGGCCGCGCCGAGCTGGTCGGCGAGGGCCTCGATGATCGAGAAGTTCTCGGCGCCGTTCACACCGCGTCCGCCGGAGACCACGATCGCGGCCTCGGTCAGCTCGGGGCGGCCCGTCGACTCACGCGGCGTACGGCCGGTGACCTTGGTGCCGGTCGCCTTGTCCGAGAAGGTCACGGACAGGGCCTCGACCGCGCCGGCGGCCGGGGCGGCCTCGACGGCGGCCGAGTTCGGCTTGACCGTGATGACCGGGGTGCCCTTGACGACGCGGGACTTGGTGGTGAAGGACGCGGCGAACACCGACTGGGTGGCCACCGGGCCCTCGTCGCCGGCCTCCAGGTCGACGGCGTCGGTGATGATGCCGGAGCCGATGCGCAGCGCCAGGCGGGCGGCGATCTCCTTGCCCTCGGCGGAGGACGGGACCAGCACGGCGGCCGGGGAGACGGCCTCGTAGGCGGCCTGCAGGGCGTCCACCTTCGGCACGACCAGGTACTCGGCGTACTCGGAAGCGTCGTGGGTGAGGACCTTCACCGCGCCGTGCTCGGCGAGCGTGGCGGCGGTGTCGGCGGCGCCGTTGCCCAGGGCGACGGCGACGGGCTCGCCGAGGCGGCGGGCCAGGGTCAGCAGCTCCAGGGTGGGCTTGCGGACGGCACCGTCCACGTGGTCGACGTAGACGAGGACTTCAGCCATGGGATTGCTCTCCTGCGAAACGAAGTTGAGGGGCGGTCAGCGGGGGCGAGCCTCAGATGAACTTCTGGCTCGCGAGGAACTCAGCGAGCTGCTTGCCGCCCTCGCCCTCGTCCTTGACGATGGTGCCGGCCGTGCGCGCCGGACGCTCGGTCGCGGTCTCGACCTTGGTGAACGCGCCGTCCAGGCCGACCTCCTCGGCCTCGATGTCCAGGTCGGACAGGTCCCAGGACTCCACCGGCTTCTTCTTGGCCGCCATGATGCCCTTGAAGGACGGGTAGCGGGCCTCGCCGGACTGGTCGGTGACGGAGACGACGGCCGGGAGCGAGGCCTCCAGCCGCTCCGAGGCGGCGTCGCCGTCGCGGCGGCCCTTGACCGTGCCGTCCTCGACGGAGACCTCGGACAGCAGGGTGACCTGCGGGACGCCGAGGCGCTCGGCGACCAGCGCCGGGACGACGCCCATGGTGCCGTCGGTGGAGGCCATGCCGGAGATCACCAGGTCGTAGCCGGCCTTCTCGATGGCCTTGGCCAGCACGAGGGAGGTGCCGATGGCGTCGGTGCCGTGCAGGTCGTCGTCCTCGACGTGGATGGCCTTGTCGGCACCCATCGAGAGGGCCTTGCGGAGCGCGTCCTTGGCGTCCTCCGGGCCGACCGTCAGGACGGTGACCTCGGCGTCGTCCGCGTTCTCCGCGATCTGGAGGGCCTGCTCGACCGCGTACTCGTCCAGTTCGGAGAGCAGACCGTCCACGTCGTCGCGGTCGACGGTCAGGTCATCGGCGAAGTGCCGGTCGCCAGTGGCGTCGGGCACGTACTTCACAGTGACAACGATCCTCAAGCTCACGCCGGCTCTCCTACTGCATCGTCATTTCGGGCTGCCTCTTGCAGGCAGCATAGGCGCCTCAAGCGGCCGATCCCGGTCGGGGCGTCCGCGCGCTCCGACCGAGATATTACTCGTCAGTACACCCAGTTCCTGCCCGCTAAGCAAGCGCTTTGAACTGTGACCTTCGCAACGCAGCGTAACCGGAACTCGACCGCTTCGCAGGAGGCCGGGGCGTGATCAATCCCGCAGGCCGTTGAAGCGGCCCTGGTGGTAGAGGAGCGGGCGGCCGGGGCCGGAGGGGTCGCCGAGGACGACCTCGGCGAGCACGATGCGGTGATCGCCGGCCGGGACCCGGCCGACGATCCGGCACACCAGCCAGGCGAGCACGTCGTCCAGCACCGGTACGCCTTCCGGGCCGTCCTGCCAGGCGGTGGCCGGGCCGAAGCGGTCGGCGCCGCTGCGGGCGAAGGTGGCGGCCAGCTCGCTCTGGTGCTCGCCGAGGAGGTGTACGCCGACGTGGTCGGCCTCGGCTATCGCGGGCCAGCTGGAGGCGCCGGTGCCGATGCCGAAGGAGATCATTGGCGGCTCGGCGGAGACGGAGGTCAGGGAGGTGGCGGTGAAGCCGACCGGGCCCCGGGCCCCACGCGCGGTGATCACCGCCACACCGGCGGCGTGCCGGCGGAAGGTGGAGCGCAGCAGTTCGGGCGAGGCGAGCCGGGGAGTGCCGAGGTCGGGCGTGGCCGTCATGGAGTTGTCCTTCTGCGAGGGAGGAGAAACAGGTCCGTGTCTGCTCAGCAGCCCGGACAGCGCGCGCTCGCAGTGCGGGCGAGGTCGACGTGGACCCGTCCGTAGAGAAGGAGTTCGATCGGCATACGGTCAGGCTGACGATAGGTGGTGCGTGCAGTCAAGCGGGTTCCGGGATCTGGAAGATGTCTCACGATTCCCTGAGACTCGCTCACACGGCCTCCCCCAGAGCGGCGATGACATCGGCCTTGCGGGGCTGTCCGGTGGCGCGCCGCACCACCCGGCCGCCGGCGTCCAGCACCAGGACGGTGGGCGTCTTCAGGATCTCCAGGTCGCGTACGAGGTCCAGGTGGGCCTCGGCGTCGATCTCGACGTGGGCCACGCCCGGGACCAGCGCGGCGACCTCGGCGAGGACACGCCGGGTGGCGCGGCAGG
Source organism: Streptomyces sp. NPDC107654 (assembly GCF_055639035.1). NCBI lineage: Bacteria > Bacillati > Actinomycetota > Actinomycetes > Kitasatosporales > Streptomycetaceae > Streptomyces > Streptomyces sp. NPDC107654. Next base: position 274,413 of record NZ_JBVKBI010000009.1, read on the forward strand.
GTGCGCAGAAGGCGCTGGAGAACTGCACCAGCGTGGCGCGCTCCCCCAGTTCGCCGCCGAGTTCGGCCGCCCCGAGCCGCCTGTCGTCGTCGCGCTCGCGCACCGCGTCCTCCCGTTCCGCCGCCCTGTCATGTCCGGCCGTCCTCGGCACCGCCCTCGGGGCCGGCGCGCACAGGACGGCGAAGATTCCCGCCCGCCGCCCGGCATACCCTCGGGCGTAAAGGGGACTTAAAGATACGACACGGACTGTAGGCCGACGTGACGAGGATCTCGCCGCCGCGGGGCACCAGGACTGGCTCCCCGTCCGTTCTTCGGGCACGATCTGCGAGACGCCGTAAACCTACGGCTGCGTAACTTTACCGCCGGGATCCCCTTTCCCGAGCAGAGCAGAAAGGGTCCGCCCCGCCCATGGCAGAGCTGGTCTACCGTCCCGTCATCGGTTTCGCCAAGACGCTGTTCAAGGTCTGGGACCTGAAGATCGACTGCCAGGGGTCGGAGAACATCCCGCGCTCGGGCGGCGCCGTGCTGGTGAGCAATCACATCAGCTATCTGGACTTCGTCTTCAACGGCCTGGCCGCCCTGCCGCAGAAGCGCCTGGTGCGGTTCATGGCGAAGGAGTCGGTCTTCCGGCACAAGGTGTCCGGGCCGCTGATGCGCGGGATGAAGCACATCCCGGTGGACCGCGGGCAGGGCGAGACCGCGTACGCGCACGCACTGGACTCGCTGCGCTCCGGCGAGATCATCGGGGTTTTCCCGGAGGCCACGATCTCGCAGTCGTTCACGCTGAAGAGCTTCAAGTCGGGCGCGGCCCGCCTGGCCCAGGAGGCGGGCGTGCCGCTGGTCCCGATGGCGGTGTGGGGCACCCAGCGGCTGTGGACCAAGGGCCAGCCGCGCAACTTCCGGCGCGACCACCTCCCCGTCACCGTCCGTGTGGGCGAGCCGGTGGAGGCGCCCCGCGACCAGTACGCCGGTGCCATCACACGCCGGCTGCGCGAGCGCGTCCAGGAACTCCTCGACGCCGCCCAGCGCGCCTACCCGGGCCGCCCCAAGGGGCCGGAGGACTCCTGGTGGCTCCCCGCCCACCTGGGCGGCTCGGCACCGACGATGGAGGAACTGCGCACGGCGGAGGCCCACTGAGGCCCCGCCCGGCTCCCGACGTGACGCCCCGCCGACCGGGGTGACGCCGCGTCGGCCGGAAATTTCCCCGGACGGATCGGTAAGGATGCGCCGGGTCGCGGACATGTAAGAGGTGTGCAGACCCTCAGGACCCGGAGCGACGGTGAGTTGGCCGCGCGGTTCACGGCGTTGTACACCCGTGAGCACCCACGGGTGTGCGCGTTCGTGCACCGGCGGTCGGGCGACCGGGCAGCGGCGGAGGAACTGACCGCCGAGGTCTTCCGCACCGCGTGGGAGCGCATGACGGACGGCCAGGACGTGGGAACCGGGTGGCTGTTCGTCACCGCGCGCAACCTGCTGCACAACCACCACCGTTCGATGGCACGCCTGTCGGAGATCCACCGCGCCATCGCCGAGACGATGGGCCGCGCTCCGGCGCCGGACCGGGACGAAGCCGTTCTCGACGCCCTCGACCGGCTGCCCGCCGCGCACCGCGAGGTGCTGTTGCTGAGCTACTGGGACGGCTTGAGCGCGGCGGAGGCCGGGACGGTCCTCGGGTGCGGCACGTCCGCGGTGTGGGTCCGGCTGCACCGCGCGCGCAAGGCGTTCCGCGCCGTCTACGATCTGCCTCGGGAGCCAGTGTGATGCGTGTCAAGTCTCTGATCGCGAACGCCAACCCGGTCCCCGGGACGGCGGACGCGACCCTGTCGGCGCGCGCCGCCGACGAACTCTCCGCGCTGGTCGGCCCCCACGCCGCCGCTCCTCCCGCCGTCGTCCGCCGGTCGCCCCGCAGGGGCGTGCTGATGGCCGCGGTCGTCTGCGGAGCCGCCGCCGTCCTCGCCGGTGTCACCGTCCTCGGCCTCCACGACGACCCGGGCGGGCCGGACGGCCACCGGGCCGGTCCGCGGAACGGGCCGGCCGCTCCGGGTGAGGCCGAGGGCGGCGCCCTGGCCGACGAGCCCCATTTCGGGACGACGGCAGAGCTGGAGAGGGCGGCGGACGTGATCGTGCGGGCGCGGCTCGGCACCGGGCACGAGGAGCGTCTCGACGGTGTCCGCACGACGGTGGCCACGGCACAGGTGCTGGCGACCGCCAAGGGCCGGACTCCGGGCGACTCCGTCGAGGTGTCGTACACGACCCCCGGCAGCGGGCCGGAGACCGCCGGTCTCACCGCCGGGAAGGAGTACGTGCTCCTGCTCGGCAGGGGCGAGGGCGGGCGCTACGTCCTGGTGAACACCACGCAGGGCTGGTACGAGGTGGAGGGCGCGGCGGCGGTCGCCGCTCAGGGCAACCGGGTGGCCCTGAGTCCGGGAGTGCGCGAGGCGCTCCGGCTCACGGCGCGGGGCCGGTGAGACGGCGCCGGTGCGCCACGGAAGGTCCCGTGGCGCACCGGCCGGTGTGCCTACCGCGCGTTCCGGGTGATCCGGTCGGCCTTCGCGGCCAGTTGGTCGACCTTGCCCGCGTGGGTGAAGCCGCCGACCGACACGGCCTTGACTGTGCCGTCCGACGTGACCGTGTAGAGCGCCTGCTCCGGGTTGAGCAGGTCGTACGGGTTCTTGCCGTGGGCGGCGAGCATCAGCACGTACTTCTTGGCGCCCTTGGCGAGCAGGGTGGTGTCCGTCTCCTGGTACGCCACGCCCTTGTACGTGCCGCCGAGCTGGCTGACCTCGACGGTGTCGCCGACGGAGACCTTCCCGGCTAGCGTCCGGGTGACCTTCACCGTGGAGACGGTGACGATGACCGGGTTGGCCTCCGCCTCCTTCTTGGCCTCCTTGGCCTCGGCGGGCGACAGGCCGGCCTGCGGGTTGGTGGCGGGGTTGTCACCGGCGGGCGCGTCGGGCAGCACCCGCTGCACCCGGCTGCCGACCACGGTGCCCTCGACCACGGCGTCGGACTGCCTGATGACGTCGTCCAGTGAGGAGTACGCCGGGTAGTCCGCGTGGTAGGTGACGGCGTCCGGGGCGGCCCCGGACTTCGCCGCGTGGGTGGAGGTGCCGTCCGCGGAGCAGCCGACGGCGGCGAACGCGGCGAGCACCGCCGTACCGGTGACGAGGATGTTCCGTCTGACGTTCATCGGTAGATCCTCTTCACCTCGGACTTGTCGTACGGCTGCGGCTTCTGCACCTTCGAGCGGTCGCGGCTGTGCTTCATCAGCGAGACCTTGCTCGTGTTGGGGTTGTCGGCGAGGCTGAGCCCGTGCCCCAGCTCGTGGGTGCTGGTGCTGCGCACCCACTTGTCGTACTTGGGGATGTTCCCGGTGTCCCGCCACAGGGTGGTGGCGTTGACCTTGATCTGGAAGGACCGGTGCGCCCGCGTCCCGGACGGCGCGTACAGGCCGTACCAGCTCTGGCTGTAGTTGCCGGCGGTGAAGCTGGGCTTGGCGCTGGAGCTGCGCTTGATGCTCGCCCCGACACCGGCGTTGTTCCAGTTCCCGCGAGCGGTGTCGAAGTACTTCACCCACTCGCCGTTGACGCCGACGGTCTTGACGCTGAACGACCGTTTGGGCATGCCCCCGCTGTAGTACGTCGCCTGGGCGGGCGCCGAGACGGCCAGCGTGCCCGCGACGGCCAGCGCGGCGGACGTACCGATGCCGAGTGACACGCGTGCGATTCTTCGATTCAACTGTTCTCCCCGTGAATTGAGCAGGCGGCACGGCCGGGTACGAACCCGGGTCTCTCCACGGTCGGCGCAGCGCGACACCTCCACGTCCTGGATGTCAGGACGCGGAAAGGGACGCGAAAGGAAGGGGGGACGCGGAAGGTCGACGCGCCCCGAAGACTGCTGATTTCCCCCTTGTGAATCCCCCGTTGACCGGCTGCACCGTGATGCCGCCTGTGATCGGGACCTAGCCTCACAGGGGGTGCGCTTCCTCGGCATCCGTCCCAAGTAGGAGAAGCCGTCCCCTACTTGAGGATGATGTGCCCATCAGCCAGTGGTCAGAGGCGGTCGGGGAGCGTCCTCCCCGGATGCGGCCGGTCGTGGGCGGCTCGCAGGGCGGCGAGGACGAGCGGGTGCGGTGCGGCGCGGAGGAGCGGGTAGTCCCGTTCGCCGGCCGCGGGGTCGGGGATCCAGGCGAGCCGCTCGCCGTCCAGGGAGAAGTGCGCGTCGACGCCCGGCACGTTGCCACGCGGGTCCTGCCGGTGCCAGGCGCCGTGGAAGCGGACGGCGACCAGGCCGTGGACGGCGTGGCCGCCCTCGTCGTCGGTCAGGCGCTGGTAGCACAGGGCGGCCGGGATGTCCTCGGCGCGCAGCAGCGCGGCGAGGGCGTGGGACTTGGCGTGGCAGACGCCGGTGCGCAGGGCCGGCACGTCGGAGGCGCGCCAGGTGACACGGAGATCGCCGGAGTCCCGGGAGTGCGGGATGGTGTCCCGCACGAGCTCGAAGGCGGCCCGCGCATACTCATACGAGTCGGCGGCTGCCGCGGCCAGACGGGCCGCGGTCTCCCGGACCACCGGGTGGTGGTGATCGATGACCTCGTCGGCGGCCAAGTAGGCGGAGAGGTCGGGGGTGTTCTGGGTCAGCTGCATGCCCGCAGAGCATAGGAATGCGGCCATCCGGGCATCAATGGCTTTTCAGATGACCGCATACCTATGCATTACATCGGGCCGGGCCGCGGATCAGCGGGCCATCTCCTCCTTGAGCGCCGCCACGAACAGGTCGACGTCCTCCTCCGTGGTGTCGAAGGAACACATCCAGCGAACCACGCCGGCCGCCTCGTCCCAGAAGTAGAACCGGAACCTCTTCTGCAGCCGCTCGCTCACGTCGTGCGGCAGCCTGGCGAAGACACCGTTGGCCTGCACCGGGTAGAGGATCTCCACACCGTGCACCGCGCGGACGCCCTCGGCGAGCCGCTGGGCCATCTCGTTGGCGTGGCGGGCGTTGCGCAGCCACAGGTCCTTGGCGAGGAGGGCCTCCAGCTGCACCGAGACGAAGCGCATCTTGGAGGCCAGCTGCATCGACATCTTCCGCAGGTGCTTCATCTTCCGCACCGCGTCCTGGTTGATGACGACGACGGCCTCGCCGAACAGCGCGCCGTTCTTCGTCCCGCCCAGGGAGAGGATGTCGACGCCGACCGCGTTGGTGAACGTCCGCATGGGCACGTCCAGGGAGGCGGCGGCGTTCGCTATCCGGGAGCCGTCCAGGTGCACCCTCATGCCGTGCGCGTGGGCGTGCTCGCAGATCGCGCGGATCTCCTCGGGCGTGTAGAGGGTGCCCAGCTCGGTGCTCTGGGTGATCGACACGACCTGCGGCATCGCGCGGTGCTCGTCCTCCCAGCCCCAGGCCTGCCGGTCGATCAGCTCGGGTGTGAGCTTGCCGTCGGGCGTGGGCACGGTGAGCAGCTTCAGCCCGCCCATGCGCTCGGGCGCGCCGCCCTCGTCCACGTTGATGTGCGCGCTCTCGGCGCAGATCACCGCGCCCCAGCGGTCGGTGACCGCCTGGAGCGCGACGATGTTCGCGCCGGTTCCGTTGAAGACCGGGAAGGCCTCCGCCGTGGCACCGAAGTGGCTACGGATGATCCCCTGGAGGTTCTCGGTGTAGTCGTCCTCACCGTAGGCCACCTGGTGGCCGCCGTTGGCCAGGGCCACGGCGGCCAGCACCTCCGGGTGGGCTCCGGCGTAGTTGTCACTGGCGAAACCGCGCACCTGCGGGTCGTGGTGGCGACGCGCGTCGGTCTTGGCAGGGTTCACGGCTTCTCGGTCAGCCACAGACGGTTTCCGTTCACTTCCGCGGCGGGCTTGCTCCAGACGCCCTCGATGGCCTCGGCCAGGTCCTTGACGTCCGTGAAGCCCGCGAACTTCGCGTTGGGGCGTTCGGCGCGCATCGCGTCGTGCACCAGCGCCTTCACCACCAGGATGGCAGCCGCCGAACGCGGGCCCTGCTCGCCCCCCGCCTTGCGGAAGCCGTCCGCCATGGCGAGCGTCCACGCCTCGGCGGCGGCCTTGGCAGCGGAGTACGCCGCGTTGCCCGCCGTCGGCTTCGTCGCGCCGGCGGCACTGGTGAGCAGGTACCGGCCGCGGTCGCTGCGCTGCAGGGCGTCGAAGAAGGCGAGCGAGGTGTGCTGGACGGTGCGGATGAGCAGTTTCTCCAGCAGGTCCCAGTCGGCCAGGTCGGTCTCGGCGAAGGTCGCGCTGCCGCGCCAGCCGCCCACGAGGTGGACGAGGCCGTCGATCCGGCCGTGCTCCTTCTCGATGCGCGCGGCCCAGTCGCGGGTCGAGCGCAGGTCGAGCAGGTCGACGGTCTCGCCGGTGACGACGGCGCCGCCGCGGGCGTAGCGGGCGGCGTCGACGGACTCCGCGAGGCGCTCCGGGTTGTTGTCGGCGCCGACCACGACCGCGCCCGCCTCGGCGAGCCGGACCAGGGTCGCGTGCCCGGCGGGTCCGCCCGCACCGGCCACCGCGATCACCGCACCACTGAGAGACCCGTTGTTCGCCACGTTCTTCCCCTCTTGAACAGTGTTGTGGACGCGGTCGCTCACGCGGCGATCCGCTCGGCGGCGTCCGCCGTGATGCCCTTGGTGGAGGCGATCACGTTCTTCAGCTTCTTGGACAGCGCCTCATAGAACATGCTGAGCGGAAACTCGTCCGGAAGCACGTCGTCCACGAGCTTGCGCGGGGGTCGGCTCAGGTCCAGGGCGTCGGGGCCCTTGGCCCACGTGGAGCCGGGGTGCGGGGCGAGGTAGGTGCGGACCAGCTCGTAGCCGGCGAACCAGTGCACCAGCTTCGGGCGGTCGATGCCGTCCTTGTAGAGCTTCTCGATCTCGGCGCAGAGCTGGTTGGTGACCTGCGGGGCGCGCTCCCAGTCGATGGAGAGCTTGTTGTCGGTCCAGCGGACGACGTCGTGCTTGTGCAGGTAGGCGAAGAGCAGCTGGCCGCCGAGGCCGTCGTAGTTGCGGTTGCGGTCGCCGGTGACCGGGAAGCGGAACATCCGGTCGAAGAGCACCGCGTACTGCACGTCACGGGCCTGCGGGACGCCGTCCGCCTGGAGCTTCACGGCCTCCTTGAAGGCGGTGAGGTCGCAGCGCAGCTCCTCCAGGCCGTACATCCAGAACGGCTGGCGCTGCTTGATCATGAACGGGTCGAAGGGCAGGTCGCCGTGGCTGTGGGTGCGGTCGTGGACCATGTCCCACAGGACGAAGGCCTCCTCGCAGCGCTTCTGGTCGTGGACCATCGCGGCGATGTCCTCGGGCAGCTCCAGGCCCAGGATCTCCACCGCGGCCTCGGTCACCCGGCGGAAGCGGGCGGCCTCGCGGTCGCAGAAGATGCCACCCCAGGAGAAACGTTCCGGCGCCTCGCGAACGGCGATGGTCTCCGGGAAGAGCACCGCGGAGTTGGTGTCGTAGCCCGAGGTGAAGTCCTCGAAGGTGATGCCGCAGAACAGCGGGTTGTCGTAGCGGGTGCGCTCCAGCTCGGCCAGCCAGTCGGGCCAGACCATGCGCAGCACGACCGCCTCCAGGTTGCGGTCCGGGTTGCCGTTCTGCGTGTACATCGGGAAGACGACCAGGTGCTGCAGGCCGTCCGCGCGGTTCGCGGCGGGCTGGAAGGCCAGCAGGGAGTCCAGGAAGTCCGGCACCTGGAAGCCGCCCTCGGCCCAGCGGCGGAGGTCCCCCACGAGCGCCTCGTGGTAGGCGCTGTCGTGCGGCAGGAGCGGGGAGAGCTGCTCGACCGCGTCGGCGACACGCCCGACGGCCGCCACGGCGTCGGCCCGCTCGGGGGCACCCTCGGCGTCGAAGTCGATCGATCCGTCCTCCGACTGCCATGGCCGGATCTGCTCCACGGCATTCTTGAGCACAGGCCAAGCCGGGTGCTCAACCACCCTGGTCAGCGAAGGAACCCGCTCCTCCGCACCCGCCTGTACAAGAATTTCCGTCATGTCCCATCCTCCACGGGAGAACCTCGCGTATGGACACCGTATGCATACCCGGTTTCTCTCAGCAAGAGAGTCGTCCGGAAATTCTTCTGTCCAGCGCCTTGGTCACCGATGTTTTTCCTGTCGTCCAGCGTGACAACGCTCACTTCCGCTCGGCGGCTGCGCGCCTTGACGGGCAGCCGCCGGGTCGGTCAAGGGCGCGGGGACTCGCCCACGGGAGAGTGACGGCTCAGGCGGGTACCGGCCAAGGGGCGCCCGCCCCGCACCCCGAATGCCCCGCGCAGCCGCGGGTTCAACGGACGGCCCGGCCGTTAGGCTGCGGCCTTGCCGCGTGGACGACGAGGTCCGGTACGGGGGCGTCGGTCCGCGCGTCGCCGAGCCGCCGTCGACGGAAGCGAGTCGAACCTTGAACTTCCTTACCATCGGTCACCGCGGTGTCATGGGCGTCGAGCCCGAGAACACCCTCCGTTCCTTCGTCGCCGCGCAGCGGGCCGGCCTCGACCTGATCGAACTCGATCTACACCTGAGCAAGGACGGCGCCCTGGTCGTCATGCACGACGCGGAGGTGGACCGGACGACCGACGGCTCCGGGGCGATCGCCGACAAGACCCTCGCCGAGCTGCGCGCGCTGGACGCGGGCCGCGGGGAGCGGGTGCCGGTGTTCGAGGAGGTGCTGGAGGCGGTGCAGACGCCCTTGCAGGCCGAGATCAAGGACGTGGCGGCGGCCCGGGCGCTGGCCGAGGTGATGCGCGCGCGCGACCTGACCGCGCGGGTGGAGGTGTCCTCGTTCCACGACGAGGCGGTCGCCGAGATCCGGCGGCTGGTGCCGGGGGTGCGCACCGCGCTGGTCGCGAGCCGGTACGGCACCGACGTGGTGGACCGCGCCGTCGCCGTGGGTGCCGCGACCCTGTGCCTCGACATCCGCCGGCTCACCCTGGAGATCGTCGAGCACGCGCGCGCGTCCGGGCTGCGGATCATCGGCTGGGTGGTCAACACGCAGGACCATCTGCGGCTGGTGCGCGCGCTGCAGCTGGACGGGGCGACGACCGACTACCCGGAGATCAAGCGCACGGGCCGCTTCACCGCGTGACACGGCGCCCGTGCGCGCCCGGACGTCACACCAGCGGCTTGACCAGCACCTCGAACCGCAGGTCGGGGCGGAGCGGGATGCCGAAGCGCTCGTCGCCGTACGGGAAGGGCTGCGTCTCTCCCGTACGGCGGTAGCCGCGGCGCTCGTACCAGGCGATCAGGTCCTCCCGCACGGAGATCACCGTCATCCGCATCTCGGTGGCCCCCCAGGTCTCCCGGGCCAGGCGCTCCGCCTCCGCCATGACGACCCTTCCGAGCCCGCTGCCCTGGACCGCGGGGCTGACCGCGAACATGCCGAAGTAGGCGTGGTCACCGCGGTGTTCCAGCTGGCAGCAGGCGACGATACGGCCGTCCCGCTCGGCGGTGAGCATCCGGCTCGCGGAGCCCTTGATCACGTTCAGCACGCCCTGCGGGTCGGTCCGCTGCCCCTCCAGGATGTCCGCCTCGGTGGTCCATCCGGCCCGGCTGCTGTCTCCCCTGTACGCCGACTCGACCAGGGCGACGAGGGCGTCGACGTCCGCGGCGGTGGCGTCGCGGAAGGTCGGTCCGGTGGCGGGGGTGTCCATGGCGGGATCTCCGATCTCGGGTGTGGCTGAGCCACGCACGAGGGTAGCCCTGCCGCTAGGCTGCACCCGCATGGTGCATGTACTCAGCAGCCGGATCCTGCTCCGGCCCACCGACCCGGAACGCTCCCGCGCCTTCTACGGCGAACAGCTCGGGCTCGCCGTGTACCGGGAGTTCGGTACCGGCCCCGAGCGCGGCACGGTCTACTTCCTCGGCGGCGGTTTCCTGGAGCTGTCCGGCCGCTCCGAGGGTCCTGCCTCCCCGACGGCACGGTTGTGGCTCCAGGTGGCGGACGTGTCGGCCGCGCACGAGGAGCTGCGGGCCCGGGGCGTGGAGATCGTACGGCCGCCGGTGCGGGAGCCCTGGGGCCTGGTCGAGATGTGGCTCGCCGACCCGGACGGCACCCCTGTGGTCCTGGTGGAGATCCCGGCGGACCATCCGCTGCGGTACCGGCCGGGGATCTAGGGGACCGGCCGGGGTCCCCGCAGCCGGCCCCGGCTCCAAGGGGCCGGCTCGGGTGGCGCCGTGTGGAGGCGGGCGGCCCGGGGCGGTGGGCGGCGCGGCCGGTGGATGGTGGGCGGTGGGCGGTGGGCGGTGGGCGGTGGCGCAAGGCTGCGCGGCGGCTTGCCTTGGAGGGCGCTCCAGCTCCTAGCGTCGTACGCACCATCTGCTCGAAGGGGAGACACGTGCGGTACACGCTGTTCGGACGGACCGGTCTGCGCGTCAGTGAGCTGGCGCTGGGCACGATGACCATCGGCGAGGAATCGGGCTGGGGTGCCGGCAGGGACGCCGCCGCCCGGATCCTCGACACCTATGCCGACGCGGGCGGCAACTTCGTCGACACCGCGAACAACTACGCCGCGGGCAACTCCGAGCGGATCCTCGGCGAGCTGCTCGCCGGGCGCCGCGACCGGTTCGTGCTGGCGAGCAAGTACACCTGCGGCACCCGCGACGGCGACCCCAACTCCGCGGGCAATCACCGCCGGAACCTGGTGCAGTCGGTCGAGGAGAGCCTGCGGCGGCTCGGTACGGACCGGCTCGACGTGCTGTGGGTGCACGCCCGCGACAACTTCACCCCGGTGGACGAGGTGATGCGCGCCCTGGACGACGTCGTGCGCTCCGGCAAGGTCCTCTACGTGGGCGTGTCGGACTGGCCGGCCTGGGAGATCGCGCAGGCCAACACCCTCGCCGAGCTTCGCGGCTGGACGTGTTTCGCGGGGTCGCAGCTGCGCTACAGCCTGCTGGAGCGCACCCCGGAGCGCGAACTCCTGCCGCAGGCCCGGGCGTTCGACCTCGCCGTGTTCGCCTGGGCGCCGCTGGCCGCGGGCAGGCTCACCGGGAAGTACCGGCGCGGGGAGCCGGGCCGTCTCGACACGGCCGGACTCCGGCCCGGGACCTGGGAGGAGGACGTCGTCAGCGCCGTCCTCGACATCGCCGACTCCGGCGGCTGGAGCCCGGCGCAGGTGGCCCTGGCCTGGCTGCTGGGCCGGCCCGGGAACGTCGTACCGATCATCTCGGCGACGAAGCCGGAGCAGCTCGCGGACAACCTGGCCGCCACCGGGGTGCGGCTCGACGCCGACGCGGTGGCGCGGTTGGACGAGGTGAGCGCGGTCCCGCTGGGATTCCCGCACGACTTCCTGCGGGAGGCGCCCATCGTCCGGAACGTGTACGGCGACCGGTGGCCGGACATCGACGACCGCCGCTCGACGTACCGCCGGACGGTGCACGACGTGCTGTAGCGCCTCGGCGTCCCTACGCCCGCAGCGCGCCGATCCGGCCCTCCAGACGGGTGAGCAACTCGGCCAGCAGACCGGCCAGTTCCCCCTGTCCCTCCGGGTCGAGGACGGACAGCACGGCCGTCTCGTAGGCGAGTTGCTCGGGGAGGATCCCGTCGACCAGGTCGCGGCCGGCGTCGGTGAGGCGCAGGTGTGCGACGCGGCGGTCGCGGGTGTCGCCGCGCCGTTCGACCAGGCCGCGCTCGGTCAGCTGCTTGACCCGCTTGGTGACGGCGGCCCCGGAGGAGAAGGTCTCCCGGGCCAGCTCGCCCGGGGTCAGCTCGTGGCCGGTGCGGCGCAGCGCGCCGAGCAGGTCGAACTCGGCGCGGCTCAGGCCGGCCCGGCGCAGCGGGGCGTCCTCGGCCTGCTGGAGCAGGGCCGCGCAGCGGTTGATGCGGCCGATGACCTCCATGGGCCCGGTGTCCAGCTCCGGGTGGACGGCCCGCCACTGGCGGACGACGGCGGAGACGGTGTCGTCGCGCGCGGGGCCGGTGCCGGCCCCCGGCCCGGCTCCGGCCGTGTCGCTCGCGGGCGTCGGTCCGCCGTTCGTCGCCGTCATGGCCGTATGTCCTCCGTCGTCCTGCCCGGCCCCCGGTCGCCGTCGCGCGCCGGGCCCCGGTCCGTGTCCCGGTCCGACGGTACGAGTCCCTGGCGTCGTACCGTCGCCGCGAGCGTACGGTGTCCGGACTGCTCGGTGAGCACGACCCGCTCCTCGGGCAGGGCGCGCTGCCACCACTCTCCGGAGGCGGCGTCGGCCGTGGCGCGCAGGTCGACGAGGGCGGCGGCGAGGCCGCGGCGCGCGGACTCCAGGGCCTGGAGGGCCGGGTGCGGTTCGGCGAGCAGGCGGGCGGCGTTCTCCCGGGCGCGCTCGGCCGCGGTCAGCGCGTGTTCCAGGCGGTCACCGGCGCGCCGGTTGGTGACGGCGACGGCGGCGACGAAGCCGACCAGGGCGCCGAGGAGGGTGTCCACGACCCGGTCGGTGATCAGCTCGGCGGGGTCCTGGGCGCGGGCGAACTCGGTGATGAGCAGGGCCATCGGGGTGACGCAGACGCTTCCCAGCCAGTAGTTGCGGCCGATGAGCGCCTCGGCGCCGAAGTTGAGGGCGAGCGAGCACAGCACCAGGGCGGCGGGGTGCAGGTGGGCGAGCGGGGCGAGGGCGGCGAAGAGGAGAACGCCGACGAGGTTGCCGACGACCCGCTGCACGCCCCGGTTCCACGTGAGGGTGACGTTGGCCTGGTAGAGGGAGGCGGCGGTGACCAGCGCCCAGTAGGGGCGGCCGACCCCGAGCGCGAGGGCCGCGTATCCGGCGAGGGCGCAGCCGAGCGCGGTGCGTACGGCGAGGGGGACGAGGGGGGCGAGGCGGTGCCGGACCGGGAGCGCCTGGGCGGCGGCCACGCCGAGGAGTTCGTCGGCGTCCCCGCGCGGCGACTCGACGTGCGGGATCCGGCCCGTGCCGCGCAGGTCGCGGGCCCAGGCGCGCAGCCGTACGGGGTCGGCGTCGGCGGGTGCGGCGAGCGCGACCTCGGCGCGGACCAGGAGCCGTTCGAGGGCGCGCCGGGTGCGGTCGGGGCGGGCGCCGGCGGCGAGCAGCGACTGCCAGGCGGCGTGGATCGCGGCGGCGCTCGCGGCCCGGGCCCGGGCGTGGCCGTCGGCGGTGCCGCGCGTGCCGGCGTACACGGCGGTGGCGTTCAGGGCCTGGGCGGTGGCACGGCGTTCGGGGCCGTGCGGGCGGAGCAGCCCGGGCGCCATGCCGACCAGCCAGGCCCAGGCGCCGGTGGCGAGGGCCAGTCCGAGGTGTCCCGGGAGCCGGTCGAGGGTCTGCGGGGTGAACAGCGAGGCGGAGCTGATGAAGGTGAGGACCACGTTGCCGGGCGGTCCGATCCGGGTGGCGTCGCAGACGGTCTTCTGGACCGCCGCGAGGACGGCGCCGACGGTGACCAGGACGACGGCGTTCGTGGTGAGGGCCGCGGCGAGCAGGGCGACGGCGAGCCCGCCGACCATGCCGAGGACGACCCAGGCCAGGGCGCGGGCACGGGCGGCGTAGGGCCGGTTGTGGCCGTAGAGGGCGCACAGCGATCCCGCCATGGTGTACATCGCGAGGTCGAGGCGGCCGAGCGCGAGGAGGGTGAGGTTGGGCGGGGCGACCGCGGCGACCACGCTCAGCGCGGGCTTGAACCAGATGTCGGAGGGACGTCCCAGGCGGAGCACTCCGGCGAGGGGAAGACGGTGGGGGGTCGCACTGCTCATAGCATCAATTTAGCATGTGTTTTACTTGTAAAACAGTTCAGCGGTGGGCTCGGCAGCGTCACGCCAGTGGATACGGGGGGGGTTGTCACCCGCCGTGCTCCCCCGCATGCTCCCCGTGTACACCCTTGCGCTCGCGTGCGCTCCACCGGCCGTGGGCATCGCATCCTCGACCGACCGCCGAGCGTGGAGGTGCGCGTGCACGGACCGGTGTCGACAGCCTGGCTGCTGGTGGCGCTGTGCGCGCTGACCGGCGCCTATTGCCTGCTGCGCATGCGCAGCGCCGTCGAGGAGCAGCGCCGGGCCGCGGGCGGGGAGGCGCTGATGGGGTTCGGCATGGCCGCGATGGCCGTTCCGGCGGCGGTCTTCACACCGCCGCGGTGGGCGTGGCCGGTGTACGCCGCCGTGTTCGCCGCGGCCGCCCTGCGTGCTCTGTGGTCCGCGCGCGGCGACCCGCACCATCTGCACCACCTGGTGGGCAGCGCCGCGATGGTCTACATGGCGGCGGCGATGGCCGCGTCCCCGCCCGCCGCCCACCACGCGCACGGCGACGCCGGCGTACCGCTGCTGACCGGCGCGCTGCTCCTGTACTTCACGGGGTACGTCCTGCTCTCCGGTGCCCGTCTGGTGCCTGCCGGCACCCCGGCGGCCGGAGCCGGGCCGGCCCCCTGGGGCGACCGTCCGGAACTGGCCCGGGCCTGCCGGCTGTCGATGGGGATCGGCATGGTGGCGATGCTGCTGACGATGTGAGCGACGAGCCTTCTAGCTGCTGACCAGCGGCGCTGACCTGCTGCGCAAGAGACAGGCCATAGCAGAAGTTTGCAGATGGTCGTTGAAGTTAGCAGACGCTCGCATTGATCATCTCCCATCCATCTCCCATCTCACGGACTCCCTGAGTCCCACTGGCCGCCAGGTGCGTAAATAGAAGGACCGGGCCCGGGGTCGTCTTGCGCACCTTGGGGGTAGCGGTCGACTCCGGGCCCGGCCCTCTGAACAAGCAAATGCCCCGCACCGTGAAGCACGGTCAAGGGTTCACTCGTTCGAGTAGGTACGCGGTGCACGTTGCCGGTACCCGTTCCGATCCGCCAGCCGGACGCCAGTTGAGGGTACGCACCCGCGGTACGGATCGATCGGCGCCGACGGAGACCTGAACCCCGCGGAGCCGAATCCTCTCTTCACCTGTCAACGCGGCCCTGCCGCTCGCTCGGCATCCCTGGATATATCCAGCATGTGGGACCCGCCGTAGCGTCTGACTCCTCGTCAAGATCGACTAGGGGTCCGGGTGCCAGAAGCGCGTCACCGGCGAATCGCCGCTGACATCCGCCGCCGTATCGCCTCCGGATACTGGCGGCCGGGCGAGCCCCTGCCGTCGCGCACCGAGCTAGCTGCCGAACTCGGCGTGCACCCTCAAACCGTCCGCCTCGCCTACGTCTTGCTACGCCGCACTGGCGTTCTCGAAGGCGAGGAGCGTAAAGCAGTCTATGTCGCGCATCCTCCTGCTATGCGCACTCTCACCGACCCTGATGCGCCCTGGCCGTTTGCCACCGAGACCACCGACACCCGCCCGCGTCTCGCCACGGTGGAGCTGGCGGAGCGTCTTGGGGTGCGGCCCGGCGTGATGCTGCAGCACGAGACGGTGGAGTGCCTGGATCCGGGCGGCAGGTCGGCGATGCTGGTCGTCTCCTGGTGGCGGGGGCAGCGCCGGCCGCATGCTTCCTATACGGCCGAGGTAGGCTGCATGGAGCTGCCGGTGGAGCAGGCACACGCGCTGGGGCTGTTGGCGGATACCCTTGCGTTCCGCGTTGTGCGCACTCGCCTCGACCATGGTGGTCGCCCCCTGGAGACTGCCGATCTAGTACTGCCGATGGATCGCTGGCTGATCCGTCTTGCGTCGGCGCAGCCATGAGCACTTGTCAGCGGCATACCCGCTTTGGTGCCTGACCGATAGTCAATCGGTAAACCGTCGGTAGCGGAAGACTGCAGAGCGCATTTATCTGCACGCAACCTGCACACCCGGTGCGAAGATCTAACCGATTGCGCACGCCATGGCCAGGACATTCACCGACACACTTAACTCAGGGGTCCGAATCGGGCGCGTTCCCGCTCAGCCGCGAGCGCACGGTAGGCCTCGTCACACAGGTCGCGATGCAGCTTCAGTAACTGGCTGGCCGCATCGCACCGCCCGCTGCCCTTCTCGCGGCATCGGTCGCAGCTGTCGGTGTGGCGCCGGTAGTCACGCCAAGCCCGCTGCAGCGGGCTCAGCTTGCCCGGTCCGGACGACCCTGCCGCGGGGTCCGTGGGTCTACTCTCACCCATGTCGACGCTCCACTCCGTCGGCCGTGCCCCCGGGCCGTGTCCGCGGTCGCGGGGGTCTGTGCTGTCTTGATCTGAGGCTACCGCTACACACTGCTCTATACCGCTGTATGGAGCTACCTGCTGAGATGCGCCGCGGTGGGCCGCCCTAGCGTCGAAGCATGGGTGATCAATCTCCGGTGGACCCGTCACGGCCGGTGTACGTGTGGCGTCAGGTCGCCGACTGGATCGCGGCCCGCATCGACTCAGGCGAGCTGCAGCCGGGGGCCCGGCTGGAGGGTGAGCGGGAGCTGGCTGAGCAGGCCGGTGTCGCCGTCGGCACCGTGCGGCGGGCCGTCGAGGATTTGCGGGAACGCGGCCTGGTTGTGACGCTGCCGGCGAAGGGCACGTACATCGCGGACCGCCGGAACTCCTAGGCCGCTGTCAGACCCGGCCGATACAGTCGGATCATGTCCACCACTCCCCCGCCCGAGCGGGTGTCGCGGCCGGCCGCGGTCGTGCAGGCGGATATCCGCGCCCTGATGCAGGAGACGGGCGGCTGGCTATGGGGGCCGACCCGGGAGCGGTACGAGCAGCTGCGGGACGAGTGGATCGCGGCGGTGCACGGAGAGGTGACTGCCGCCGCGTAGGATCCGCACTCGTGAGCGATATCGAACTCCCCCACGACCTGATCCAGCTGGAACGCACAGCCTGGGAGGCCGTGCAGCGGGGCGAGCACACCGCCGAGCAGGCCGCCGGAGTGCAGGCCGCGATCACCGCGCACGCCGAGGCGACGGGGCTGGACCGGTACACGGTGGAGATGGCCCTCAAGCGACTCGTCCGCCACCCGGAGCCGGACGCCTGCCAGTAGTCCGCCCCGTCCGGCGCTGTACGGACGGGGCGGGGGTCAGCGCCAGAGCATGGGCTGATGGATACGAACGAGTTTAAGCGGGTCCACTGACAACGCCGGGGCGCTGCGTGAGCTGGTGGGCGTCGACGGGCGGCGCCTCGCCGTAGACGTCGCTCCACTCTTCTTCGTCCGGCCCGTCCGGCGCGGTCTGCTCATCGGTCATGCGGTCAGGATGGCAGAGGATCATGCCTCGTCCGGCCAGCTCGTCAACAGCTCGCCGCGCTCCTCGTCGGCGAGGGTGATGCGAGCGTCGGGCATGTTGCCGTACTCGCCCACCCAGCGGGCCACTTTCCGGCGTGCGGTCTCCTCACTCCCCCACCAGCCGTGCTGGATCGGCCGGCCACCGGAGGACAGCAGGTGGTAGCGGCCGGGGCCCGGGTTGCTCGTCACGCGAGCCATCCTATTATCGAACATGTGAACGACCTGCCTCCCGACCTGCCCCGGCTCCGCACCCTGGAGACCTGGCTCGCCGTGACCCTCGACCGGGTGCGGCAGCAGATCGCCGTGGCCGAGCGCCGGGAGCAGGAGCGGCAGCAGGGCGAGCAGGCCCGGCCGCCGGCGCCGGACTGGGTGCTGGAGTTGGGCATCGGCCGGGACGCCGTGCCGGTGTACGTCCACGAGGGCGGCTGCTGGAACGCGGCCAAGCGGTCGCGCGGTGTGCCCCGGGACGTGGCGCTGCGAGCGCTCACCGAGGGTGTGCCCGCCTGCCCACACTGCCGGCCCGACAGTGCGCTCGGCTACCTGGACTGATCCGCCCGCTCGTTGTACCGCCGCCGGTACTCGACCACGTCGATCTCCCCGCGCTCCAGGGCGGCAGCGTCCGCCGGCGAGTGGTGCGGGTCGGGTTCGCTGGTGACGCCGTCCCGGCTGATCGCGTACCGGTAGCCCATGACCCCATCGTGTCGGGGCGCGTGGGTGCGGTGTGCACTGTCAGTGCAGTGGGGCTGTGGCGTGGGCCACGCATGGCAGCCGCAGGGCCTCCCGTGGGGAGCCGGGAGGTGCGGCGGGCCCCGCCATCCGCAGCAGACGGCAGGGCCCTTGAGCCACCACCTGGGAGCGGGGACCCGCACACACCATGCACCATGATCCGGCCAGCGCGATAGATGGCGGCCGAAAATAGACGCCCGCCAGGACGGGGGGCCTGGCGGGCGTGGAAGCAGTGTGGCATGGAGGGCTGACAGGACGGCCGGGTTCCGCGTAGCGTGTCCGCGCGGCCTGCCTCGTTCGCAGCGACCCCCTCGGGGGCGTGGGGAGTACCCCGCAGGCAGGCCGCACCTATGTCTACAGTCCGATGTCCTCGCTGGCGGCGTCGGTCCACTTGTCGGCTTCGCGGATGTAGCCCCAGAAGGCCGGCGAGTTCTCGGCGTGCCCGGACTGTTCGCGGATCTTCTCCTCGCGTTTCCCCGCCCGCCGGCTGGTGGTGATGAACCCGGCCCGCATGCTGTGGCCGGTGAGGCGGACGGAGAGGCCGGCGCGTTCGGCGTTGCGGGCGATGATCTCGCGGACGGCTTCCGGAGAGAGGGCGCGGTCGCCGAGCCGGCCGTGGACGGTAATAGGCTGGAAGGCGGGGCCCGACGTGATGCCTGCTGCGGAGCTCCAGGTGAGCCAGGCGCGGACGGGGCAGGTGTCGGGGTTGCGGCCGTAGCCGACGACGACGTCCCGGGGCGGCCGGCCCTTGACCGCGGGGACGTGGACTTCGAGTCCCTGGCTGACGTGGACGATGCCGTCAGCGCGGAGGGCGGCGACCTCGGCGGAGCGTCCGGCGATGGCGAAGGCCATGAGCCAGAGGGCGCGGTCGCGGAGTCCGGTGAGGCCGTCGGCGACGGCGGCGTTCATCTGCCGTAGCTGCTCGGGCGTGACGGCGGCTGCCTTGCCTCGGCCGCGCGCCATCCGCTCGGGGTCGTTCTTCAGCGGTTTGAGTGCCTGCCGGGCGGCGACGGTGGCAGCCTTGGGGACTTCGATGCCGTGCTCGTTGCGGGCGGTTACGGTGACGCCGGTGATCCGTCGGTCGATGCTGTTGGGTGCGGCGAGCTTGATGGTGTCGAGCCAGACGACGAAGCCGACGAGGGTGCCCTTGGTGACGTTGGTCGACGCGATCCGATGCCCGGTGCGTTCACCCAGCCAGTCGTGGAACTCCTCCCAGAGTGCCCAGTCGTTGGCGTAGCTGCGTTTCGTGTTGTGGGGGCGGATGGCGTCGAGGTGCTTCTCCGCAGCCTCTTCCATCGCATGCAGGACGGCGAGCGTGGCGGCGTCGTAGGCGGCGGGGGTGGTGCCCGGTTGAAGCGGCGCGAGGTCGGTCACGCCGCCTCCGGGTCGATGAGGTCGGCGGCGAAGCCCATGCCGCTGAAGAAGTGGTGACCGCTCTCAAGCGAGGTGGTTCCCTTCTCGGCGCGGATCTTCTCGGCGAGAGCGTGGTCGTACTCATCGAGAACGGCGTTGGCGCGCACGGTGCTGAGACCGGCTTGACAGAGGTACGCGATGAGGCGCGCGCGGGAGTCTTCAGGCATAGCTGATTGTACCGTTTTGGCGCGCGCGATATGGCATGTTATCGAGAGTGGCCAGCCGTCAAGTCGCGTCCGAGCAGCATCGCTTGACGTCCTGGTTAGCCTCCAGTCATGACCACGTACAACGGCCCTGCCGTCCTCCTCGTCGACGACGGCCGGCAGTTCGACACCGCCGCAACCCTCACGAAAGACTCTTCCGGCAGCTGGCGCGGGACGCTCAGCTTCCGCGACCGAGAACTCGTCCCGGTGCTGCTGAACATCGACGATGGCCACCTCCTCATCGACGGGAGGCCTGGCGAGTTCGTCCGCCCCGATCGGTCGGACTGGACCATCAACGACGGCAACCCCTTCGTCATCCGCATCCTCGGCAGCGGCGACGCCCCCTTCTGACACGGCGAAGCGCCCCCGCCGCCGCCCGTGATGGGCGGTGGCGGGGGCGTTGTCACGCGGGATCGGTGCCGTCATTCCATGCGCCGCCTGGGTAGGCCGGCTCGGCGAAGACCGGCTCCGGGATGGGCGGTCGCTCCTCTCGGCCGAGCTGGACGAGGACACCGATGTCGGCGGCGCCGGGATCCTCCCGGGGCTGCACCGGGCGGGGCGGTTCGGGCATGTCACACTCCAGTTCGCTCACGCGATTCCCGCTGCGCACGCAGCAGCAGCCGGGTCCGCTGCACCATCAGCACGCCGACGGCCAGCAAGACGAGGGTGCGGAGCGACCGCAGCACAGCCAGCATGCACTCGTCGGCCTGCCACACGGTGGCCAGCACGGTGTACAGGCAGAGCAGGCCGACGGCCGCCGCGAAGGCCATCAGGTTGCGGCCCACCTCGGACCGCCACCAGGTGACGCGGACGTGGTAGGTGACGGCGAACCCAGCGCAAGCGGCGAACGCCAGCGTCGATGCGCTGGCATTCACCCACTCATCGACACCCAGGTGGTTCATTGTGCTGCTCCTCGGAATGCCTGCTCGATCCGCTCCCGGAAGTGGTTCTCCTCGCGGGCCTGGCGCAACATGGCGGCGATGGCCTCGACTGCTGGCCGGCGTGCCTCGGCGGCCCGCCGTGCCTCGCAGGCCCGGGCCAGGGCGGCTTCGGAGTCGCAGGGGTCTTGGCGGTCAGAGCCGTGTATGAGGCGTCGGATCCAGGCTGGCATCGCCACCGCTGCTCACCTCCTCCTCGTCCGCGTGCCCCGGGTGGGGCAGGGCGGTGAGGATGTGGCCGCCGAGTCGCGCCATCTCCAGTAGCTCTCCGGTCTGTTCGTGCTCCAGCTGGCGGGCCGCCTCGCTCTGCAGGAACGCCTCACGCCAGCGGTCACGGTCGGCGAGAGCGTCCTCGTGGGTCTTCCGGGGGACGAGGCGGCCGGTGAGGATGAACAGGATGACCAGGGTGAGGAGCGCGCCGAGGCCGGCGTCCCCCGGGTTGATGCCGAAGACCTCGCTCACCGCGCCCTCCCCTGCCGTCGTGGATGATGCACTGTGGTCAGACGGCCGTCGGTCCCGTCCGTGCGGGTGCCGGCGTGGGCGCGACGACCTGGGTGCGGGACCACAGTCCGATGCCGACGGTCACCAGCGACAGCCACAGTGCCTGGTGGTCGGCGTCGAGCTTGAGGCCGAAGCCGACCGCGGCGGCGACGAGGGCCTGGGCCAGGTTGAATACGGCGGCACCGACAGAGTCGTGGGCGCTGACGGCGATGAGGACGGCTACGACGCAGGCGGCGATGGTGTTGACGGTGGCCTGCTGCGTCTCCGTGGCGTGGAAGACGTAGGCGGACGCCAGCTTGACGACGACCGAGACGAAGGCCAGGACCGCCGCGGGCTCGCGACCGAAGATTCTGTAGGTGGGCATGCGGGAGCCGTTCTGTGAGTAGGGATCAGGCGACGACGGTGAACCCGTGCTTGTCACCGAGTCGCTGGAGCGAGGTCTTGCCGGGGATGCCGTCGGCGTCGGTGCCGGTGTAGCCGAGCTTGTGCTGCCAGGCCGCGTAGGCGGTGAGCGTCTTGGTGCCCCAGCTGCCGTCGACCCACTGGGAGTCGAGGAGGCCCTCGGCGTGCAGCGCCTTCTCGACGAGCAGCACCTCGCCCTTGTACGAGGTGTGGCCCTGCGCGGCGGCCGGGTCGTGCCGGGCCCCGTACACGACGTGCGCGAGAGACACCTTCGGCTTCGTCGGCGGCCGGGTGAGCGGCGACCAGCGCCAGGAGGTCACCGCCTTCCCGCCGCGGTAGTCGTTCGGATCGGCTGTAGGCGGGCAGCCGTCGGGGAACTTCGGAGCGAAGTATCCGGTGATGTAGCTGCTGCGGCGGGCGTGAGAGTGGGACCAGACTCCGTTGCCCTGCCCGTTGTCGGTGGCGCCCGTCTTCACCGAGTTGCCGCCCTTGGTGTAGACGCTGTCGGAATCGAAGCCAACGACGATCTCAGTGTGGGCGCCGTTGCCGAAGTTGGCCCAGGCGCCGACGCTGGGGTACTCGGACCATTGGCCGCGCTGCTTGGCCCAGGCCGTCATGGCGGATACCGATGCGGTCTTCGGGACGATCGCGTCGAGGTCGACGTCGTGGAACATGTCCCAGTCGAATATCGCGCACCAGGCGACGCCGTCCCAGCCGTACTGCTTGCCGAACTGGGTGTGGTTGTCCCATCCGACGGAGCTGCTCCACGTCTCGTAGATGCGTTCCGGGATGGACATGACGTGGTCAACGAGCCGCCGCCACGACGGAGTTGCAGTCATTTGTGGGCTCCATGAGGGTATAATTTGGCGATGACTCGTCATGCCAAGACTGCTGTTGAGCTGCTTTGGGAGACGGCCTCACCTGGCGAGCCGGGCGAGTGCTGGATATGGCCAGGCCGGAAGAACGACGCCGGCTACGGCATCCTCAGGACGTTCGAGAAGCTCGATGATGGGACCCATAAGCGGGTAAACCGCAGGGTTCATCGAGTGGCCTTCGCGTGGCGCCACGGAGCCATCAAGGACGGCGTTGCGCTTGATCACATCTGCCACAACGAAGACGGTGCGTGCCAAGGTGGAATCGAATGCCGCCACCGAGCTTGCTTCAATCCCGGGCACCTGCGGCCCAAGACCACCGGAGAGAATGTCCTCAGTTCTTCGCTCACGATCTCGTCGCGCAACGCGGGCAAGACGCACTGTCCGCAGGGGCACGAGTACACCCCGGAGAACACGCGGATCGAACGCGGCGGTGGCAGGAAGTGTCGAGCCTGCGACCGGGAGCGCGCGCGTGCGGCGCACGCACGGCGCAAGGAATCGGAACCTCAGAAGGTCAAGGAGCCGGGTCCGCACCCGAACTCCCTGAAGACGCACTGTCCCCAGGGGCATGAGTACACCCCGGATAACACCTACCTAACCACCAAGGGTTCACGCGTCTGCAAGGCTTGCCGAAGGGTGCGCCTACGCGAGTGGAAGCGCACGCACCGGCAGTAGCTCCGTCAGGCTCCGTTCACGTTGTTATCGATCGCCCACGCCTGCATCAGACCGTTCATCTGGAGCGCGAGAGTTGCCACCTCAACCAGGCGAGGATCCGTAGCAGGAGTGGGCGACGGAGGAGGGGTAGGCGCGACTGTCCAGGCGGGGACGGTGACGTCGCCGTCCTGGGAGAGGAGCCACTGAAGGTTGGCCTGGCTGTACCAGGCGCTGCCGCGAACGCCCCAGCTTTCGCCCCACGAGTTGTCGAGGCGGAACGCCTTGCGGTCGGTGTCGTAGGCGCTGATGTCGTACTCGTGGCCGCCCGCTACCTGGCTCTTGCGGTCGACGATGACGAAGCCGTCCGGGTCGACGTCGAACATTGACTGCAGCCAGACGGTGCCGACCATGACGGGCCCGTTCTGCAGGGCACTGGTGAGGGCGGCCAGACTGAAGGCGTGCTGGTACTTGGCTGCCAGTCCGAGCTTGACGAGCGCCTTGGCGGCACCCAGACCACTCGATCCGGTGTCGTCCGGCGGATAGGCGTCGCCCTGGAACGCGTCGAGCTGGGTAGCCAGCGAGTACACCTTGACGGCCAGCGTTTCATCGACTGGGAGGACGGCTCCGTCGAGCGTGACGGAGGTGTAGCCCGGCCGGGCCGCGCAGTCGGTGCCCAGGAGGCCGGCCGCTGCGTTGCCGGTGCATGACCCGAGATCGCCCTGGTCGAAGATCGGCGCCCGTCGGGTCCAGTCCACGCTCTTGATGGCCGACCTGGGAAGCACGCCGTGGGCGTAGTCGAGGGAGCGCGGATCATGCTGAACGTGCCGGCCCAGGCGCGGGTCGGACGGCACGAAGTGGTGCAGGCGCATCGGACTCCTCGGGCATGAAAAAGGCCCCCGAAGGGGCTGCTGGACTGCGGCGGCCGGTCAGGACGGGGTCATGGCCCGAGTGGTGTAGGAGGTGTATCCCTTGGTGCCGGTGACGCCGGCGAAGCGGGTCCTGAGGAGGTCCACGAGGGCCTGGAGGCAGGCGTCGCCCTCGTCTTCATCGGAGGGTCCTTCGACGCTGATGTGCACCTGAAAGCTGGTGACGCTGTTGGCGTTGTAGCGGCCGTTGACGACCCAGGTGACGTCGCTGGTCGATGTCTGGGGCGGGTCGAGGGGCATGCAGGCTCCTTATGCGGTGAAGGTGGTGACGATGACGATGCCGCCGGCTCCGGTTGAGCCAGCGACGGCGGCCTGGCTGGCACCGTTTGCGGGCCCGGAGGCGCCGCCGCCGTAGGGGTAGCCGTTGAAGCCTGTTGTCGTCGAGGCGGCGACGCCAGATGAGCGGCGGGCGCCGCCAAGGAAGGCGTAGCCGCCGTTGTTGTATTTGACGGGGACGCCGCCGATGACCTGTCCGTTACCGCCGTCGCCCCCTGCGACGCGGAAGTCTCCGCCGGTGCCGCCGGTGCCGCCGTTGGGGGCGCCGATGGAGGTGGCGGCTGAGGCGGTTCCGCCTGCTGATCCGCCGCCTCCGTTGCAGGTGATGAGCGATCCGAAAGCGGACTGCCCACCGTCACCACCGGCGTTCGCCCCAGCCGAGCCGGGAGTGCCTCCGGCTCCGACGATGATGGATACGCCGGCACCGGTTGCGGCCGGGGTGAACCACCCTTCGGCGTACTCGCCACCGGCGCCGCCTGGGGCGCACGCCGCCTGCCCAGACCCGGTGGCTGCCACTCCTCCTGAGCCGCCGCCTGCGGCCTGCACCTGGACGAAGATGCGGATGGCGCCGGCGGGCCGTGTCCACGTGCCGGAGCTGGTGAAGATCTGTCGGTCGATGTTGCCGAAGATGATGCCGTCGGCGGTCGTGGCGAGGGTTTGCATGTGCTCCCAGAGCCGGGTGTGGTCGGTGCTCTGGGGATAGGTGATGCCCTTGGAGGTGTTGGCGGTCATGACGAGGTGCGCCTCCAGGAGATCGTTACGGTGAAGGCGGCGGACCAGGAGCCGCGTCCGGCGAGGTGGATGTACGGGTCATCGCTGCTGATGCTGATGCCGATGCCGCCGCGGGTGCCGTCGATCAGGGCTTGGCCCCACGATGTGGGCAGCGTGAAAGTGCTGGCGTCGCCGATCTTCAGGCTGGGCCCGGATGTGGATTCGTTCAGCGTGGGGGCACCGGCTGGGCGGCTGGTCTGGGAGACGAGCCGGAGTGTCGCGGAGCGGGCTGTGTAGTCACCGGCGGACAACCGCTTGATCTTCACGGTGGCCTTGGTGCAGGTGGCGCCCGACAGGGTGTGCGGCTTGGAGCCGTAGAAGGCGACGCCCGTGTTCCGGCCGTAGGAAGAGCCGCCGTAGCGGCCCTGGTACAGGTCGAACGAGTTGACGGGGTCTCCGTCGGAGCGCCATGAGCCGTCGCGGTAGCAGGCGGTCGCCACGGGGACGCATGTCAGCGTGCCCGTGGTGGTGGTCGGTTTGGGCGGTGGCGGCTTGTCCCCGGTATCGACAGGGGGCGTGTTGTCCACGGGGGTCGGCGTCGTCGGGGTGGCCGTAGGTGCGGGCGGGATCACGTTGATGACGTAGTACGTGCTACCTAGGCGGGCGAGGAGCAGGATGTTGCCGACGGCGACGGTCAGAGTGGTGGCCACTCGGGCCGTCACCTGGATGCCACCCACCATGACCAGGCATGCGTTGCCCGTGACCGTGGACACGGCCGTGCCCCGGAGGGTGCCTGTTCCAGCGAGAGAGACGCGGGTACCGGCGAGGCTGGCCATCGCACCTCCTACAGAACGCGGATGGTCAGGGTCTGCTCGCCCGGGGAGTAGGGCAGCGTCATCGACTCGATGGCGCACAGCGCTTGGGTGAGGCCGGCGCCGGTGACGGAGACGATGTCGCCGGGGATGAGGCCGGGATGGGGCACCATGGTCACGCCGAGCCGTCGGAAGGCCTGACGACGGAGCAGCTTGAGCTGTGCCGCGGCGGCCTTGCGGCACTGGGAGACCGTGGTGAGCAGGCTGGACTGGTAGGTGTAGGGGACGGGGAGCGGGCTGAACGGGCCGCCGTACCGGTAGGGGGAGTCGCCTGCACCGTCGTAGGCGACGCCTTGGAGCTGGTTGCCGTTGGTGTCCTCGCCCTGGGCTACGACGATATTGAATGCGCCCTCGCGGCTGGTGGCTCCCTGCCAGCGGACGACGGTGCCGGTGGCCCGGTCGTCGGTGATCTCCAGGAGCGGGGGGCCGAAGTCGCTAACGGGCTCGACGAGGAGGTAGCCGTCCGCAGTGACGCTGGCCTCCGCGCCCCACGCGTTGAGGACTTCCGTGACGGCGGCGAGCCGGTCGGTGTCCCATTGCATGCCGAGTGGTACCGCCCGGTCGGTGAGCGCGCCGTCGAAGGCGACGGTGAGGGCCGGCTCGACAAGGCCGCGGATGACGGTGCTGAGTGTGTCGGTGGTGCTTGGCTGGTACGGGCTGACGAGCTTGGCTTCGTCGATGAGGGTGAGGAGTCCCTGGCAGGTGACGGAGACGGTATCGCCTTCGCTGCCGGACTCGGTGATGAGGAACCAGCCCCGGTTGATCCACTCGAATTCGCCGCCTCCGACGTCGATGCCGTAGTCGATGCGGAGCTGCTGTCCGTAGGCGGCGAGTGGGTGCGCGGGATCGGTTCCGGGGTCCCAGTCGTAGCCGGCCTCTCGCCGGGGGATGGTGAGGTTGATCTGTTCGGGGACGGCGAGGGAGCGGTCCCGGCTTTCGCCGCCGTCGGCGATGGGGATGTTGTCGGCGATGAGGGTGCCGTCGAGCCAGGATTCGGCGCGCATGGCCATCGTGTAGCTGCCCTGGACAACGGACAGCGCTGTTGTCGACATATCGAGCATGTCAGGGTCCGAAGTCGTACTGGGCGATGCTCAGGAGTGCGCCGGGGAAGGCGTTGGCGATGTCCTGGAGCGTCGAGAAGTTGTTCGCGATGTCCTGCAGCGTGAAGCCAGCGGCCTCCATCACGTCCGGCCAGTCGTCGCTCTTGACGACGTTCAGCTGGAACCACCTGTACTGGTCGTACCAGTTGGGGTCTTCGCTGTCGTCGATGAGCGCGTAGGTGCCGTCGAGGCGGGGCAGGGACGTTTGCCTGCGCAGCAGAATGGTGCCCTCGGTGGCGTTGTCGAGGATCTCGTTGAGGGCGTCGCCAGCTTCGTCGGTCTCTGTGCGGACCGTGATGGTTGCGGAGGGGGCCGACCGGGGCCGGCCCACGACCACGATGCGCCCGTTGACGTTGAAGCTGCTGCTGTCGCGGTCGCGTTTCCATCCGAGCGGGGACTCCACCTTGACGGCGGCGCCGACGCCTCGGATGGCGTCGGAGATGACGTCGCTGGTCACGGTGGAGGTGAGCGGCGTCGAGTAGATGGTCCACTGGGCGCCGTTGACGTCGGTGAGGACAGCGGTGTAGCTGAGGGGGACCCCGAAGGGCTGTTCGGCGTCGACACGCAGCAGCGACGCCTGCCCGGTGACATCGACGTTGCTGGCTGCTCGCACAGCTACGAGGTCGGTGCCGACCTGCCGGTACAGGGTGGCGGTGACGATGTCGTCACCGGTGAGTCCGGTCGCAGACACCAGGTTCCGCGGCGGGAAGACGCTCTGGGCGCTGACGGTGATGCTCGCGGACGCCTCCCGGATGCGGAGCACCCCAGCGATGCCGGTGGATGCGCTGGCCAGGGTGGCGGTGAGGGTGGGGGCAAGAGTGGCTGTGCCGGACGATACGGAGGCTGTCGCCAGGGCTACGGTGGCGCCGTTCCCGGTGGCGACCGCAGTGTCTGCCTGCTCAGTCACAGCCCCGAACGTGACGCCGCTGACGGAGATAGCTTCTGCGGTGTAGCTGTCGGCGTTCGATGCGACACCGTAGCCGATGACGGCCCAGTCTCCTGTTTTCCAGGTCAGGGCGGTGGTGCCGGTGGCGGAGAAGCCGGTGCCGCTGCTCTGGTCGTCGCCGAAGGTGGCTGCCCATCGCCAGCCGGTGCCGGCGGTCCGGGAGAGGCTGACGATGCGGCCGGTGATGAACGAGCCAGTCGACCCCGCTGGTATGGCGGTGGTGGGGTTGGCGTCTCCGCCAGCGAGGACGCGCACGAACCAGGTGAGGCGTCGGGGTCCAGCGGAGACGCCGAAGGCGCCGCCTCCGCCGGATGCGCTTCCCGTGAGAGTCCACCCGGACGGGGTTGAGGGGATGTTGTCGTTCGGGTGCCCGGAGACCACCTGCAAGACGGCCAGTTGCCCGGCTGTTCCAGCCACCGCGGGCGTGATGGTGTCCGTGTGGCTGGCCTGCGCTCCGGCGCTCCCGAACGAGATCGTCACCTCAGCCTCCTCCCCACGCGGGCCAGGTAGGCCTGCCGATCCTCGGACGCCTTGATTTTCGGTCGGACCTGAACGTCGATGAGGTCTCGCAGCCGGTCGTCGTTGAAGTTGACCTGTACGTCGCTGCCTGACCTCTCCAGGGCGGTGGCCAGCCGTGCCCAGAGTTCTTCCAGGTCGACGCACTTCCGGTCGCCGGATGTGGTCGGGCGGTAGCGATGGCGCAGGTTGACGGTGCTGGCGGTGTCGGCGAGCCGCTGGGTTGCGGCGCCGACGAGGTGGCCGTGGAGATCGATTCCCTCGGTCATGCCGAGGACGACGTTCTTTCCGACCTCATCCCGGAACACCTGCGACGGCGACTTGATCTTAAGGGCCTTCTTGATCTCCTTGATCAGGTCTTTGGCCAGCTTCGCCATCTGCTTGCCGAGCGCCTTCTCCTGCGCCTTCAGTCCGGCGAGGAAGCCCTTCCCGGCGTCCTTGCCGCTGTCGTACATCATGTCGGCCATATCCCGGCCGAAGGACGTCGCGAGCTTGCCGCCAGAGCTGATCAGCTTGTTCAGCTTGGCGATATCGCCCGTGGTGACGGACTTCTGGCCGAGGATGGTCGCGAGCTGGCTGCCCGGACCGGCATCGGACAACTGCTGGAGCAGTTCCTTCGAGGCCCCACGCGCCTTCAGTGACCTGGTGAGGGCCACGAAACTGGACGCGGTCTTCTGCTGGCTTCCCATCTGGGAGATGAGGTCGCCAACGTTCGACGCGGACGTCCCCGAGATGCCGAGAAAGTCCCGGATGTTCCCGGCCTGGTCGGCGGCGTACTGATTGGCCTCCGCGATCCGTTTCTGGATGTCGGCCCGCTTCGTAGCTAGCGACTGCAGTTTGGCGCCCTGCTTCTGAACGCGGGCCGCGGTGCGGTCGTAGCCGGCGTTCAGCAGCTTCGTGGCCAGGCTCTTGATGGCCGAGCCGATCGCCGAAGCTGTGCCGGTGGCGAGTGTCTTCTCCAATCCGGTCTTGATGCTGTTGGCGATCGTCGTCTTGGCCGAGCGCCGGGCGTTGGCGAGGGCAATCTCTGCCGCCTTCAGTTCCTTCTTCGCCGCCTCCAATCGCTTCTCGGCGGCCTGGACGCCCTTGTGCCGGCGCTTGGCCCTGGCAAGGTCGTCCTTGGCGTCCTCCACCTTCTGACGGGCCCGGCGCTGCCGGTCCGCGGCGTTGTCGATGGTGCCGGAGGCGTACCCGGGGAGCTTGATGCCGTGGGCCTTGGCGAATGCCATCGACTGCGGGTGGCTGAGGACGTCCTCGCCGCCCTTGAAGTTCACCAATTCCGGGCCGCGTTCGCCGACCCAGGCAAGGCCCGGGGCGGCACCGCTGGTGCCCTTCGCGTACCAGTGCGGTGACCGCGCCAGCCACTGCGAGTAGGCGGTGAGCGGGTTGCCGTAGCGGGACGCGATGTAAGACAGGCCCCACTTGATCTGCGTCGCCGGGTTGGTCTTCCAGTCCGCGCCGGCCGACGCCATCTTGCTCGCCGGCAGAGACTGGGGGATGCCGTAAGCGCCGCTGCTCTTGTTGAGAGCCCGCTCGTTCCAGCCGGACTCGCCGTTCCACAGTGCTCGCAGGGCGAGCCACTGCTGCCCGGACCAGCCGCGGGCGGCGGCGAGCATTTGCCCGATCTTCTGGTTGGCCGAGGAACTGCCACCGCCGCCACCGAGCCCGAGCAGGCCGAGGAAGTCCCCGCCGAGAGAGCCCAGCGCCTTGAGTGCCTTCCCAGGCAGCTCGCTGACCTTGACGAGCCCCTTCTTCACGATCGCCCCGAGAGCCTTCGGCAAGCTGCCGAAGACCTTCTTGGCGATGGCGGTGCCGCCGGTCTTGGCCATGCCCTTCATCAGGCCGGAGACCAGGTGGCCGCCGATCCCCATGAACACGCGGGAGGGAGAGCGGATACCGAAGAACTTCTTCACCGCACCCACGACCGGGTCGATCAGGTTCTTCTTGATCCACGAGCCGACGCCCTTGACGCCCGAGACGATGCCGTTCTTCAACCCGGAGATCAGGTTCTTGCCCTTGTCCCACAGCCAGGACCCGGCCTTAGAGAATCGGCTGGTCACCGGGTCGATGACGTGCCCCTTGATCCAGCCGCCGATGCCCTTGGCTCCGGAGACGACGCCGTTCTTCAGACCACCGACGAGCTGCTTGCCGCGGGACAGCAGCCAGGATCCGGCGCGGATGAACACGGTGACCTGGGGAGCCACGACGTTCCTGTACGTCCAGCCGCCGATGCCCTTGGCGCCCGCAATCACGCCGTTTTTAAGGCCACCGACCAGAGCGCGGCCCTTCGACCAGAGCCAGGACCCGGCGCCCTTGAAAGCATCGACCACAGGCCGGCCCATGGTGCGCCAGGCCCAGCCGCCGATGCCCCGGGCTGCCGCGACCGTGCCGTTCTTCAGACCGAGCACAAGGCTCCTGCCCTTGCCCCACAGCCACGACCCAGCGCTGGCGAATGGCTTGACGATCCAGCCGATGATGCGGCCGATCCACTCACCGATCCGCCCGCCGACGGAGAGGATGCCGCGGCCGAGGCCGGCGATCAGGCGCTCGCCGGCAGCGATGAAGCGGCCGGTGTAGGCGACGATCCCGACAGCGATCCTTCCGATGAGATCGCTCAGCTTGCCTGCGGCGCCGGGTAGCACCCGGGTGAAGCCGCGGACGATACCGTCCCAGACAGCCTTTCCGAACCGGCCGAGCGGTCGCAGGATCGCCTTGCCCAGACCCTTTTCGACAGCCCCGCCCAAGCCCTCGATGCCTCGGAGGATCGGCGTGAAGATCCGCAAGATGGGAATCTTGGTGAACAGCTTGCCGAGCGCTCCGGCGATGCGCCCGATGGGAATCACCGAGAAGACAGCGATGATCGTGTCCAGCCAGTGCTTCTTCCAGAAGTCCAGGCTGAACAGGGGCTTGAAGAGGTCGTTGATGAAGCCGATCGCGAACGGTATCGCCTGGCCGCCGACGCCCTTACCGACGTCGACCCAGTCGATCCGTGCGATCACGCCGGCGACCTTCTTCGTGAGGTCTGCGGCATGCTGACCGACCCAGCCGATCGCGTCGGACAGGCCCTTACCGAGGATGCTGCCGAGGTTGCCCCAGTCGATGTCCTTGAAGCCACCGGCGATGGCATCGTGGATCTGCTGGCCCACGTCCGCGGCGTGCGACTTGGGCAGCACCATCGGCGCCTTGTCGATGCTCGGTATCGCTACGTTCTTCAGCCCGTTCCCGGACAGTCCGGCGAAGAAGTCCGCGACGACGGCCTTGGCCTCACCGAACTTCCGCTTGATGTCGCCGACGGGCACGATGCCGCCCAAGTGGCGCTTGAGGCCTTGCGCCGCCGGGATCCCGCGCTCGGTGACCCAGTTCGCAAGGCCGCCGACGGCCGTGGTCACGCCAGACAAGGCTTTGGTGGCGACGGTGAGGACGCCACTGTCGCCGATGGCGATCATCAGGCCTTCCCAGGCGTTCTTCAGCCGGGTGATCTCGCCTCTCCAGCCCTTCATCTGGATCTTCGAGATGCGGTCGGCGGTGCCGCCCGAGTTCTCCAGTTGCTTCGTGAGGTCGACGAGCTTGTCCGACCCCTGCTGAATCAGCGCGGCCATACCAGGACCGGCCCGCTGACCGAAGATCGTCATGATCTGACCGGTGGTCGCCCCATGGGTCGCCAGATCCTGCACGATCTCGTTGAGCGGGCGCAGCTTGCCGTCCGCCGTCGAGACCTTGACGCCGAGGTCGTCCAGCGTCTCGGTGATCTTGTTGGTGGGTGAGAGCAGCCGCGTCACCGCGCCACGCAGCGCGGTACCTGCCATGGACGCCTTGATGCCTGCGTTGCCCATGAGGGCCATCGAGGCGACCGTCTCCTCGAACTTGAGTCCCGCGGTGTGCGCGATGGGGCCGGCGTACTTGAACGCTTCGCCGAGATCGTCCACAGAGGTGTTGGCCTTGACGGAGGCCTTCACCATGGCGTCGATGGCGTGCGGCATCTGCTTGACCGTCATGCCGTAGCCGGTCATGACCGACGTCGAGATCTCCGCCGCCCGCGTCAGGTCCAACTGCTCGCTGGACGCCAGCGCCAGCACTGACGGCATGGACCCGTAGATCTGGTTGACGTTCAGGCCGGCCGTGGCAAGCTGGGCCATGGCATCCGCAGACTGGGAGGCGCTGTACTGGGTGCTGCGTCCCAGATCTTTCGCCTGGTCGCGGAGCTTCTTCAACTGGGCCCCGGTCGCGCCGCTGAGGGCCTCGACGCGGTTCATGTTTTTCTCGAAGTCGCCCGCCATCTGCACGACGCTCGCGCCGAGTCCGGCTGTGGCGATCGCGCCGATAGTCAGGCCCTTCTTGAGGGCGGCGCCCACCCGCTCGGAGGTGGTCTGCAGACGCTGGGCGTTGCGGCCAACCGTGTTGAAGACGCGCGAGGCGTTGTCACGGGCGATGAGCCGGTAGACGACAGCAGTGGACGCCATGACGCCTCCCCTCACATTGCGGGCGGGTCAAGGCCAGTTGCGACTGTTGCGCTTCTCTTCTTCGGCCTCGGCGGCTTCGCGCTCCTCAGCCTCGATGCGGTAGAAAATCTCCCACTCGGTCAGCTCTCGGGACGAGATGCGCCTCAGTAGTTCTGCGACGGTGCATCCGAGGTCTCGGGCGAGGACGAAGTAGAAGCGGCGTCCTCGCTCGCCGTCACGGAGTTTCCCTCCAACGCCTCCGCTTCCTCATCGCTCAGCCCGGACAGGCGGGCAGCGACGTCGAAGAGCCGGTCGAGGGTTCGGCCGTTCTTCATGCCAAGCAGGCCGGCGTCCTGGTCGGTGAAGAGGCGGTCGCCGTTCTCGTCGACGAGGCACTTCACCAGCAGGGTGGCCCGCATGTTGTCGGAGAGGATGATGAGTTCCTGCTGCGGGGTGCCGGCGTTGCGGATCTGCCGCCGGGAAGCCTCGTAGGCGTCTCGTTCTTCACCGGTCAGGCCGCGGACGATGACCTCACCGCCCCACTCGGGCACGTCGACCTTCTCGGTCAGGAGGTCGTTGACGCCGAGGATGGCGTCCCGGTTGAGGGCCATGGTGCTCCTAGGAGATGTCTCGGGTGATGCCGTCGAGCACGCGGGACACGGCTCGGCGGGAGGCGGCGCCGACGGGCTGGACCACCTTGTAGAAGTAGGGGTGTGAGGTTTGGGTGACCCAGACCTCACGGTTGCCGAAGACGGGGTGTCGCCAGCGCTTCTTGCCCTCGGCCATGGACGGCAGGCTCTTCATGTGGGCGGGCATCTTGCGGCCGTCCACGCGGATCGCGACGTTGGCGTCCTTGCCGGTGGTGCGGACCTCGATGCGGACGGCCTTCGCCATCTGAGCGCGCAGCCCGTCCGCGGTGTAGCCGCGCTTGGACGGGATGTTGCGGATGGACTCCCGGACGAGCGGCACCAGCGGCTTGGCCACCGCCCTCAGCTCCTTGCGGAACCTCTTCTTGAGCTCCGGATTGTCCAGTCTCCGCAGCTGCGCGCTGATCCGTCGCAGCTCCTCCCCCGTGCGTATCTCGATCACAGCGCACCTTCCTCCGTGTACGGGATGTAGATGCGGTGCCGGGCTACGTCGTGACCATCAGACAGGCGGCGCCCCGCGTCGTTGGTGGCATGGAAGATGACGTAGAGACCGTAGGTGCTGAACTCCAGCGCCTCAACGAGCAGCGGGTCGAGTTCGAGATGCTCGCAGATGGCCGTGACGGTGTGCCGCGATACGGATGCCGGTACGTGCGGCAGGCTCACGGGATGGTGACGTTCTCGGCCGGGATCTTGGTGATGGCGAACTGGAACGTCATCGCGGCCGGGTTCTCCACGTCCCTCGACTTGGGGACACCGGTGACCTTGACGGGGAAGACGTCCATCTTCTGTCCGGTGATGTCGCCCTCCGGGAAAATCACGATGTAGCCAGCCGAGTCCCGCGGCATAAGAGACCGGGCGTCCGACGACGTCGACGACGCGTACATCGTGATGCTGGAGTCGTCGGCCGTGATGCGGCCCGGGATCTTGCCGGTGAAGCGGGAGCCGAGGTCGGGGGTGTCCTGCTGGTCCGAGTTGGTGGCGAACCCGCTGACCGCGGAGATCTCGGCCGTCAGATCGCTGCCGGCGTTGAGCTCGGACCGTGTCGGGCTGTTGTAGTTCGAGATGGACGCGACCCAGTAGTAGCGGGTCGTGCCGGGCGGGATGTACCGGCTGGTGGCGGCGATCGGCGTGGCGACCATGGTCAGTTCTCCTCGTCGTTCTTCGGGGCCGCCTTGGTGCGCGACCGCGCCGGCCTCTCGGTGGGTGCTTCCGCAGGCTGCGGCTGCTCCGGCTCGTCGGTGTTCTGCGCCGCTGCCGACTCCTCGGTTGCGGCCCTCGCCCGTGCGGCCCGCTCGTCGAGTTCCTCCTGCGGCACCAGCTGCCAGCCCGCGGCCGTGTAGTGCGGCATCGCGTCCTTGAGGACCACGATCTCCTGATCGGCGGGCAGTGACGGGTGTCGCATGGTGATCGTCTGGTTCACGGCACCCTCACCACCGCAACGGAGACGCCACTGGTCACGGAGTAGTTGATGGTGGCCAGGCCCGTCGTCGGGTCCGCGTACAGGTTGTAGATCAGCGGAATGACACCGATGCCCGTGTTCGCGGCGACGCTGAACGTCGAGTCCGCAACTGCGAGCCGGCCGTCGACCTGGCCCGGCGTCGTCAGCGTCACCGTGCAGGCGCTGGCGTTGGTGTTCTTGACGTAGAGGAACGTGCCGGAGCCGCAGGCGGCGGTGTCGCCGTTCGTGGCGGCCACGGGCAGTGAACCGATGTCGAGGCCCACGTTGGGCACGACGTTGGTGACGAGCGCGGTCATCCGCGGTCTCTCCTTCTGGCTGGCCCAACGGGCAGATGGCAGCGCCTCGGTCAGGCGCCGGAGTAGGCGTCGCAGGACACCTCAAAGACGACGACAGCCTGCGCGCCCTGCTGTGTCAGCTCCTGCGAGAGGCTGTGCGAGGCGACCGTCGCCCGCATCACCGCGCCTTGCAACCGGCGGTCCTGGGCAATAGCGGCCCCGGCCTCCGTCAGTAGCTCGTAGGCGCGCCGGCGGGCTGCCGGTAGGGCGTCCGTACCGCGGAGGACGGCCGCAGCGCAGCGGATCGTGAACTGCTCCCGGTCGACTATGCCGCCGAGTCCCTCCGTCAGCAGGGAGGACTCAGCGTCCGAATCGTCCTCGCCGCCGGTCCAGCCGACCGTCAGCACCTCCTGCAGTGTCTGCTGGGAGGTAGTCGGGCCGTCCAAGATCGTCACCTTGGCGAGGCCAGGCCACGCGGTGAACGCCGTGACGAGTCCGTCGATCGCAGCGGGAAGCTTCGAGGACCACGCCATCACGCCACCCCCGGCAGCTGCGGGCCGAGCAGCTCCAGGGCGCGGCGCGGGATCGCGAAACCTCTGCCGGCCGACCAGTTGTCGGAATCGCCGCCGAGCTGTACACCCATGGTGCCGCGCTGCGTCTCCCACAGATGCTGAATGATGATCAGCGTCGCGAGTCGGTAGCTCTCCGGGATGACAGTCTCGCCCGCCTGATACGTGAAGAGCACAGCGCCCGCGAACGACGCGCCGGACGTGACTGTCAGCAGCCCCGACTGACCGTCGACCTGGATGTTCGCTGGGTCCCACGTCACCGACCCGTCTGCTGCGACTGCAGAGGTCAAAGACAGCACAGGCACCTGCCGGAGAAGCGCCTGCCGGGCCCGACCGACCTGTTGCTGCTCCACGATGGTGCGCCGGACCACGACCCTGCCGAGCGCATGTTCCACTGCTGCGGTCGCCGCCCCGATGAAGCCGCGCAGCTCTTCATCGTCGCGGTTCTCCGTGGGGCCCATGTTCAACTGAGCGCGGGCATCCGCCAGCGACACGATCCCCGCCGGGACAGCAGGCCGCACGTCGAACACGTCGCTGTAGGCAGTCGTCGGAGCTGAAGTGACCATCCGCCACGCGTGACGGCCGACTTGCGTGGTGACGTAGTCGACCCGCAGCTGTCCCGGAGTCATCGACGGCAGCGGCACCGCCGGGGTGAGTGTGGTCCCGTCCGGGAGGGTCAGCGTGAGCGTCGCGGACTCCGGGTCTACCAGCATGCCGGACGCATCACGGACATCGACGGCCATCTGCTGCACGGCGCCGAGGTCAATCACTGGAGCCTCCCGACGCCGTAGGGATCAACACCCTGCCGCTCGACGCGCCAGGGGCACCCACCTCGCCCCTGCTTGCCCGCGGTGCTGCTGCGGCACCCGGGCCCGACGTGCCCGGAATGAGAGCTGTCGCCACCAAGCCCGACGCCGTTGCAGCGGCGCTCGCCGGAAGACCGACAGTAAGACCCGCGTTCGTGTTACCCGTACCTGACAGAGCGCCCGTCGCAGTCAGAGACGCGTCCCCGAGACGCGTCACCGAGCCCGCCGCCGACAGGCCGGCAGTCGCACTGCGGGAGACGTCACTGAACGCCGCTCGCAGACCGGCAGCCGACACGTCCACGCTTCCGGCCAGTGCTGCAACACCGACGAGACCCGCCATGCCGGCCGCGGAGAGTCCAGCGGTGGCCGCTTGCCCTGCTGCGCCCGCAGTGGCCCGCAGACCCGACGCGGACAGGGCTGCGGTGCAAGGCAGGACCGCGTCGCCAGTAGCGCCAGCGGTGACGTCTCCAGCGGAGAAGTCGTCGAAGCGGAGAGCGTTGGTGGACTCTGCTCGGATGCCGATGTTGGTGCCGGTGGCGACGACGGTGCTGACGACCGACACGCGCTCGATCCCGTTGACGAAACCCTTGATCGTCGTGCCGACGGCCTGGATCTTCGCTACATCGCCCGCGGCGGCTGCCGCAGCGTAGCTGCCGATGGAGGTGAATGAGCCGCCTACGACAGAGAAGAGGTTCCAGCTTGTGCCGTCATTGCGCCAAAGGTAGCCGCTGGTGATGTTGGTGTTGCCGCGGCACCATATTCCGTGGCTCACGGCTGCGGTGGCGGAGATCGTGACCTGAGCGAAGTGGTCGGAGGTGGCCATCGCCCCAGCGGCGCGCAGGATGACCGTGCCGCCCGCCGCGCCGGATGAGAGCTGGTTGGAGACGATCGACCAGTCGCCGGAGACTTCCACCCAACCGGCGCCGAGGTCGGTGCTATTGGCCCGGTTGAAGTCGTCGGTGAAGGTCGCCATGGGCTGACCCTTCTGTCAGGGCGTCATGCCGCCTGCGGAGTCAGGCTCACCCCGAGCGTGTTCAGAGTGAACGTGTCCCCGCTGGCCCACGTCTTCGCCGCCGTCAGTGCCACCGAGAACAAGAACGTGCCGCCGCTGGACGCCGTCCACACGGAGATGTCCGTGAGCGTCTCCGACGTGCCGCCGTTCGTCCACGGCCCCACCGAACCCGACAGGGCCAGCGCCGAACCGGACGATGAGGCCGAGAACGTCGCCTGGATTCTCGTCGTCGAACCCGCGCTGATCGCCGTTGTGCCGGCGGCGCCCGGGTTTGCGGTGTGCAGCTGGACGTAGGTCGCCACCGGTCCGAACGCGGCACCCGCCGAACGGAGCGTGTTCAGCCAGGACGACACCAGCGTGGTGCTCAGCCCCTCAGCCATCGGTCATCTCCTCCTCGGCGGGAGACTCCTCGGCCTCCGATTGCTCCCCCGCCGGCGTCACCTCGCCCGACGCCTCCACGTCCAGGACGAAAACGTGTCGCGCCACCGCTACTTGCTCTCACCCTGGGGCTTCGCCCGGGGCGTGCGTCGAGACTTCGGCTCGGCCGTGTCCTCGTCCGCCTTCTGGGCCGCCGCGTTCTCGGGGAGCGTGGACGCCAGCTTCGGCTTATCCTCGCTGCTGTCGTCCTTCTTGGAGACGTCGTGGTCGTACTGGTCCTTCAGGACCTTGGCGACGCCCTTGGCGTCATCGGTGCGCCCGGACCGCACGTAACCGTCGTGCTCCTCGATCAGGGCCGCCTTGTATCGGTCGTTGACGCTGCTCATAGCTCCCTCACCTGCTCGATCTCGGGCAGCAGTGCGTAGTAGTCCTCTTTGAGCCGCCGACGCAGAGGCGACCGCTGGCGGGTGCGATGCTCCAGACGGACATCCCACAGCGCCTCCGCCGGCTCCGCGCGGTGCTTGGTGTCGTTTCCGCACAGCACCCGCGTGCCCGCCTCGCCGGGCGCGGTCACCACGTAGTGGGCCTGCTGAACGCCGATCCCGGGAAGGGCCCGGAACAGCACCCGGATGGGAAACTGCGAGTCGAGGTCGTCGCGCTCCCACATCGTCACCTCGGCGACGTCCAGTTGCGTGGCGCCCAGAAGCGTGCGGGTGTCGTCCGGAACCTGCGTGAACACCTCGTCAGCATCGATCCGCAGGAACCAATCCCCCGGCTCAGCCGTCGTCGAGCCGAGACGGAACATGAAGTCGCGCTTCTCGACTTCATTGCCCCACCACGGCTGGCGGGAAGTGTGGACGGTGCAGCCCATCCCAGCGCCGGCCGCGACGTGTGCGATCGTCTCCGCCTGCTCGATGCCCGAGGCAGGCTTACGGACCGCCCCCGGGAACCGGGCGTATGGGCCATCCACGGCGACCAGGTGATCGCAGAGGCGTGCCGCCGAGGCGACACACTCAGCGAGCCACGAGGCGGGCTCCTCGTACCAGGACAGCAGGCCGATGATCCTCACAGATGCACCCCCAGCCAGGCACCTCGCGGATTTCTCAACAGCACGCCCGGCTGGCCAGTCGCCACGCATGCGGTGCCGATCTGCTGGTGGATCGTGTCCTCTGCGTGGCCGTTGCCCGCGTCGTGGACCAGGCACACCGATCCGCGCGCTCCTACGGCAGCCCACAGCCTGATCTCCTGCAGTCGATACACGGGATCACTGTCGAGGATGACCAGTTGGGCCGTGGCCATCTGCTCGGCGGTAGGCGTCGCCTGGTCCGGCGCAGCAGGCGGTTGACGCCAGTCCGGGTTCGACTCAAACCCCAGGTACTCGCATCGGCTGAGGTCGAGGTGGCTGGTGACGCGGGCGATCCCGACCCCGGTCTCCAGCAGCCAGGACGGTTGCAGCATCCGCTGCAGCAGGCCTGCGAAGCGGCAGAAGTCCTGCTCCGGCGACCACTCGTCCCATGACAGCCATCCCGGATCCGCGTGAGGCGTGAAGTGCTGTTCGTCCCGCATGCCACCCCCAGTAGGGGCCGAGTCGAAACCCGGCCCCTGCATGATCAGAACGTCGGGGCGACCAGGCCGGTGCCGCCGATCTCCACCACGGACGCCGGGTAGCGGGCCGCGGTGAACGCGAGGTATCCGTACACCTGCAGGCGGACGGTCAGCGTCCCGGAGCCGACCTCGGGCAGCACCCGGGAGCGGATGCCCGACTCGTACAGCAGCAGGTCGGAGGCACGGAGGACGTGGATGACGTCCTCGTTCGTGCCCGCGCCCAGGTTGGTGGCGATGTTCGGGTCGGTGACCACCGGCAGGCCGTGCATCTGTCCGACGACCTGCTGCGAGGCGACCGATCCGAGGGTGGCCACGGCGTTCTGCGGGTTCCCGGAGTCCGGCACGACCAGCGGTCGGCCGTTGGAGTCCGAGGCGGCCATCAGGTACGCCCAGCGCCGCGGATGCATCACGATCACGGTCGGGGACATGTAGCGCAGGGTGTGGACCCGCTGCACCGCGTCCGCGATCTTGCTGTAGAGCTTGGCCACGGTCGGCGTCGCGTCCGTGTACGTGATCGTCGTGATGCCGGAGGTGTTCCGCACGCCGGTGACCTGACCGGACGAGCCGGATCCGGAGATGACCTGCAGGTCGACCTTCGTGGCGTAGTCGGCGACCAGGTCCCGAAAGATGACCTCGTCGAAGGAGACCGGGGACTGGTCGAGGAGCTGGATCGCCACGTCCTGCTGGCCGGCGATCGTGCGGACCGGCGCGTTGATGAACGTGTCCGTCAGGTCCGTCTCCTGCACGGCCGCGTTGTCCGCGGTCTGCACCGCCGTGGCGGTGCCGGTGGCGACCTTCGGGATGTTGATCGAGTCGGTGCCGGACGGAAGCGGCTGGTTGTTGACCACGTTCGCGTAGGCGCGGCCGGCGCGGGCCAGTTCGACGAACTGGCTCATGAGCCACAGCGGAGGCACGAAGTAGCCGCCGTTGCCGTCCGTCCGGCTCAGGTCGCGGTACTCGCGCTCGGAGGCGACTTCCTGCGCGTGCCGCATCAGCCTCTCACGCGCGGCGCCGTCGGCGTCCATGTTCAGCTGCATCCGGGCGAGGTCCTGCAGGTACGAGCGGCCGTTGCCGCGCTCGTAGGTGCGGGCCTCGTTGACGGACTCGACGCGGGCCGCGGCCCGCTTCACCGCGAGGGCGCCCTCGGTGACGGTGCGGGACCGCTCCGCCTCTTCCGACAGCTCCTTGATCCGCTCGTCGTAGCTGCGCAGCTCATCGTCCTTGGCCTTCACCTGCGCGGTGAGCTCGCGGAACTCCGTGTCCTCCTCGGGCAGGAGGTCCTCGCGGGCCTCCTCCTCGGCGAGGTCGGTGATGGCCTTGCGCGTCGCGAGCAGCTGCTCGCGGTCCTTGGCGGCCTGCTCGCGTCGAGCAATGAGCCGCTTGAGTCGCTCATCCATGAGCGAGCCTGCCTTTCGTGGCAATGAGTTCGGGTCGCGGCCAGTGCCAGGCCGTTAAGCAGCCGCCGACGCCAGTGCCAGGCATGCGACAGCACCGCAGGTCAGTGCCAGACCGCGGGAAGTAGGTGGGGGCGCCGGCTAGTCGGCGTCGGCGAGGTGACGGCGCAGGTGCGCCTCAACCGCGGCGCGCTGGTCCTCAGGGATGTCCGAGTGCGGCAGCCGGGACAGGGCGTAGCGCACGGCACCGATATTGGCCGGGGCGCCGACACGGCCCTCGTGGTGCGCGAACCGGTAGGACCGCTTGTCCTCCGGATCGCCCTCGGGGTCGACCCATGCGTGCATGTAGCGCAGCACCACCTGGTCGTTCGGGGCGGCCTCGATCGCGGCCCGCCGGTCCATCTGCCCCTCGGAAACGCCGGTGCT
Source organism: Streptomyces sp. NPDC107654 (assembly GCF_055639035.1). Lineage (NCBI taxonomy): Bacteria > Bacillati > Actinomycetota > Actinomycetes > Kitasatosporales > Streptomycetaceae > Streptomyces > Streptomyces sp. NPDC107654. The sequence goes on from NZ_JBVKBI010000009.1 coordinate 315,537, forward strand.
GTGCGAGGGAATCGACCGTGCCAGCGGCAGCACCATGTCGGCCTCTTCCATCGCGCGGGCGTCGGCGACGGACAGCATGCGCCCCTTCGGTGACTGCGGCTTCGTTGACCGGTGCAGGGCGAGAACCGTCTCGCGGGCCTGCTCCAGTCGCTGCAAGACCTGCTCGCCGCCCGACCGAAGCTCGGAACGAGCCTGCTCCGGATCGACGCCGGCCAGCACCTCCAGCGCCGCGCTGACGCTGTTCAGCTGAGCTGAAGTTGCCGGATTGGCACCGAAGTTCACGACGCTGACGTCGCCCTTGTGGAGGGAGACCTCGGTCAAAGTCCGTTCGGTGTCGTCGTCGGACCAGCGGTCGGCCTTCACGCGGAACGCGAACGACATCTCGTCCATGTCGCCGCGCTGCATCTTCGTCTCCAGACGCTGCACGTCCGGGTCCCGGCGGTCGAGATCCGCTTCGACGAGAAGGCCCTTAGAGTCCGTCGACAGCCGCAGCGTGCCGCTCTTCGTCCTGGCGAGCGGCATGCCCTCGTGGTTGATGAGCAGGTGAAGGTCCGGCTTCGCTGCCAGCGTGGCGTCGAACGCCCGCTGGTCGACCCGCTCCGTCCACCCGTAGGGCGGGCCGCCAAGAACGTCGTAGCCGTTCCCGAACATGCTGGCGTAGCCGGTGAGGGTCAGCCCGTCGCCCTTGCCGCGCATCTCGAACTCGCTGGCCGCGATGGAGCGCCGCTCGGGCGAGTCCAGCAGCTGATGCCGGTCAACCATCGGTGCCGTCCTTTCGGATGAGGCGCAACGGCCCCGGGTCATCGCTACGGATAGCGGGGGGTGAGATCGTCGCGTTCGAGGCGATCGGAAGCGGCGTATAGTCCTGGCCGGCACCGTTCGGCAGCGGCGGCTCGTCCTCCAGGGCGCGCAGTCCGTCGATGTTGTCCCAGCCGATCAGGCGCTTCTTCTCGTGCACCTCGAAGCGCGTCAGCAGGTCGGCGCGGATCAGCACGTCCGGGTCGAACTTCACGTACTGGCCGCGCGGCAGCAGCGCACTGAGGTGCGACTCCAGCAGAGCCAGCCACGGCAGCAGAGAGAACTGCACCAGCTCGATCTGCCGCTGCTCTGGCGAGCTGTAGGACATCGTTCCGCCGGTCTCGCCGCCGATCATCTCCGGCGGAATCCCGTAGATCGAGGCGATCGTCGACGCTGTCAGCCGCATCGTCTCCACGAACTTCGCCTCGTTCGGCGAGACCGTGAACGGCTCATAGTCCCAGTCCTTGCCGTACACGATCGGCTCATGCGACCTGATCGACTGGACCACGCGACGCTTGATGACGTTGGCCTGCTGCTGGTCGACTGTCTGCGTGGTGTTCTTGAACCGGCCCGGCGGAACTCCACCCGAGCGGAACCAGTCGTCAGAAAACTTCTGCGCCGACAAGCCCGTCGACACCGTCACCGCGTAGGCGCCGATCGGCGACAGCCCCCACACCCGGCCCGGAAGCTGGAACCACGGGATATGCACGACGTCCTGAATGGGCAGCTTCTCGCCCAGGTACGAGAACTTCGGATTCGTGAACGACCCCGGCTCCCCCATCGGCGCCATGCGGTCCTCGCACAGCACGCACGACGGGTCCAGCCACTCGATCTCCGTCGGATACTCCAAGTAGTCCCTGGCCGTCACCACGCCGACGGCGTTGCCCCGGTAGGCCAGCGACGTCACCGCCCGGAACACCCAGTCATGCAGCGTGCCTTGCGCACTTGGCTGGACGAACAGCGAAGGCAGCGGCAACTCCTGCTTGCTGTCGCCCATCTGCCGGTACACACACAGTGGCATCCCCGAGATCGTCGCCGCCAGCAAGCGGCCAGCCGCCAAGACCGGGCCCAGCCGCAGGGCGCCGTCCTCGTTCAGGGCTGCGGGAGCCGACAGCGGATCCGCCGGCCACGACACCGAGGATGCGTCCAGCATCCGGCGCTCGGCACCGCCACGGCGCAGCATGCTTCGGAACGGGTTACGCACAGCCGACCCCCCCTAGAACACGCTGTCGAGTACGTCGTACTGGGATCCTTCGAGCAGGTGCGAGCGGGCCACGTAGGACCAGCGGGCCAACGTCATCGCGACCAGGGGAGAGATGTCGCCCTCCACGCCCTTCACCGTCCACGCGATCGTCTCGCCCGTCGCCCGGGTCTTCGCCGCCGCCACCGCCACATCGAGATGCCGGTTCGGGACGACCCGGAACGACTCCTCGCGCACGGCCTCCAGCAGCTGGCCGGCCGCCGCCGCCATATCCACCGCGTTCGTCACCGCCAGATCGCCCGGCTGCGGCGCTTCTGGATCCTCCGGCCGATGAAAGTCGGCGGCGTCCAGGGCCGTCTCCAGGAACGCGAACGTCCCACGGCCCATCGCTACCGAGATCGGGCCGAGAGCCTCCCGCAGCTCTGCCAACCGCGGCACCAGCCACTTTGTACCCGGTCTGTAGTCCGCCAGCTGCGTGTGCCCCAGCCCGTCCCCGCGGACCCCGTACACGCACACCGCCGAGTAATCCCGCAGCGGCGACACGTCCACGCCGATCGCCACTCCGCAGTCACGATCCCGCTCCGACTGCGGATCCGCGAGCCTCGCCCAGGCCGCCGCGTCGATGACCGCGTTACCTTCGCTCTTCCGCGGCCACACCCCGAGCCGCTCCCGCGCGAAGCCGGCGTCGCCCATCGAGCGGCGCTCCCGCAGTACCGCCTCCTCCGACAGCCGGTAGCCCAACGCCGGATTCGACGCCGCCCACAGACGTCGGTCATCGAGATCGATCGCGTCCAAGTGGTCGAGGTCACCCTCGATCCCCCAGTCCCGCCAACCGAAGCTGTCGTCGCCGCCGGCCTCTGCCCGCGCGTGGAGCGCGAACATCACCTCGCCGGAGCCGTCGTCACCGTCCAGCGGCGGCGACGAGGTGTAGACGATCTGCGGATTCGGCCGGGCCGACATCGTCGGCATCAACGCATCCTGCTGGATCGCGGTGTACGCGAACGCCTCGTCGATGATGTTGCAGTCGCCGGAAAAGCCGCGGCCCGAACCCTTCGACCGAGCAATGAACTTCACGCGCGCGCCCGTGTCGAGCCGCTCGAAGCTCTCTTCCCCGTTCGTGTTGATGACCTTGATGTGGACACCGTCGACGTCGATCAAGTTGTCCGACAGCGGCTCCCCCAAGCCCTTCAGCAAGGCCTTGAACCGGCGGAACCCCTCCATCGCCGTCTTGTACTCATGCGCCGACCACATGATCAGGCGCTCGTCGAGAAGGAACAGGCCCGCCAGCGCGCGAGCTTCGAGGATCGCGCCCTTGCCGTTCTGTCGGGCCACGATCTCGCCGTACTCGAAGCAGCTCCATTTGCCGTCCTCGCGCACGGACAGCATCAGCCGGATCGAATCCGCCTGCCACGGATCCAGCACCAGCCCGGCCCGCCGCGCTAGCTCCACCGCCTCGTCACCGAGCGAGTAGGCCGACGGCGGCACGCACTCAACCCTGGGCTTGGCCGCGCCGCGCAGCGATTCGCGCCGAGAGATCCGCGACACCCGAACCCCCCGCCTTCCCAGTCGGCTTCCCCGCGGGGGCCGCCGACCCCTTCTGTGCCTGCCGAATCTCCGCCACAAGCCCGCGAAGAGCAGTCGCCTGCTGCCGCGCCTCGGCGAGAAGCGGCCCGATCGCCGGAGAATCACCCTCGTCTTCTCCGTCGTCCGCCTTGACCGGAGAACAAGCCCGCGCCAGAATCACGTTGAGCCAATCGAGCCGGTCAGCGAGACGGCAGGCCTCCTCCAGAAGCACCAAGTGCGTCGGAGTCAGAGAGCCAGAACCCGTCATCTCCCGCCAGAGCCGAGAGCCGCGAGGACCAAGTCCCGTCGGCCGCTTTGTGGCCATAATCCCCCCGGAACCAAGATCGAAGCCCCCGAGATTTCTTCGGGGGGAGATTTTTTTGAAGGGGGCGCGGGGTCAAAGCAAGATCAAATCAAAAAACGGACATTCCTCCCGCGCTGGCGCGTATTCCCAGGTCAGAGGCTTGCCGCCTCGACCGACACCGTCGACTTCGGCCTCCGCCGAGGCTCGCGTGGCTCTGCCCGCCGGCCATTGCACCGGCGGTGCGCCAGCCGGCAGTTCGACCGGTCCAGCGGCGGCCCGCCATGCGACAGCTGCACGATGTGATCCACCGTGCGGCTCATCGGATGCGTGCGCGGCAGTTCCTGGTCCACCCACTGGCCACAGATCCAGCAGTGCGACTCCTCGGCGAACACTCGTGCCCTCATCGCCGCCCACGCAGTGCCCGAGCGTCCCTTGCTGTAGGCCATGGCACCTCCACACCGAGGCGGTGGGCAGCAGGGCAGGGGCGAGTGGGGTGGGACTGTCGGTGCGCACACCACCGAGCTGGGCTGCGGGTGGCGGGGTGGAGCTACTGCTGCACCGTGCCGTCCAAGGCCTTGGCCACCAGCGGGGCCAGGCGCTTGCTGTCCGTGCGGGCTGCTGTGCTACTGGTGGGCAGGCTGACCGCCCAGGTATCACCGGTGACAGCGATACCGCCCATGCTTTTGGACAGCTCCACCCACGACGTCAATGCTTCATGATTCGGGAACATGTTGATCCCTGCGTCGCCCGGTGCGGGCCGGCCAGCTTTGTCGGTGAGGGTGAAGTCGTAGGAACTACCGCCCACCTCGCTGATGTACGTGCCCTCGCTCTTGTGCAGCATCGACACCGTCATGCCGCGGGCCTGCAGCGCATCGGCGATCTGCTGAGCCGTGCCGTAGTGATGGCTGCCAGCGTCCGGGCTGGGTGTAGCAGTTGCCGCCATGGCCGGCTTGGCGTCGACCGTCTTCGTCTTCTCCGGGCCGATCACCGCCCAGCCGGCCGCTCCGATGACGATCCCGATAGCGCCGGCCAGAGCCGCCGTCACAGTGGTGCGCATGAATCCCCCGCAGTGGAGCCGATCGTCCGCGGATCGTCGCACTGACCCGGAGCGACAGCAACCGAAACGGCCGAAGTCCCGCCGCCCGGGACGGAGTGCAGACGGCGGGACGATCAGGTGGGATAGTGCCAGGCGAGCGACTGCACGCGCACCCCGTCGGGAGTCCGCTGAAAGATGGGTTCGACTGAGATGGCACCGTCGGGCACGTAGGGCATGTCGAGCGTGACCATGGTCGTGTAGGCGCCGTGCGGCGTCCTGGCCACCTCGGTGGCCTGCAGGAGAGCCAGCCCCTGCGGCAGCCTCGTCCAGTAACTCATTTACGACGAGCAGGTTCATGTGCGGCACGGCGTCTCCCCGCGGGCGGCGGCGTGCGCGTTGCGGCGTAGGCTGGGTGTACCGGCTGGCGACGTGCCGGTTAGTGCGTGGAAGTACGGGTTCGAGTCCCGCTGCGGGCACCCGCTTGACGCCTGCATGGTGTAACCCGACCGGGAGTTTGGGGTACCGGGAGGGGGTCGCAAGGTCGGCAGCACGCCATTGCACGTCGCACTTTCTAGGCGGCCTTAGCTCCGGCCGGCAGCGGCGGCGGGGCGCCAGGCTCCAGCAGCTCGCGCGTGTACTCGTCGCGGCGGGCCTTGGGCAGGTCGAAGACGTTGTAGCCGGCCTGCTTGCCACGGCCGGTCTTGCCGATGCGTCCTTCGGAGGCCCAGCGCCAGATGGTGCCGACGGGGACGCCCGCGTAGTAGGCGGCATCCGCAGCGGAGACGTAGCCGGGAGGCATCGTTCACCTCCCCGGAAACGCTTCAGGGCCACCGCGCGCGCGATGACCCTGGGGACACGTGTACTAGATTGAACAGAGTCTGCTTCGGCGCTGGTCAGCCTGTCAAGTGCTCAACTACCTCAGTGGTCGTCCTCGCACTCACAGTCCTCCGGCAGTTGTTGGCAGTACGGGCAGTGCCAGCAGTCGCAGCCGCATGGGTGCAGGAGGCCGACGCAGGAGCACTGGCACATGCCCTCGCCGCACGGTTGGGCCTCGGCTTCGTAGTCGTCGGTGGTGGCAATGTCCTCGATGGTGGCCATGGTTCAGTCTCCTACTGCTCGTTGTTGGTCCTGGCCCACAGGCCGGTGGTCTTGCTGTGGACGGTGCGCTGGTCGACGGGCCCGGCGTAGTGGTGGTGGTGCGTCTGGGGTGCGACGTCCCGGGCACGGCGGAGTAGCCGGGCGATGGCGAGGATCGGCACAGCGAGCGCTGCGGGGGCTGCGCAGATCATGCCGATGACGGTGGGGTCGGCGTGCTGGGATGCGACGAGGATGCCGATGGCGATGAGGCCGGGCGGCACGGTGGCCACTCCCCCGGCGATCATCATGCGGCTGATGTCGGTGGCGCGCTGTGACATCGGCGGTGTACCGGGCTGCGGCACGGGAGGGGTCGGGCCGTAGGCGGGGGGCTGGCGGTCGTCGCGGTAGCTGGTGGGGCCGTGGTAGATGGCGTCCACGGCGGCGATGAGCTGGGGGTCGGGCTGGGCGGTCACGTGGGCTCCTAGGCGGCGTCGGTGATGTCGGTGGCGTCTGCGGGGGTGTCGGCGTGGTCGGGGTGGGCCCAGATGCCACGGTCGACCTGTACAACCTGGTTCTTGTTCTTGAGGCGGGTGAGGGCGTTCTTGACGGCGCTGATCGTGAGCCCGGTCTCCTGGGAGATGGTGGTGCGGCCGGCGGGCCTGCCTCGTTCGGTGAGGTAGGTGAGCACGCGGTCGTCGGTGCCGGCGGGGGCTTCGGCTTCGATGGCGGCTGCGGCCTGGGCGATGGGGTCGGTGGACGGGGCGAGCCGTGCGATGCCGGTGGGGTTGTCGGTGTAGGCGTCGTCAGGCAGCACCGGCGTTTCCCCTCGCAGCCGGGCTGCGAGCCGGTCCAGGCGCTCGCTGTACGCCTTGCCAGCCACGGCTGCGGCGGAGCCTTCGACGGTGGGCGTGATGCCGGTGGTGGCCCAGTGGGCGGGGTCGCGGTCGAAGTAGGCGCGGAACATCGCTTGCCGGTTGTCGGGGCCCTTGATGTAGCCGAGGCCAGCGGTGGAAGTCTTGTCGGGCCAGTACATGGGCAGTTGACTGGGGTTGACGTCCCAGCCGGGCAGGCCGATGGAGTCGGTGAGACTGGACGCAGTACGGAACATGATCGTGTTGCCGGACTGGGCCTGTTCGCGGATGTCGGTGGACTCGGGGGCGTTGCCGAACATGTTGGCCTTGGGGCCCTGGAACACGAGCCGGATCTTGATGCCGCACTTGCGGGCCATCTGGATGATCTCCAGGACGAGCGCGGGAGCACCCTGGAGATTGAGGACACGGTGGGCCTCGTCGATGGTGACGGAGATCAACGGGTCAGGGTCGCCGACGACGAAGTGGTCCCGGCCGCGCAGCTTGCGGCCCTTGGCGTCGGTGAACTCCATCATCGAGTAGCGGGCCGAGCGCTCGTACATGACGTTGCGGACGGAGTGCAGCATCGCCAGGCCGCCCTTTGCGGTGTCCTCGTACCAGTCGACGGCCTCCCGCCAGCGGGGCAGGGACTGGCCGCCCTGCGGGTCGCACACCCAGGAGACGACGCCGTTGTGCCGTTCGGTGCCCAGCAACATGTCGAGGAAGCGGGACTTGCCGCCGTCGGTGGCGCCGTAGACGACGGTGTGGACCGGCCCGGACGGCTTCCAGAAGGCGTAGTGGGCGGGCTCGCCGTCGTAGAAGAGGCCGACCACGGCCTGCCCGGTGGTGGTGTTGAGGATCTGCGGGCCGGGGTGGTCGGTGGGCGTCTGCAGCGGGTTGCGGTCGAAGACGGCGATGATGGCCCGCTTGGCGGACTGGCCCGTCGCCTTCTCGATCTGCAGCATCTCCTCGGGCAGGTCGAGGGCTGCGGCGATGTCGGCGGCGGCCGAGTGAGCCTTCCGCCAGTTGCCCTTGCGGACGACGATGACGGCGTTCCAGCCGTAGTCGGTGGTCACGACGTCGACGAGCTTGGAGCCGGGCAGGGGGCCGTCCTGGCAGGCGACCTCGTCCTGCCATGCCTGCATCTGCTTGGAGAGGGACGGTGCGGGCGCAGCGGTCTTCTTGCCGCGCCGCCACCAGTAGATGCCGTGGCTCAGGCCCCAGGCGGCGACGAGGCCCGGGTAGGGGCTGTGGCCGATCTGGAGTCCGCCGGTGGCGGCCATGGCGGTGACGATGCCGCCGCCGGTGGTGACGGCGGAAGCGGTGGCGATGAGGTCGCGGCGGGCGGGCAGTCGGCGCTTGACGATGTGGCGCTTGCCGACGTTGCCCTGCCAGCGTCCCCAGGCTGCGGTGGTGACGGCTCCTGCTGCGGTTGCGGCGAGTGCGGTCTTCCAGCCGTCGGCGGGGACGGAGAGGGCGCTTCCGGCGATGGCCTGGGCGGCGGTGGCGTAGACGGGGGCCATGCCGCGGCGGGTGCGGTAGGCGGCACGCAGCGCTCGCCGGGCGGCTTTGGTGTTGCGGTTGCGGGAGGAGCGGCGCTTGCGTGTCGTCGAACGGTCGTCGGTGCCGTTGGTCTTCTCGACGGTGAGGATGGTCGGCATGGCGGCTACTACTCCTGCTGGTTGGTGAAGTTCGGGTGGGGAGCGGCCCCGGCGTGGTGGCCGGGGCCGCGGGCCGGGTCAGACGTCGGCGGTGTAGGCCTGCTTGGCGGCCATGCGCCCGCCGGTGGCGGCGACGGCTTCCTGGATGCCGCCGTGCCGGGTGTGGATGTTGCGGGAGGACTGGGCGGCGATCGCGGCGTTGTCGACGGCGGCTTTCTGCATGGCGGATGCGGCCTGCAGGGCGGCGGCGTACTGGTCGCGGAGGGCGGCGAGCTCCTGGAGGGTGCCGCCGTCGTCGCCGAACTCCAGGGCGGATGCCTGCTCGATGGCGGCTTCGATGGCGGCGAGCTGGTCAGCGGCGCGCTGGGCGATGGCGCCGGCTTCCTCGGCGGTGACGGAGGCTTCGGAGGCGAACCGGGCGACGGCCTGCTTGAGGGTGTTGACGCCGGTGATCTCGGGGATGGTGGCGAGGGCCATGGGTGCTCCTGTGGTGTCGGTGTTGGTGTCGTTCTTGATCAGGACGAGCTTTCGGGGCTCGGTCTCAACGGCCGCCGGGGCGGCCGGCGTGTCGGCCTCGGGGGCGGGCTGGGGCTCGGCCTCGGGGGCGGCTTCGCCGGTCTCGGCGTGCGGCTGGCGGCCGAACTTGACGGCGGCGCGCTCCCTGGCCTTGGGCCATTCGCGCTTCCAGCCGTCGAGGAAGCCCTTCCAGAAGGTGCCTGCCGCGGTGGCGCCGGTGGCTGCCCAGGCGGCGAGCTTGGCGCCGGTGCGGCGACCGTTCTTCTTCGCGGCCTTGGCGATGCGCTTCTTGTGCTTCTTGGAGACCTCGCTGAAGGCGCTTTCCAGGCCGCTGGCGCAGGCCCATGCGATCGCGAAGAGGAGGATGAGGCCGAGCATGTCAGCCTCCCATCAGCCACATGACGAGGGAGCCGACCTGGGTGGCGATGAAGCCGAGAGCGGTGGCGGCTCCGTCACCGAGGCTGCCGGGGATCATCACGGTCAGGGGCGGGGCGAACGCGGCCAGCAGCAGGGTGCGGGTCTGTACGCCGGTCATGAAGTCGCTGATCAGCCACAGCAGCGCTGCGAGAGCCAGCGCGAACATGATCCCGAAGCCGGTCCAGTGGCCGACGAGGTTCTGCGCGAAGCCGTCGACGGCGGTGGTGGCCCGGTTGATGAGCCGGCCGGCCGGGGTGGAGACGAGGCCGATGGATGCGGTGAGGACGAGGAGGACTTGGATCTGCGGGCTCTTGATCTTCGCGGCGAGCCGGTTGATCCAGGGGAGGCGGTCGGCGACGTACAGCACGCCGGCTGCTCCCAGGCAGGTTCCGCCGGTGGCGGCGGAGATCCCTGCGTCGATGACGGGCATTTCGGGGTACCCCCTTGCGGTTACGGTGGGTTAGTGGTTTCCTCGCGCGCGCGTGCACGCGAGCGGGCGCGTTGGGAGCCGGTGACTCGGCTCGGAACGGCTTGAGCCATCCGTTGAGCCATTACGGGCCGTTAGCTTTCGGTGAGGGACTGGCGGAGCTGATCGAGCATCTGGGTGGCGCTGCGCGCGGCGTCCGCGCGATGCGTCTCGGGCAGATGGGAGATCGCCGACCGGAGCTGGTCCATGGCCACCGCCAGGACCGCTGACGGTCCTTCCGCCTCGGCCTCCTTGCGGCGGTCGCCCAGGAACTGGGCGGATCGCGCCTGGCGCAGGGCCTTGCGGGACGGGCGGCTGGCGGTCGCCACGGCTGGTACCTCCTCCTCGGTGGGGTCTTGCGGAGCTTCCGGGTCTGCTTGCCGGGTCTGCGAGCGTTCCGCTCACCGGCGCACTCACCGGGGTTGAGCTGGGGTTTTGCGTGTCGACTGCTTCCGGCAGTCTCAGCGAGGACCAGACCGTGCGGGCTGGGCCTCACTGGCGGTGCCGGCCTGCGGTCAGGCGTGGGCGGTCGCCTCGTTCGTTTCGATCTCGCCCCAGATGCGACGCACGCGCTCCTCCCGGGCGGTGAACCCGGCGGAGCGGAACTCCTTCTGCGCCTGCCGGTAGGAGCGGGGCGGCTCCATGCCGTACCGCAGCCAGCGAAGGACGACGCGCAGCTGCTCATCGGAGAGCGTCGCGCCCGGCTGAGGGGCGTCGACTCCCTCGATCGCGGCGAGGTCGGCCAGGGTCATTCCGTCCTCTATCGGGGTCTGCTCGACGGGTGTGACCGGGGCAGCCACGGGGGCGGTCACGGGGGGCGTGGTCACGGCCTCAATCTCCGGGGTGACCTGTGTGACCACCGTGTGACCACCCAGCTCGGCGGGGGCGTCTCCCCCGGCCGTGACCGCGGGCCGGGACACAGCCAGGACGAGGTCGCGTTCGGCGAACGCGAGCGCCTTCACGCCGTGCTCCGTCTCCGACTTCTGCAGCCGCTCCTCAGCCTCAGCGCGGGCCTTGTTGATGCGCGCCTGCGCCTTGGTGAGAACGACGGCGCGGGCAATCTGCCGCTCCATCTCGCCGAGATGCGTGGCGGTCTCGGTGAGCACGTCGGTGACGGCCTCCGACCGCAGGTGTCGGGCGCCGGCCGCGGCCACGGCGCGGGCGTTTCGGTCGGCCGCCGACTGCTCGGCGATCTCGGCTGCCGTCGCGGCATCGGCGAGGACGTTCCCGGCGAACAAACGCAGCCCCATGAACAGGGCGGCGGCCACCGGCACGAACGCGAACACCTTCGCGTGACCGAGCATGAGCAGGATCGTCGATGACACCCCGACCGCCGCAGCGGAAAGGCCGAGCATCACGATGATGCCGATCTTGGACCGCTGCCGGATCGCCACCTCGGACATCCGCAGCGAGCCGATCCACAGCGCGTCGTAGACGATGGCGATCGACCAGGCGACGACAGTGCCGGCCCGGCCATGAAGGCCGAGCATGTGGTCGAGCTGTCCGCCGACCGTGATCGCAACGAGGGCGAGCGAGGCGGCGGTCAGCAGCTTCTCGATGACGGCGAACACGTCAAGCCGGCGACCGACAGAGCCAATGTGGTTGATGAGGTTCGTCATGGCTTTTTTCACTTCTCCCAGGGAAAGTTGAGAGCCTTCCGCGCGGCGGCCTCCGCCTGCTCGGCCTGTTTGATCTCGGCCTTGACGGCGGCCCGCTCCTGGGCGCGGTCGCGGTTGACGGCGGGGTCGACGCTGTAGCGGTCTTTGCGGCGGGCGGCGTCCAGGGCCTGCTTGGCCTGGCGCCAGGCGGCGTACTTCTGCTCGTAGTCGTCGGGGGTGCGGCCCACGGTGGGCTCCTCTCTCACGGCGGATGGGTGGCGGTGCGTGCCCTGGCCCGAGTCGATCGGGCACCATCACAGCCGGGCCGGGACTGGCCGGTCAGCGGTGTACGACCGGCCGGGCGATGTCTCGGTGGTGGACAGTGACGATGTGGCCGCGGCGCCGAAGCCGACGGGCGAGCTTCTCGGCGACCACGACTGAGCGGTGCCGGCCACCGGCGCAACCGGAGCCGACCACGATGCGGCCGGCAGACGGGCCAACCGCGTAGGCCTGCACCTGCCGAGTCGTAGCCCGCAGAAGCCGCCGAATCCCCGCAGTACGGAGCACAGCCAGCCGCACGATCCGGTCCCGCCCGGTCATCTCCCGCAGCCGCGGGTCGACGTGCGGGTCACGGAAGGCCCGGCGGAGGTCGAGGACGATGTCGGCGGTGGGCGGGGCGTCGTGCAGGTAGCCGAACGAGACGATCTCGACGGTGGCCATCAGGCGGCGGCCGGGAGGTGCAGGCCGTCGAGCTCGTCGACGAGGCGGGGGCCGAGCGGGGTGACGGAGTCGACGGCCGCCGCGTGATCGCGGATCAGCTTCCGCTGCTCCGGGTCGGCCTTGGCGTACTGCTCGATCAGGCGGATGCGGTCCTGGATGGACATGACGGGTCTTCCTCACTGGTCAGGTGGGACGGGGATGGGGCGGTCGCCGGGGTGCGGTCAGACCATGTCGCGGTACTCGTCGACCATCTCGCCGACGTTCTTCAGGAGCCGGTTCGCGCGGCTGATGAGGGTGCGCTGCTCGTCGGCGGGCGCGGACAGGGCCTCGGAGATGAGCGTGGCGGCGGTCTCCAGGTCCTCGGTGCCGGTGATGCCGGCGGTGTCGAGGTTGTCGGCGGCCGTCTGAAGCTGGTCGACGAAATCCTCGACGGTGGTGGCGGGCCGGTCCTCGGCGACGAAGGCGATGTCGTCGACGTACCGAGCAAGGACGAGCGGAGCGATGGCGGGCATGACGGGACTCCTCGGCTGGTCAGGCTGGGATGGGGTGGGGTGCCGCAGCCGGCATGGGCGTGGGTGGCGCCGGCCGCGGCGGTCTAGGGGGCCGCGGGTGACGGCTGGGGGATGTACCGCCACCCGCGGCGATCAGAGGGTCAGCGAGTCGGGTGCTCGCTGCGGTGATTGACCTCACGGAGGCGGCGGAGCAACTCCGCGTACTCCGCGGCGCTCACGACGCGTCCCGGACGACACGCAGACGACGGGGACCAGGCTGGGGCTGGGGCTGCGCGGTGGCCGGGACCCGCCAGTGCCCGAGACGCTGCCGGGTCACCGGGTCGATGACCGTCACCAGCACCGACGGCGACTCGCCGTCCCACGCGGGCAGACCAGCCACGATCTCCTGCGTCGCCGCCTGCAGCAGCTGCAGACGCTCCCGCTCCCCGCTCACCAGCCCCGCACCTTCAGTACGCGGCGGCGCTCGGCCGGCTCGGTGGGCAGCGGCGGCAGGTCCGGCGTCGGCTCCACCGTGCGGACGAACGTCGCCAGGTCGTGAGCAGTGCGGTCCGCCTCGGACAGGCCCGGCTGCGTCGGCGCGGGACGGACGGCGAGGGCGGTCACCGCGTCGCCGCCTTGCTGCGCGTGTCCCAGATGGAGAAGACGTGGATGTCGATGCCCCACTGCGGGTGCGTGGCGCGCACGACCCGGAGCGGCTGGCCGTCGCGGTCGACGGTCTCCCACTCGTCGATGCTGGCGCCGTCGGTGCGCGCCTCGACGATGTCCTTCTCGGTGTCCTCGACGGTCGAGAAACCGAAGATGGAGCCCCAGTGGTCGAAGTTCGCGACGGTCTGGTCGGCGAGCCTCAGCTCCAAGCTGCGCATCGCGTCGACCGCGGCCGGCGGCAGCGGGGCGGTGGGGGTGGGGGTGGGGGTGGTCTCCGAGTGCAATACAGCACGGGTAAGCTGCGGCATAGCTAGCTCCTGCCTTCATCAGGTTGCTGGCTGCCCCGGGGCCAGTGCGCTACCACTGGCCCCGGGCCCCTCGGCTCCGATCGGTGCGCTACCACCGATGCGGGGCCGTTCTTGTTGTTGCGCGGCTTGGCCGCTGCACCTAATCTAGAGCGCTAGAGAGCAGTCCCGCAACCCCACACGCAGAACGGAGACTCGATGCCGCCGAAGAGGCGCTACGACGAGATCGCCGCCCACTTCCGGCGGCAGATCCAAGATGGAGAACTGGAGGCGGGAGCCCAACTCCCGTCTCTGCGGAAGGTCTGTGACCAGTTCAGCGTCTCGATGAACACGGCGAACCGGGCCTTCCAGATGCTCAAGGCAGAGGGCCTGACCACCGCAACGCTGGAGGGCACCGTGGTGGCCGCACAGCCCGACGTCGTCATCAGCGGCCCGGATCGCCTTGACCGACTGAACAGGACCGGCCGACGCTACGGCCCCGGGGAAGACTCGACGGGACTCCGTGTCATGCGGCGCTCTACGCACGACGCTGACGTGTGCCGCGCCCTTGAGATCGAACCGGGCGAAGAGGTCGTCATCCGCATCCGGACGTTCCGGCGGGACGGTCGGCCCACGAGCGTGGGCGTCTCGGTCTATGTGCCGCGCACCGTGAACGAGGTGCCCGAGTTGGCCGAGGAAGAGCGGATGGAGCACCACTTCGGCGAGCTGTACACCGAGCGAACCGGCCGCGAAGTCACCAAGGGCCAGAGGACTGCCCATGCGCGGCAGGCATCACAGGGCGAGATCGACGCGCTGCAGCTCGATGCTCCAGCCCACACGGCTGTGGCTGTGCTGGTCACGAACGTGACCTTCCACGACGAGGAAGGCCCAGTCGCCTATTGGGAGGACGTATACGCGCCCGGCGTGAAGATCCCTGTCGCGTAAAAAGCGAACGGCCGAGCGGTTCGCACCCGCCCGGCCGGTTCGGACAGCGAGTTCGCACCTCGCTGCCCCAAGAAATCCAACCCGTCCAGATCGGAGTTCTAGGTATGACATTAGCAACCCAAGACAGCGACAGCACTGCGGTGCCCGTCACGCGACCCACTGCTGCTCACCTTCTCGACACCCCGCTCCCCCAGCTGCTCGCCGAGTACAGCGTCGAGGTATCGACGCTGGAGACGGACTCGAACTTCACCGGGGGCGCCTACGTCCGGGCGGACGGCAGTCTGCTGTTCGTGCGCCCGGCGGGCCGGCCGGAGGCGGAGTGGGAGATGATGGCCCGCGCGATGCTCGGCCGTGTGCTGCGAGTGTCGATGCCACCGTTGCCGGAGCTGTACCAGCTGAGCGAACTGTAGCCGGGCACGCGAAAGGCCCCGCCCGGGGTGAGTCCGGGCGGGGCCTTCGTCGTTCATCCGAGGTAGTTGATCTGGAGCACGGTGATCGTCTTGAGCGTCTGTCCGATGAGGAGGACGGCGAATGCCTGCCCGGTGACGATGATCCGCATGACGCCGTCGTCCTCGCCGTAGGGCTCGGTCACGGCAAACGGGTCGTGACAGGCGTCGGCTAAGGCCAGGGTGAGCCCCTCGCTGGCGTCAGCCGGCATCGCCTCGTGCACTGCTTCGGCGGCGTCGTCGTACTTCAGGCGGTACATGGGCACACTCCAGCCCTCGGTCGGTCCGTGCAGGCGGGGGGTGAAGGGCCGAGGCTCCGGGTTCGCAGCAGAGCGTAGCAGCGAGGGAACCGTCAGTGCGCCGAACGGTGGATCAGGCGGCACCGCGGGTGCGGATACGGTCGGCCGCGGCGAGGACGCGGTCGGTAGCGTCGGTCCAGTCGGCGGTCGGGTCTTCGCCGCGGGCCTGAGCTGCGGCGATCACCCGGCCCCGCTGGACGGCGGCGACGGTGTCCTTGGCGATGCGCTCCCAGCGGGCGAAGGCCTGGAGCAGCTCGTGGGCCGGCGCCCGGTTGATCTCGCTGAGGAAGCGCTGGGCGAGGGCCGGGTTGCCGAGGGCGTCGCGGATGGACTCGATGGTCCAGGTCTGCTCGCTCATACCGGCCTCCCAGCCTCCCGAACGTTAACGCGCTAACGCTTAGGCTAGCGCTATCCGGATATCGCTTTACAAGGATCCCTATCCGCGATCCGCCATCCGCTAGCTCTCTACGCCGCCCGCCGTTCCGCGAGCGGCAGCCGGAGTGCCTCGCTGTGCCCGTACTGCGTCGAGCAGGCGGGGCAGCGGACACCGGCCGTGTCGAGGGTGACGCGGAGGGTGTGCCCGCAGGCGCAGAGCACGCCTATCCGCCGGGGCGGCTTCTCGCCGGTGACGATGCGGCGCGCCTGACCGGCGATGGACTTCACCTCATCTGCCATCTCCCGAACAGCCGGATGCTCATCGCAGATCATGCCGAGGTTGAGGATCAGCACGCCGCAGGACCAGTCGACGGTGGCGATGACCGTGCCGAACTCTGGGATGTCCCACTCCTCGCGTTCGCACAGGTCGCGGGCCCAGCCGCCGACGACGCCCTCGATGCCGCCGCGGCCGAGGAGGTCGAGCGCGGACTCGTTACACGGCAGGGGCGCGGTGCGGGTCCCGGACCTGCCGTCGCCGCCTCGTCGGCCGGGAACGAGGGCGGGGCCGAGCCGCCGGTAGAGATCGGGGAGTGCGCGGAGGTCGGCGTCGATCCGTTCCCGGCAGCCGCGGTGGACACGTTCGCGGGCGAGCCTGTCGCACACGGCGCAAGGGGTGGTTTCGGGTGCGTCGTCGTAGATCACGGCGGTGCCTTTCGTGCGGGCGTGCGGGTGGGTCAGGCGGCGTCGCGCTGCTGGTCGGGGAGTTCCAGGTCGTCGAAGCGGATCAGGTCGAGGTGGAGGGCGATGACGGCGGCGTGGGTGCGGGAGCGGGCGCCGAGCTTGCCGGCAGCGGACTTGAGCCGGAGGTGAATTGCTTGCTCGGTGGTGTCGAGCCGGGTGGCGATCTGCCGGCTGGTGTAGCCGGACGCGGCGAGCCGGAGCGCGGCGAGTTCCCCGGGGCTGAGGGGATGGGCCGGGTTGCGGGGCATCAGGGCCTCCGTTGCTGGGGCGCGAGCCGTCTGCGGCCGTCGAGGATCACCGCGGAGCCCTCTTCGGGCTGCCAGCGGATTGGTGGGCGGGTCACAAATAGCTCCCCTGCAGTTGGACGGTTTCGATGCGGTGGATTTGCAGCGCGGTGAGCCCTTGGTGGCGGAGGTCGCGCCAGCGCGGGTCGTGCGGGTCGTGGAGGGCTTCGGCGCCGAGGTCGCACAGCCGGTCGAGGGCGTCGGGGTCGTCGCGCCAGGTCGGACCCCAGTCGAGGGCGAGCTGCTGGTCGCTCTGGCCGTGCGGGTCAGGCATCGGTCGGCTCCTTGATCGCGGCGTCGATTTCGCGCCGCCATTGCTCGTACTGGGCGCAGGTCTGCATGCGGTGGCCGTGGGGCCGGTCGGACGGGCAGCGGGAGACGGGGCGCGCGGGGGCGGGGGTCGGGGTGTCGGTCACGGGTTTGCTCCTGGTGGTGGGCGGGGTGCGGGCTACGGCTGGGAGTTGAGGCGTGCCTGGACCCATTCGGCGTCCGACTCGGCGACGTGCGCGCCGGCGACGCGGGCGACGATGATCTGCATCGGCTGGCCGTCGCTGTCCCGCTCGGGGCCGACGAACGCGCCCCAGGGCTGGCCGTGGTCAGGCGGGGTGTGGCCGTCGGGGCAGTGAGGGCAGCCGGGCACCAGTTCGTAGCGGGGCGCGTCCTCGATGGCACGGAGGACGGCCATCGGGTCCTGGGCGGGCTCGTCGTCCCAGACGATGCGGGTGTGACCGCCGTGGCCGTGGACGGCTTCGGCGTCCGCGAGGCTGTTCCAGGCGACGGTGGAGGGGCGTTCTCCGCGCCAGCGGATGGAGACGGTGCCGTCGGGCCACAGGACGCCGTCGGCGACGCGGCCGGTGCCGGAGACGCCGGTGATGTCGGTGGTTCGCTGGAGGTGGAAGCGGCGGGGCTGAACGTCGGTCATGGTTCTCCTCGGTGTTGGATTGGCGTGGCGGGGCCTGTGGGGCGTTGTGAGGGGCTGGACCCTCCGGGACTGCCCGCGCGGGGCGTTCGGGGCGCAGACTGGCGCTCAGGGCGTTTCTCGGGCCCCGCCGTGGGGTCGTGGACGGGCACGACCCCCGGCAGGCTGGCGGTCAGACGGACGGCGGAGCGGTGGCGCTCGGGTCGTAGCCGGGGCAGCGAACCGGGTCCATGCCGGGCTGGGGCTCCCACCGGTGCGGCCCGTGGAGGCGCTTGAGTGCCGAGGCGCTGCACTGGACGACGGCGGCCCGGGCCACGGGCTCGGGCAGCACGGCCAGCACCGCGTCGCGGGCCGCGTCCATCGCGGCTTCCAGGCCGTCGTCCCACCCGGACTGGTAGTGCGTCGAGCCGTCGGGGCTCGGGGTCTTCAGCGCGAAGATGGCACGGACGACGTGCTGCGCCACCTCCTTGGCGGCCCGCCGTCGGTCGGGGTTGGTGAGGCAGCTGCCCGGGTCGATGCCCTCGCAGTTGCCGCACGCGTGCTCGGCGGTTCGGTGGGTGGGCTGCTGCGTCGCGGGCTGGTAGTCGTGCTGGTCCTCGTCCTCGTCGCACGCGTCGCACACGCCCGGCGTCACCGGGTCCTCACCCGGCCGATGCGCGGACTGGGGGTGCGGGCAGCACACGGCGGGCCGGTCGGCGGGCGACTGCACTGCGGGGACGGCGGCGGCGCGGACGGCTTCCCCGTAGGCGTCGATAGCAGCGGCGAAGGACTGGGGGTCGACAATCGGTCCGGTGCCGGTGGCCAGGCTCAAGGCCATGCAGCGGAGTCGGTCACGGGCGTGGGTCACGAGGGCGTCGGCGGTCGGGTCGGGCTGGTTCATCGGGGCTCCTTCGGTAGGGTCGGGGCTGATGGCCGCCCGGATACGCCCCGGGCGGCCGTCGTCGTGCGGGGCCGGCTCACGCGGAGGCGGGCGGCGACTGGGCGCCGAGCGCATCGGCGACGGTCCGGCCGCGGTAGGTGAGGGTCG